>NZ_CP054840.1:3690000-3990000 GCF_013363755.1 Comamonas antarctica
ACTAAAGCAGTACTTTTCAACTTTTTGTCAGGATTGCCGCTGCGTTTGCCCGCCGCCTGCGGCGGGCAAACGGCCGGCGCCCTGGCGGGCGCCGGCCCGTCGCTGCCCGGCTGTAGGTTTTAAGGCGGCCGTCCATAATGCGCGCACCATGGCACTTATTACCCTCATCGACGCGCAACTGGCCTTTGGCCATGTGGCCTTGCTGGACCACGCGCAGTTCTCACTGGAAACCGGGGAACGCATCGGGCTGATCGGCCGCAACGGCGCCGGCAAGTCCTCCCTGCTGAAGATTCTCGGCGGCCTGGCCAAGGCCGATGACGGCCAGTTGCAGGTGCAGTCCGGCGTGCGCATCTCCTATGTGGCGCAGGAACCCGAGCTGCAGTCCGAACACACCATCTTCGAAGCCGCCTCGGCCGGCATCGCGCATGTGATCACCTTGCGCGACCGCTATCTGTCTGGCGACGAAAACGAAGACCTCGATGCGCTGCAGTCCGAGATCGAAGCCTACGACGCCTGGAACTGGGAGCAGCGGGTCGAGGAAACCCTGCAGCGCCTGCACCTGGACCCCGAGGCCGTGGTCGGCACGCTGTCGGGCGGCACGAAAAAGCGCGTGGCACTCGCCCAGGCGCTGGTGACCCGCCCCGATGTGCTGCTGCTCGATGAACCGACCAACCACCTGGACCTGGATTCGATCGAATGGCTTGAAGGCCTGCTGGTCGATTTCAAGGGCAGCGTGGTCACCATCACCCACGACCGCAGCTTTCTTGACGCCATTGCCACGCGCATCGTGGAGCTCGACCGTGGCGTGCTGCGCTCCTATCCCGGCAATTTCGCGCAGTATGTGCTGCAGAAGGAAGAGCAGCTGGCCCAGGAGGCGGTGATCAACGCCAAGGCCGACAAGCTGCTGGCCCAGGAGGAAATCTGGATCCGCAAGGGCGTGGAAGCACGCCGCACGCGCAGCCAGAGCCGCATCGGCCGCCTCGAGGCGCTGCGCGAGACCCGCAGCAACCGGCGCGAGAAGCTGGGCAGCGTGAACATGGACATTGCCTCGGGCCGTGGCGATGGCTACCAGGGCAAGATCGTGGCCGAACTGCACGACGTCAGCAAGTCGTTTGGCGACAAGCTGATCGTGAAGGATTTCAGCGGCACCATCCTGCGCGGCGACAAGGTCGGCCTGATCGGCCCGAACGGCGCCGGCAAGACCACGCTGCTGCGCATGATCCTGGGCAGCCTGGCACCCGACAGCGGCACCATCCGCCAGGGCGGCAACCTGCAGATTGCCTACTTCGACCAGATGCGCCATGCGGTCAACCTCGATGCCACGCTCGAGGACTTCATCAGCCCGGGCAGCGAGTGGATCGAGATCGGCAACCAGCGCAAGCATGTCAAGAGCTATCTGAGCGACTTCCTGTTCTCGCCGGCACGCGCACACTCGCCGGTGCGCTCGCTGTCGGGCGGCGAGCGCAACCGCCTGCTGCTGGCACGCCTGTTTGCGCGCCCGGCCAATGTGCTGGTGCTTGACGAGCCCACCAACGATCTGGATATCGACACGCTCGACCTGCTCGAAGACCTGCTGGCCAACTATGACGGCACGGTCTTCCTGGTGAGCCATGACCGCACCTTTCTCGACAACGTGGTGACCAGCACCATTGCCTATGAAGGCGACGGCCTGTGGCGCGAGTACGAAGGCGGCGTGCAGGACTGGCTCGAGCAGTCGCGCCGCAGCAAGGCGCTGGCCGCGTCACAGGCCAAGCAGGCGGCAAAGCAACCGGTCGCCGCCCCTGTGGCAGCAGCGGTTGCTGCGCCTGCCCCGGCGGCTGCAGCTGCCAAGCGCAAGCTCAGCTACAAGGAGCAACGCGAGCTGGAGCAATTGCCGGCACAGATTGCCGCGCTCGAGGCCGAGCAGAAGTCGATCCAGGGCGAGCTGGCCGATGGCAGCCTCTATGCCAAGGACGGGGTGCGCGCCGCGCAACTGGCCGCCCGCGATGCCGAGATCGACGAACTGTTGATGGCGGCGCTGGAACGCTGGTCGGAACTGGGGGCCTGAGCCCGGAATGCAAAAAAGGAGCCGCGGCTCCTTTTTTTTGGCCTGCACCCTTCGATCCTTCGACAGGCTCGGGACTCAGGGCGACCCTTCGACAGGCTCAGGGGGGCCCGCCCAGGGCGAACGGGGGCTATATGCGGTAATGCGACTGGCTGGTACGCAGCCGTGTCAGCAGCGCCGGTGCGATCTGCGTCAGAGGCAGCACCTCGTCGGCCGCGCCATGGGCAATGGCTTCGCGCGGCATGCCGAAGACGATGCAGCTGGCTTCGTCCTGCACGTAGTTGTAGCTGCCCGCCTGCTTCATCTCGCGCATGGCGATGGCGCCGTCCGCGCCCATGCCGGTCAGCATGACGCCCACGGCATTGCGGCCCGCGCACAGGGCGACCGAACGGAACAGCACTTCGACCGAAGGCCGGTGGCGGTTGACGGGCGGGGCGTCGTCGACGACCGCCACGTAATTGGCGCCGCTGCGATTGATCGAGAAATGCTTGCCGCCGGGGGCGATGTAGGCATGGCCGGGCAGGATGCGCTCGCCGTTCTCCGCTTCCTTGACCTTCATCTGGCACAGGCTGTTGAGGCGCGCCGCAAAGCTGGTGGTGAAACCGGGCGGCATGTGCTGGGTGATGACGATGGCCGGGCAGTCGGCCGGCAGGTGCGTGAGCACTTCGCGGATGGCCTCGGTGCCGCCCGTGGAGGCGCCGATGGCAATGATTTTTTCGGTCGACAGGCGTCCCAGCATAGGCGCCGGCGCGGCCGGGGCGCTCTGGCTGGGCTTGGCCGCGGCGCTGCCAGCAGGCGCCGGCGCGGCCAGCGTGCGGTGCACCCGCGCCACCGCGGCCACGCGGATCTTGTCCACGATCTCCGAGGCCAGGTCGTTGAGCCCGTTGGCCACGCCGACGCGGGGCTTGGCGACGAAGTCGACGGCGCCGAGTTCCAGCGCCTTCATCGTGACTTCTGCGCCGCGCTCGGTCAGCGTGGAGATCATCAGCACCGGCATCGGACGCAGGCGCATCAGCCGGCCCAGGAAGTCGATGCCGTCCATGCGCGGCATCTCCACGTCCAGCGTGATCACGTCGGGATTCATCTCGCGGATCATCTCGCGCGCGATCAGGGGATCGTTGGCCGTGCCTATGCACTCCATATCGGTCTGACGATTGATGATTTCCGACAGCAGGCTGCGCACCAGCGCCGAGTCGTCCACCACAATCACCCGTGTTTTCCGGTTCATTCGCTATGGCCTCTTTAAAACAGGTCGACGGAGCCGCCTGCCGTGGCCCGCGCCAAGGTGGCGGCATTGCCGCGCTGGGCTTCCTGCGCCACCAGGGAATCCGGGTGCGCATGGGCCAGGCGCTTGACCATGGCCTTGCCCGTGGCAGGAAAGTACACCACCTTGCGGGGATAGATATCGAGCACGTCCTCCGACACCAGAGGAATGCGCTCCGTCTGCAGATATTGCTTGACGAAGTCGGTGTTGCGTTCGCCGACGTTCATCGTCGTGAAATTGTGCATGACCTGGCCGCCGCCGAAGATCTTGGCCTGCATGGTTTCGCGCCGTGCTCCGAGCTTGAGCATCTCGTTGATCAGAAGTTCCATCGCATACGAGCCGTAGCGGCCCGAAGTGTCGCTGGAATCGCTGTCGGGCAGCATGAAGTGGTTCATGCCGCCGACCTGCATGCGGCTGTCCCAGAGGCAGGCGGCAATGCACGAGCCAAGCACCGTGACGATGGACATGTTCTCGTTGGAGACGAAATACTCGCCCGGCAGCACCTTGACCGCGTTGTACTGGAAATGCGGATCGAAATAGAAGAAGCTGGCCTGGCCGGGGCGGCGCGGGCGCGCGCGCAGCGCGGCCAGCGATGCGGGCTGCGCCGGCGGCGGCGCCAGGTCGGCACGCAGCGGCGCGATGCGCGGTGCGCGGCGTCGCTCAACGTCGCTCATAGACGGTCTTTCCGCGCAGCGTGAACAGGTCGCGCGACTCGCTGAAGTTCTCGGCGTGGCCGACAAACAGCATGCCGCCCGGCTTCATGACGCGGTGGATGCGCTCGAGCACGCGGCGCTGCGTGGCGGCGTCGAAATAAATCATCACGTTGCGGCAGAACACCACGTCGAAAGGCTCGCGGAATGGCCAGTCATCGCGGATCAGATTCACGCTGAGGAACTCGATCAGCTGTTGCAGTTCGGGCTTGACCCGGGCCATGCCGGCATTGGCGCCCTTGCCCTTGAGGAAAAAGCGCTGCAGCCGCTCGGGCGACAGGCCCTTGAGGTTCTCGGTGCGGTAGACCCCGGTCGCAGCCGTGGCCAGCACGCGCGAGTCGATGTCGCTGGCCCAGAGCTTGAACGCGGCCTTGGCGCCCAGCGCCTCGAGCGCCGTCATCACGATCGAATAGGGTTCCTCGCCGGTCGATGCGGCATTGCACCAGACACGCCAGGACGCGCCCGGCTTGCTGCGCAGGTGCGAGGACAGGATCTCGAAGTGGTGCGGCTCGCGAAAGAAGGCCGTGAGGTTGGTGGTCAGCGCGTTGACGAACTCCTGCCATTCCGGGCCGTCATGCTTCTCGAGCCAGGAAAGGTAGTCGCGAAAGCTGTTGTAGCCGGTTTCGCGCAGGCGCCGCGACAGGCGGCTGTACACCATGGCGTGCTTGCCGTCATGCAGGCTGATGCCCGCGCGCTGGTAGATCAGCGCCTGCACGCGCGCGAAGTCGGCGTCTTCCCAGACGAACTCGCGGCCTTGCAGCAGCGGGCTGCCGGCAGGTTCCGGCGGCTCCATGCCGGGCTTGCCGGCTGCGAGGGAGGGGGTCTGGCGCATGAGCATGGTCATGAAAACGTACGGGTCCGCAGGCGCGGACGGTTCATTCGGCCGACACCAGCCCCATGTCTTCGCCGGACATGAGCTTTTCGATGTCCAGCAGGATCAGCATGCGTTCGCCCACCGAGCCCAGGCCGGTGATGCTGCCGCTGTCGATGGCGCTGTCGATATCGGGCGCGGCGCGCACCGCGTCGGGTGGCAGCTCCATCACATCGCTGACCGAGTCGACGACGATGCCGACCACGCGCTGGTGCAGGTTCAGGATGATCACCACGGTGAAGCTGTTGTATTCAGCCTGCGCGCAGTGGAACTTCAGCCGCATGTCGACGATCGGCACGATGGTGCCGCGCAGGTTGACCACGCCCTTGATGAACGCGGGCGCGTTGGCAATGCGCGTCGGCGGCTCGTAGCCGCGGATCTCCTGCACCTTGAGGATGTCGATGCCGTATTCCTCCTGGTCCAGGCGGAACGTCAGGTATTCACGCGCGGCCGTACCCTCGGCCATCTTGCCCATCACGCTCATGATTGATCTCTTTCTCTTTGGATAGCTGCCGGTCCTCGCGGGGCCCGGTTTCGCAGATTGCCGTTGCGCACGCTCAGTGGCGCACGCGCCGCACCAGGCTGCCGGTGTCCAGGATCAGCGCCACCGTGCCGTCGCCCAGGATGGTTGCGCCCGACACGTTCGGCACCTTGCGGTAGTTGGATTCGAGGTTCTTCACCACCACCTGCTGCTGGCCCAGCAGTTCGTCGACCAGCAGCGCCACGCGGTTGCCGTCCGACTCGACCACGACCATGATCGCGGTGGGCGTGCTGTCCGGCGCGCGCGGCACCTCGAAGATGCGCTCGAGCGCGATCACCGGCATGTATTCGTCGCGCACCTTCACCAGCTGCGAGCCCTGGGCCACGGTGTTGATGTCCTCGGCCTTGACCTGGAAGGACTCGACCACCGAGGACAGCGGCAGGATGTAGACCTCGTCGCCCACGCCCACCGACATGCCGTCCATGATGGCCAGCGTCAGCGGCAGGCGCACGGCAACGCGCATGCCCACGCCTTGCACGGATTCGATTTCCACCGAGCCGTTGAGCGCGGCAATGTTGCGCTTGACCACGTCCATGCCCACGCCGCGGCCCGAGACGTCGGTCACGACCTCGGCGGTGGAGAAACCGGGCGCGAAGATCAGCTGCCAGACATCGGCGTCGGGCATCTGGTCGGAGACGTCCAGCCCGCGCTCGCGCGCCTTGGCGAGGATCTTCTCGCGGTTCATGCCGCGGCCGTCATCGCGCACTTCGATCACGATGGAACTGCCCTGGTGCGAGGCGGCCAGCGTCAGCGTGCCGTGCTCGCTCTTGCCTGCGGCCAGGCGCTCGGCCGGCGTCTCGATGCCATGGTCCACGCTGTTGCGCACCAGGTGCGTCAGCGGATCGGTGATCTTCTCCACCAGTCCCTTGTCGAGTTCGGTGGCTTCGCCCAGGGTCTGCAGTTCGAGTTTCTTGTCGAGCTTGCCGGCCAGGTCGCGCAGCATGCGCGGGAAGCGGCTGAACACCGTCGACATCGGAATCATGCGGATCGACATGACCGATTCCTGCAGGTCGCGGGTGTTGCGGTCCAGATCGGCCAGCCCGGCCAGCAGCTGCTGGTTGGCCGAGGCCTCCAGGCCGCGGCTGGTCTGCGCGAGCATGGCCTGCGTGATCACCAGTTCGCCCACCAGGTTGATCAGCTGGTCGACCTTGTTGACCGCGACGCGGATGCTGGTCGATTCCATCTGCGCCGGCGTGGCGGCCTTGGCGGCGGGCTTGGGCGCAGCGGAGGGGTCGAGGTGCAGCGGCTCGCCGGGCGCGCCGCTGAAGAATCCATAGGCTTCGTGCGCCGGCGGATAGACCGGGGCCGGCGCAGCCGGCTCCTCGGCTTCGGCAGCAGGCGCGGGCGCCGCCACAGGGGCTGGCGCCTGCGCGGCGCCGGCAGCGCCAGCGGCCACGGAAATCTGCACCTGCTCCTTGGAGACATGGAAGGCAAACAGGTCGAGCAGGTCTTCGTCCGTCGAGGTCGTATGCACGTTGAACAGGCGGCAGCCCGCATCGGTGCAGGGCAGATCGTCGATGCTGCCCAGGCCGGGAATGTCGCGGAACAGTTCCTTGATCGAATCGGCGAGCTCGACGCGCTCCAGAGGACCGATGCGGATATGCAGGGCGCGCTCGCCCGGCGCCAGCGCGGCGGCAGGCGCGGCAGCGGCTTGCGGCGCGGGAGCCGGTGCGGGTGGCGCAGCCACGGGGGCCGGGGCCACGAACGCGGGTTCGGGCGCCGGCGCTGCGGCCGCAGGGCTCGCGCCCGCAGCCAGCTCGCTGATGCGCCGCACCAGGTCCAGCGTCGAGATGGCCTCGCCGACGCCGCCGGCCTGGTGGCGCGCCAGCAGGCTGCGCGAGGCATCCGCCGATTCCAGCAGCACGTCGACCATCTGCGGGATGGGGGTGATCTCGTGGCGGCGCAGGCGGTCGAGCAGCGACTCCATCTTGTGCGTCAGTTCCGCCACATCGGCGAAACCAAAGGTGGCCGAGCCGCCCTTGATCGAGTGCGCGCAACGGAAAATACCGTTGAGCTCTTCTTCATCGGCCGCCGTCAGGTCGAGATCGAGCAGCATCTGCTCCATCTGGTCGAGGTTCTCAGCGGCTTCTTCGAAGAAGATCTGATAGAACTGGGTCAGGTCGAAATCCGCGCCTGTATCGTGCTGTGTATCCGCCATCTGGTTTCCTGTATTCCGTGGATCTTCCGCGCCAACCGTGCTCAGCGGATGACTTTCTGTATGACTTCGATCAAACGATTGGGATCGAAAGGCTTGACCAGCCAGCCGGTGGCGCCTGCGGCGCGGCCGGCCTGCTTCATCTGGTCGCTGGATTCGGTGGTGAGAATCAGGATCGGCGTGTTCTTGAAACGCGGCAGCCCGCGCAACTGGCGCGTGAGACCGATGCCGTCGAGATTGGGCATGTTCTGGTCGGCGAGCACCAGGTCAATCTGCTGCGACTGGGCCTTGGCCAGTGCATCGAGACCATCCACCGCTTCCACGACGTGGTAACCGGCCCCAGACAGGGTGAAGGCCACCATCTTGCGCATGGAAGGGGAATCATCTACAGCCAGAATCGAGCGCATGTAACGAACTTTCAAAGAGAAGCGTGAGGCAGGAGATGTCAGAACAGTTCGACCGAACCGGCATCCATCTCGCTCTGGGTCACGGGGTTGGGGCGCTGCGGCGCAAAGGCGGCGGGCGGAGCATCGACTTCGCCTTCTTCATGTCCCATGGTTTCATTGGCCAGGCGGAATGCACAGGCCTGCAGCACCCGCGTGGTGTGGCTGAGCAACTGGGTCGCAAGGTCATGGAACTGCAATTCGGTGACGGCAGCCCGCAGCACCTGGCGCGCCGCCAGGAACTCGCCGCAAGGCAGCGCATCGCTGGGCGCAAGCAGCGCATTGGCCTCGTCGAAACGGGCCAGCAGGTTGCCGGTGGCATGGTTCAAAAGGCCTTCGAGGCGCTGCAGGTCGTGCATCACCACCAGCAGCGAGTCCTGTAGCTCGGCCGCCACCATGACTGGCAGTTGGACCGCAGGCTGCCCCGACCCAGTTAGCGTTGATTGCATCGTTCTTCCAGCATCCTGTCCGGACGCACATGCTCCACAAACCACGCTGGTCGCGCCAGAGTGCACATACTTTCTTCATGCTGGAGCACACGGCTTGCGGTACGCCGTCAGCGTGGCGCGATGTGTTCCGCGCCCCCCTCGGCCAGCAACAAATGCTTACCCCGTGTGTTCCAAGATGTATCCTATGATAGCGTCCCTATGGCCATTGAAAGCGCAGAACAAGCCCTGCAAATCCTGCATATCGAGGATTCACCCGCCGACCAGGGCCTGACACGCATCATCCTTCGCCGCGCCGGAATGGCCTGCCAGATCCACCCCGTGGACACGCTCGAGGCCTTGCAAAAGGCGCTGCTGGACCAGTCGTTCGACCTGATCCTCGCCGATTACCACCTTCCCGGATTCACTGCCGTCGATGCGCTGGCGCTGGTCGCGCCGCTGGATACGCGTCCGCCGTTCGTGCTGCTGTCGGGCGCCATCGGCGAGGCCGCGGCCGTGGACATCATGCGCCTGGGCATGACCGACTTCCTGCGCAAGGAAGACATCGCGCGCCTGCCGACCGTGATCAAGCACGCGCTGGAGATGCATGAGGCGTACCGCGCGCGGGAGCAGGCGGTGGCCGAGCTGGCGCAGTCCGAACGCCGGCTGGCCGAGCTGGCCGAGCATCTGCAGTCTTCGATCGAGAAGGAGCGTGCCGCCATTGCGCGGGAGATCCATGACGACATCGGCGGCTCGCTGACTTCGGTCAAGTTCGATCTGGCCTGGATCACGCGCAATGCCCCCGCCGACCAGCCGCTGCATGCGCATGCGGTGGCCGCGCTGGAGATGCTCCAGCATGCGCTGGGCGCAAGCCAGCGCATCATGATGAATTTGCGCCCGCCGGTGCTCGACCAGGGGCTGGTCGCCGCGGTGCAGTGGCTGGCCGAAAGCTTCGAGCGGCGTACCGGCGTGGCGGTGCAGATGCGCACGAGCAGCGAGCGCATCGCGGCTTCGCCCGAGGTCCAGCTCGTTGCCTACCGCTGCGCCCAGGAGGCCCTGACCAATATCGGCAAGTACGCCGAGGCCAGCCGGGTGGAGATCGACCTGTCCGACCGCGAGGGCTTTCTCACGCTCGAGGTCAGCGACAACGGCGTCGGCATGACACCGGCACAGCGCGAGAAGCCGCGCTCCTTCGGCTTGCGCGGACTGCACGAGCGTGCGCGTACCGTCGACGGCTGGCTCGACGTGAGCAGCCAGCCGGGCAATGGAACGTCCATCATTGTGTCCGTGCCTTTGCCCGACCACTAACATGGCGGCTGAATTCATTTTGGGAGAGCTCCATTGATCCACGTGGTGATTTGCGATGACCATGCGATCTTGCGCCGGGGCATCCGAGATACGCTGACGGAGGCGCCAGACATCACCGTCACCGCCGAGGCTTCGGGCTATTCCGAACTGCGCGAGGTGCTGCGCACCGCCGCCTGCGATGTGCTGCTGCTCGACCTCAACATGCCGGGGCGCAGCGGCCTGGAAGTGCTGGCCAGCCTGCGCGAGACCCATTCGCACATCAAGGTGCTGGTGGTATCGATGTACCCCGAGGACCAGTACGCGCTGCGCTGCCTCAAGGCCGGGGCCCACGGCTATGCCAACAAGGCTGGCGATCCGGTCCTGCTGGTCGAAGCGGTGCGCGTGGTCATGCAGGGCCGCAAATACCTCACCGCCGAAGTGGCGCAGATGCTGGCCGAGAGCCTGTCCGCGCCCGTGGTCGAGGTGCCGCACGAGAGCCTGTCGGAGCGCGAGCTGCAGACGCTGCTGAAGATCGCCTCGGGCAAGCGCCTCACTGACATTGCCGAGGAACTGATGCTCAGCCCCAAGACGGTGAGCGTCTATCGCGCGCGCGTGCTGGAGAAGCTGCAACTGAGCAACAACGCCGAACTGACGGTTTACGCCATCCGCAACCAGCTGGTTTAAGCAGGCGGCGGCGCATTCGGGCGGCAGCGCGGCGCGGCACGGCGCGCATGGAACTATCTGAGCAAACGCGGGCACTCACGGGTTTCGCCGGAGCTCGAAGCGCCATGCCCATTGCCCCCACGCCCAGCCATTCGCTCGTCATCCAGCGTGCTTTTCAGCAGAACCCTGCACCGGTGCAAGCCGCAGCCGAGCCCAGCACCGAAGAGGCGCAATACGCTGCGCCCACCCAGCAGCAATCCCTCGCGGCCTATCGCACGGGCATCGAGATCCTGCTCCAGGTCTTGGACCTCAAGCCCGGGACCTTACAGGCTGCGATGCTGAAATTGCAGCGCGAGGAGCCGCTGGATGTGCATGAAAGGGCTAGCGTGCAGCTGGATGCATTGGGAAACTTCGTGGCCACCGGCATCCTGGGCGCTTTCGACAAGCAGTTGCACGACCAGTTCATGACCCGGGCCCTGCGGGATTTCGGGCAGTTCTGCGAACTTGCCCAGAAGTCCGATCTACCCGAGAAGGCCCGACGGCAGGCGATCCTGAACTTTCTCGCAGGGACCGAAGTCTGCGGACCGGCCGTGGCCCAGCACATGGAAACCGCGGCACGCGAGCTGCAGGCCCTCACGGGCATGGCACCGAATTTCATGCACCGGCTGATCGGCGCCATCGAGGAGCAGGCTCGCAATTACATCCACGCCCATCAACTGTGCATGTATCCGGGCAACGAAATCCATTATGTCGCGGCGTTCTTCAACCAGGTGGCCGGACATTTCGGCCTGTCCGAACGCACCGATTCATTCATGCCCACGCTTGACCGGAAGGTGCTGGATGCGGGTGCGCAGCATGTACTCGATGCGGACCCCACGGAGCGGGTCACCGCCCAAATGGCGCAGGAATACCTGGCGCGCATCGCGGAGTTCTATGCCGCAAACCAGCACGACGTGCACGCCAATTCACTGGATGCGCCGACCGTCGACGCGATGTACAACAGGTTCGCGAGCGAACTACAGCCCGAACTCGACAAGCTGTATGGCCCCGTCGAAAAGGGCATTTTCTTCCACGTCAGCAACAGCAGTGAGATGGAGCGCTACTGGGTCACCAGCGACGTGACGCTGGTCGCGCGGACCATTGCGCGCAATCTGCGCCTGGCCGGTGTCATCCACTTCAAGCCGGCTTATGTGGTCGGCGCGCCCGGCGACGGCCTCAAGCTCAAGCAACTTGCCGAAAGCCTGTTCTATGTCAGCGAGACCTTCCAAGCCGAACCTGTGGACTCGGGGCGCCCGCAGCCGAAAAACCTGCACGTTCACCAGACGCTGGACCAGTTCGTGCTGCAAGACATGCAACGCGGCCGGCAATTGCTCGATCAACTGGACCAGGATGCCCAGGCGGTACGCGACGACTTCTGGCGCAAGATGCCGCGATCGCTCTATCGGGAAATGAAAGACGCGCCCGGCCCGCAGGAGTCGGCCGCGATATTCCAGCAAACCCTGTCGCTACTCGATTCAATGCCCGCCAGGCACCGTTTTGCGCTACAAATACTGGAGCAGGCCCGGTTGGGCAGCCAGCGGCAGCTCCAGCAGCTGGTGTTCGCGCAGCTGAACCTCAGCCAACTGGCCACGGACGGCGCCAATGCCTATGCCGTGCTGCTGTTTGCGCTGAGGAACGGCCACCCCGGGTTTGCCCGGCAACTGATCAAGGAGATGGACCTGGCCATGCTCGGCCATCAGGACGAGAGCGGCTATACGCTGCTGATGCATGCGCTGGAGAACGAACAGCCAGAGGCCACGCAGCTGCTCATCGAAAAGATGAGCGCGCAGCAAATCAGTATCCAGGAGACCGATGGCAACAACGCGCTGATGGGTGCGCTGATCACCCGGCAGCCCGAGGCCGCCGCGGCGATCATCAGCAAGCTCGACGCCAAGATGCTCAATGCACAGAATGCCCAGGGCCAGACGGCGCTGATGGTGGCCTTGGTCTATGGGGAGATCGAGGCCGCCAAGGCCATCATCGACCTGTCCGGACGCAAACATCTGCTGCTGCAAAACCTGGAAGGCGAGACTGCGCGCAGCATCGCGCTGCGCTGCGGAGAAACGGAAATCGCCCAGTTCCTGAGAGAAAAGTCGAACCGCATCCTGTCATGGCTCTACCGGCGCGAAGGCCGCTAGATCTGCACGCCGAAGATGTCCATGGCGCGTTGCAGCAGCGCCATCAGCGGCTGCTCGAGCATCGGCAGCGTGGCGACGATGCCGATCAGGCCCACGGTGAGCGTGACGGGAAAGCCCACGGCATAGATGTTCATCTGCGGCGCGACGCGCGAGATGATGCCCAGCGCCAGGTTGACGAACAGCAGCATCGCGATCATCGGCAGCGCAATCCAGAACGCGCTGGCAAACACCGCGCTGCCCATTTCATGGATGCGCATCTGCGCCAGCGCCTGCATGAAATTGCCGTCCACCGGAAACGCATCGAAGCTCTTGACCACAGCCATCAGCAGCAGCAGGTGGCCATTGATCACGATGAACACCAGCGTGCCGATCTGCATGAAGAAGCGCGAGATCGCGCTGATCTGCGCATTGCTGGACGGGTCGAAGAACGAGGCGAAGTTCAGGCCCATCTGCAGGCCGATGAGTTCGCCGGCGATTTCCAGCGCGGCAAACACCAGGCGCACGGCGAAGCCGATCGCCAGGCCGACCACGACCTGCTGGACCAGCGTGCCCAGCGCCTGCGGCGAATTGATGCTGACCACGGACTGGCCGACCAGCGTGGCCTGGGCGCACACCGCCACCAGGAACGCCAGGCCGACCTTGGCGCGCATCGGGATCGCACGCTGGGAGAACACCGGCGCGGCGGTGAACAGCGCCAGCACGCGCACGAACGGCCACAGGACAGGCGAGAGCCAGGCGACCAGCTGCGCTTCGCTGAAGGTAATCACGGGAGCAAGAGGGCGCGGGACGTCAGCCCAGCGCCGCGGGAATGGATTCAATCGTGCGGCGGATGAAGTCCACCAGCGTGCTCAGCATCCAGGGGCCGGCAATGGCAAACACCGCGACCGCGGCCAGCAGCTTGGGCACGAACGCCAGCGTGGCTTCATGCACCTGGGTCACGGCCTGGAAGATGCTCACCAGCAGGCCGACGGCCAGCACCACGCCGAGCACCGGCAGGGAAATCGTCAGCAGCAGCATCAGCGCATCGCGGCCGAAGGTCAGAACCATTTGCGAATTCATGGCGGACTCCTAGGTGGCAAAGCTCGCGGCCAGCGAGCCGATCAGCAGGTTCCAGCCATCGGCCAGCACGAACAGCATCATCTTGAACGGCAGCGCCACGAGCACCGGCGACAGCATCATCATGCCCAGCGACATCAGGATGCTCGACACCACCATGTCGATGACCAGGAACGGGATGAAGATCATGAAGCCGATCTGGAAGGCGGTCTTGAGCTCGCTGGTGACGAAGGCCGGCACCAGCACGCGCAGCGGCGCGTTCTCGGCCGTGACGCCGGCTTCGAGCTTGGCCAGGCGCGCAAACAGCGCGAAGTCGGACTGGCGCGTCTGCTTGAGCATGAATTCGCGCATCGGCGCCTCGGCCTTGCCCACCGCTTCCTCGAAGCCCATGGCATTGGTGGTGTAAGGTACGTAGGCTTCCTTGTAGACGCGGTCGAGCGTCGGACCCATCACGAACAGCGTGAGGAACAGCGACAGGCCGACGATGACCTGGTTCGGCGGCGCCGACTGCGTGCCCAGCGCCTGGCGCAGCAGCGACAGCACGATGACGATGCGCGTGAAGCCGGTCATCATCAGCAAGATGGCCGGCAGGAACGACAGCGCGGTGAAGAACAGCAGCGTCTGGATGGGCACGGAGAAGCTCGTGCCGCCGCCGGAGCCGACCAGCAGCGGCAGCGTGCCCGCGGACTGGGCCAGCGCCGCGCCCGGCAGCAGGGCCGCGGCGGACAGCGCCGCAGCGCTCAGGAATTTATTCGACATGGGAAGTCTTGTCTGCGGCGCCGCTCTTGGCGCTGGCCATGGCCTGGGAAAACGTCGCGACATCGGCGGCCGCGGCCGGAGTGGGTGCCTGGCTGCCGAGCACATGCAGGCAGTTGATCTGCTGCGCGGTCACGCCCAGCACCAGCCGGGTCTTGTGCGCGCCTTCGCCGACTTCGACGGTGACCACGCGCTGGTGCGCGCCGACCGCCACCGCCGACAGCACGCGCGTGCTCACGTCGCTGCCGCGGGCTATGGCCTGGCGCTGCTGCATGCGCCGCACCAGCCAGGGCAGCGCCGCGATGACGGCCACGAAGGCCAGCACCGCGAGCAGCGTCTGGGTCAGGCTGCCGCTATCCACGGCTCACCCGCCGCAGGCGTTCCGAAGGGGTCACCACGTCGGTCAGGCGGATACCGAACTTGTCGTTCACCACCACCACCTCGCCCTGGGCAATCAGGTAGCCGTTGACCAGCACGTCCATGGGTTCGCCGGCGAGCGCGTCGAGTTCGACCACCGAGCCCTGGGCCAGCTGCAGGATGTACTTGATCGGCACCTTGGTGCGGCCCAGTTCCACCGACAGCTGCACCGGGATGTCCAGCACCATGTTGATGTCGTTGACCGGCACGTCGCCGCCCGCGAACGCGCGCGCGGAGGAGTCGCCGCTCAGCGGGCCGCCCTGTTCGGGATCGACCGACTTGGACGCGCCCTGCTCCTGCAAGGCCTCGGCCCAGCCGGAGAACGCGTCATCTGCGCTGTTGTTGTCGTTTGCCATAGTTACTCTCCCGTCCAGTTCGAATCCGTGCCGCGCAGGCACTGCTCGATGCGGATTGCGTATTTGTCGTTGTGCGTGCCGTATTGGCACTCGAAGACCGGAACCCCGCCGATCGAGGCGCGGATGCGCGGCTCGCGGTCGAGTTCGATGAAATCGCCGGCCTTCATGGCCAGCAGCTGCTCCACGGTGGCGTCGGCGCGCGCGAGCTCGGCGACCAGCGTCACTTCGGCGGCCTGGATCTCGCGCGTCAGCACCTTGACCCAGCGGCGGTCGACTTCGATCGAGTCGCCCTGCGTCGACGAGTACAGCACGTCGCGGATCGGCTCGAGCGTCGCATAGGGCATGCAGATATGGATCGCGCCCGAGATGTCGCCGATCTCCAGCTGGAAGGCCGTGGAGACGACGATTTCGCTGGGCGTGGCGATGTTGGCGAACTGCGGCTGCATTTCCGAGCGCTGGTAGCCCAGCTCGAGCGGATAGATGCCTTGCCAGGCCTTGCGGTATTCGTCGCAGATGACTTCGACCAGGCGGTTGATGACGCGCTGCTCGGTGTGCGAGAAGTCGCGGCCCTCGATGCGCGTCTGCAGCCGGCCGGTGCCGCCGTAGAGCGTGTCGATGACGCCAAACACCAGCGACGGATCGCAGACCACGAGGCCGTTGCCGCGCAGCGGTCGGATCGCCACGATGTTGAAATTGGTCGGCACCGCGAGGTCGCGCAGGAAGGCGCTGTAGCGCTGCACATGCACCGTGCCCACCGAGACCTCGGGGCTGCGGCGGATGAAGTTGAACAGGCCGATGCGGAAGTTGCGCGCGAACCGCTCGTTGACGATTTCCATCGTCGGCATGCGGCCGCGCACGATGCGCTCCTGGCTCGAGATGTCGTAGTTGCGGACCGTACCGGCCTCGACCTCTTCGACCACCGACTTCTGGCTCTCTCCGGTCACGCCCTCCAACAGGGCATCGACTTCTTCCTGGGAGAGAAATGAATCACTCATGGCAAATCCCCTGGTGGTTCACTGGATGATGAAGCTGGAGAACAGCACGCGGCGCACGGCGCCTTGCGGCTGCTGCTGGCGGCGGCGCGGGCGGTCGTCCTCGTCGGCCGCTTCGTCGCCGGCCTGGGCGCGCGCCTTGCCGGCGCCGAGGCCCAGCGGACGGCTGACTTCGTCACGGATCTCGGCCGCGAGCTTTTCCTTGCCTTCGCGCAGCAGCAGCTCTTCCGAGGAGCGCTGCGACACCAAGAGCAGCACGCCGCTGCGGATGCTGGGCAGGTATTGCTTGACCAGGGTGGCAGTCTTGTCGTCTTGCAGCTCGAGCGTGATGCCCAACTGCACGAAGCGGTCGCCGCCGGGGTCGGCCAGGTTGACCACCATGTTTTCCAGCGGCAGGAAGGTCGGAACCACGGCGGCTGTGGAGGCGCTTTCGTGCTCCTCGTCGCCCTCGTGATTGCGCGAATTGAGAAACAGGAAGGCAGCCGCGGCCACAACGACCAGCACCACGACAATGGCGCCGATCAGGACCAGCTTGCTCTTGGCGGGTTCCTTGGCGGGGGCTGCGGCGGCGGGGGGTTTGGCGGACACGTTGGGTTTCCTTGCTATAGACAGGTTCGGCTTACCGATGGCGCCTATTATTGAGCGGCCAGCGGCTGTTCATAATGCCGAATAGACAAGCGAAACCGGGGCTTTACTGGGGCTTGGGGGGCTCGGCTAGGGAGGACATCCATTGCTTGAGGGCAGGACGTTCATCCTTCGACGGGCTCAGGACGAACGGTGGGGGGAGGCTCAGGACGAACGGCGGGCGGACGGCCTCAACTGCCCCGCTCACCCTGAGCTTGTCGAAGGGTGGGAAGGCCCAAGGCTTGAGGGCAGGACGTTCATCCTTCGACGGGCTCAGGACGAACGGTGGGGGGGAGGCTCAGGGCGAACGGTGGTGATGGCTCAGGGCGAACGGTGGGCACAAGCTCGGAACGAATGGTGTTTTCCGTTCGTGGTGAGCTTGTCGAACCATGACGGGCACTTTGCCACCAAGTTGGCGGCCGGATGCAAGCCTAAACAAACAGATCCACGCTGCGCGTGGCATCAGGCCGTGCGCGCAGGTCTACCGTGACCTGGGCCGTCTGCGGGATGCCTGCGCGGCCCTCCGCCACAGGGCGGTCCGAAGGATCGCGGCCCGAAGGGGCGCCCTGCCCGCCCGCATCGCCGCTCTGCACCGTGACGCCGGCCAGATTCAACCCCTGCTGCTCGAGCATCTCGCGCAGCTGCGCCATGCTCGCGTCCAGCATGTCGCGCGTCTGCTGCTCGTTGCTGCGGAAGGTCACATGGGCCTCGTTGCCGGTGATCGCCACCTGCACCTGGACCGGCTGGCCCTGGCGGTCGATGGTCATCTCGGCGCGCTGGGTCTTTTGCTGCACCCAGAATGCGACCTGCTCGGAAAGCTGGTCGACAAAGGCATCGTCGGGCTGCGCCAGCACGGCATCGGCGGCTATATCCGTGGCAGGCGCATCGGCGGCCCCCAGCGGCGCCGCGCTGTCCGCGCCACCCGGGCCGGTGGCGGGGCTGCTGCCGTTGGCCTGTGCCGCGGCGCTGGCCGGGCCTGGCATGCCGGGCGCGGCAAACGCGCTGGGCAGCGGCTGGGGCTCGGGCTCCATCTGCGCCAGCAGCGCGGCCAGCGCATGGGGCTGGGCGCCGCGTTCGGAGGGCGTCAGCGACAAGGTGCTGCCGCAAGCATCGGCGGTGCCGGCGGCCTCGGCCAGATCCTGCGCCGACGTGGCATCGACGGCATCGGCTGCGCCCTTGCCCTTGCCGTGCGCGCCGGCCGCGGCCAGCGTCGGCAGTTGCGCCGCGCCCGCAGGCTGGCCCGCGCCCATGGACAGGGCCACGCTGCGGCGCAGGCCTTCGCCTGCGGGCAGGTCGCGGCCGTCGCGCTGCGCGGTATCGGCGGCTGCGTCCATGCGCGCGGTCTGGCCCACCAGGCTGGAGAGCGCAAGAATGCCGGCTTCGGCAAGCGCCTCGACCGGAGCCAGGCCGCCCAGCGCGGCCAGGGGAAGATCGGTGCCGGCCAGCAGTTCCTCGCCGGCGACGCCGCCCATGCCGGTGGCGCCCGGCGCGCCGGACGCGGCCATATCGGACAGCAGCAGCGAGAAGTTGCCCTGGGAAAAACCAGCGGCGGTGCCCCCGGCTTCCTGGCCCGCGGCTTGGCGCGCGTGGGCGTTGCGCGCCACCGGGTTGCTGGATGCGGCGCTCTGTGCGGGACGGATCGCGGCTTTTTCCATGCTCATGCCTCCTGGAACTGCAGGCCGAAGGTGCGGCCGATGAACTGCAGCGCGGCGCGTTCGTCGGTCTGTTTCTGTTCGCGGCGCATCTGTGCCAGCGAGATGTCGCGGCGGCGCGCGGCCACGACCTTCTGCAGGCTGGTGACGCGCAATTCACAGGCCATCAGCGCCTTCTGCGCGGTCTCCACGCGGATCGCATGGTCGGCAATGGCCTTGGTCTGCAGGCCCATGGCGTGGCTGAGCCGCTCCATGAACTGGTACTGGTGGTACATCACCTCGGGCTGCACCGCGAGGTTTTCCTGGGCGCCCCAGCGCTGCTGCATCTGCGCCGCATAGTCCTGCAACTGGTCCATCTGGGCCTGCGCGGACTGGGCGGCCTGCGCGCGTGCCTGCAACGCCTGGCGCGCCTCGTCGCGCTTGCGCATTGCTGCATCGATAGCCACCATGAGAGCATTCAAGGACGACATTCCGCGGTTCCCGGGTTATTGGCCAAGCAGTGCCGCCATGCCCGAGACACTCTCGTCCATGCTGGCGGCTTCGAACATGTTCTGTTGCAGGAAGCTGGCCATCACCGGCTGCAGCTTCACGGCTTCATCGATCTGCGGGTCGGAGCCCGCAACGTAGGCGCCGACCTGGATCAGGTCGCGGCTCTTCTGGTAGCGCGAATAGACCGCGCGGAAACGCCGCGCCAGGTCGAAGTGCTCGCGCGTCACGACGTTGTGCATCACGCGCGATGCGGACTGTTCGATGTCGATCGCGGGGAAGTGGCCGGTTTCGGCCAGCGCGCGCGACAGCACGATGTGGCCGTCGAGAATCGCGCGCGCCGCGTCGGCAATCGGGTCCTGCTGGTCGTCGCCTTCGGACAGCACGGTGTAGAAGGCGGTGATCGAGCCGACGCCGTTCAAGCCGTTGCCGCTGCGCTCGACGAGCTGCGGCAGCTTGGCGAAGCACGAGGGCGGGTAGCCCTTGGTGGCCGGCGGCTCGCCGATCGCCAGCGCGATCTCGCGCTGGGCCATCGCGTAGCGCGTGAGCGAGTCCATGAGCAGCAGCACATGCTGGCCCTTGTCGCGGAAATGCTCGGCAATGGCCGTGGCATAGGCCGCGCCCTGCATGCGCAGGAGCGGCGGCGCATCGGCGGGCGCGGCCACGACCACGGCGCGGCCGCGGTCCTCGGCGCCCAGGATGTCCTCGACGAATTCCTTGACTTCGCGGCCGCGCTCGCCAATCAGGCCGACGACGATCACGTCGGCCTTGGTGTAGCGCGCCATCATGCCCAGCAGCACGCTCTTGCCCACGCCCGAGCCCGCGAACAGGCCCAGGCGCTGGCCGCGGCCCACGCTCAGCAGCGCGTTCAGCGCGCGCACGCCGGTGTCGAGCGGTTCGCGCACCGGGTCGCGGTCCATGGCGTTGATCTGGCGCCGGTCCATGGGCTCGGCCGTGACATCGGTCACCGGGCCCGCATGGTCCAGCGGTATGCCTTGCGAATCGACGACGCGGCCCAGCAGGCCGTCGCCCATGGGCAGGCGCAGCATGCCGGTGGCCAGCGAGACTTCGGCCACGGGTTCGCCAAAGCGCGGCGCGGGCACGAAGGCCGGCGCGGGCGTGACCACGGCGCCGCTCGACAGGCCCTGGATATCGCCCGCAGGCATCAGAAACGCCTTCTCGCCGGCGAAGCCCACGACCTCGGCCAGCACCGGTTCCTGGTGCGGCATCTGCACATGGCATTGCGCGCCCACGGGCACGCGCAGGCCCGAGGCCTCGAGCACCAGGCCGGTGAGGCGGCTCAGCGTGCCGCGGCTCTCCAGCGCCACGGGCTGGGCGTAGCGCGCGCGCGCACCCGCCAGGAAATCACGCCACGGGGCGAGTGCGGGTTCATTCGGCATGGCCGCCCTCGTACCAGGAAGACACCAGGCCCAGCGCGGCCACGGCACGGCGCCAGCGGCTGTCGAGGCCGGCCTCGATCACCGCGCCGCCCGAGTCGACGCGCACGTCGCCCGCGGGCACCGCGGCGTCGGCCAGCCACTGCACCTTGCCTGCGGCGCCATGCTCGGCGCGCAGCGGCGCGTCCAGCACTTCCCAGTCGACGGGATTGAGACGCACGGTCACGGCGCGGCCTTCGGTGACCAGCATGTCCAGGGCCTCGCGCACCACGGGCAGCAGCGCCTCGGGCTTGCAGGCCAGCTCCTGGCGCACCACCTGGCGCGCGATGTCGCAGGCCAGTTGCAGCACTTCGGAGGCCATGTTCTGTTCGAGCGCCAGCAGGCTGTCTTCACATTTTTCCACCAGGCCCTGCAGGCGCGCGGCGGTCTCGCGGCCTGCGCCCGAGGTGTAGCTGTCCATGCGCTGCTGCCATTCGTTGGTGGCTTCGGCACGGCCCTGGGCCAGGCCCTGGGCGCGGCCTTCGGCCAGCGCCTGCTCGCGCGCCTGCTGCAGCAACTGTTCGATCTGGGCGCTGTCGGCCTGCGGCGCGGCCGCGGGCGCGTCGACGACTTCCGCTTCCTGCGGCGGCTCGGCGGGCGCGTGCGGCAGGGCCGGCACCGGGCCGGCGCTGCCCACGGCGCCAAAGCGCCACTGCACGACGCGGCCGCTGTCGATTTCCTCGCTGGGAATGAAGCGCGAGTGGCTGCCGTTAGACATAGCTGTCCTCGGCGGCGCCGCCTATGGTGATCTGGCCTTCTTCCGCGAGGCGGCGCACCACCTTGAGGATCTCGCGCTGCTGCGCCTCGACTTCGGACAGGCGCATCGGGCCGCGCGATTCGAGGTCTTCGCGCAGCGCCTCGGAGGCGCGCATCGACATGTTGGCGAGGATCTTGTCGCGCACTTCCATCGTGCCGCCCTTGAGCGCGACGATGAGCGTCTCGGACGCGGTTTCGCGCAGCACCAGCTGCAGCGAGCGGTCGTCGAGCTTGACCAGGTCGTCGAACACGAACATCTTGTCCATGATCTTCTGCGCCAGGTCGACGTCGTAGTTGCGGATGGTTTCCAGCACCGCGGCGTCGGCATTGCCGCCGAGCTGGTTGATCATTTCCGCCGCCGTCTTGACGCCGCCCAGCGAGGTCTTGCGCACCTTGTCGCCGCCGGCCAGCACCTTGAACAGCACTTCGTTGAGGTCCTTGAGCGCGGTCGGCTGGATGCCTTCGAGCGTGGCCACGCGCAGCACGACCTCGCAGCGAAAGCGCTCGGGCAGCTGCATCAGCACGGCCGCGGCCTGCTCGTATTCCAGATGCACCAGGATCGCGGCCACGATCTGCGGGTGCTCGTTGCGCAGCAGCTCGGCCACCGACAGCGGGTCCATCCACTTGAGGCTTTCGATGCCCGAGACGTCGCCGCCCTGCAGGATGCGGTCGATCAGCAGCGAGGCCTTGTCCTCGCCCAGCGCGCGCTTGAGCACCGAGCGCACATAGTCGCTGGCGTCGTTGACCAGCAGGCTCTGCGCGCCGGCATCGTCATGGAAGCGGTTGATCACGAAGTCGACCTTCTCGCGCGAGACGCCGCGCATGCGCGCAATCGTTTCGCCGAGCTTTTGCACTTCCTTGGGCGTGAGGTGCTTGAACACCTCGGCGGCTTCTTCCTCGCCAAGCGACATCAGCAAGATGGCGGCGTCGTTCAGGCCTCGTTCATCCATGGGGATACTCGTCCGTCCAAATGCGGGATCAGCTTTCGCCGTTGACCCAGGTTTTCACAATGTTTGCCACGGCAATCGGGTTCTGCTTGGTCAGCTGGCGGGCCTGCTCCAGGCGCAGCTGGCCGTCGGTGGGCTGCAGATCCTCGACCGGAGCGGCCAGTGCCGGGCGCTCGAGGTCGCCGTCTTCGAGCGCCTCGAACTGCGGGCCGTCGCGCTCGGATGTGCGGCTCTTGACCAGCGGCCGCAGCAGGCCCAGGATCAGGATCGCGCCGAACAGCGCCAGGCCCAGAGGCCAAGCCAGCGTGCGCACCAGCTCGATGGTTTCGGGCTGCTTCCACAGCGGCAGCTCGACCAGGGGGGTGCTGTCGTCGCGGAACTGGGCGTTCATCAGGTTCACCGAGTCGCCGCGCTCCTGGTTGAAGCCGATGGTCTCGCGCACCAGTGCCAGCATGCTGGCCTGCTGGGCGGCGCTCAGCGCCTGCTGCACCGGCGCTTGGCCAGGCTCGGACACCACGGGCTGGTAGTTGACGACCACGGCCGCCGTGAGGCGCTTGATCGCGCTGTTGCTGCCGCGGGTCACGCTCACGGTCTTGTCGACTTCGTAATTCGTCAGCGATTCGCGCTTGCCGCCGGGCGCAGCGCCTTGCTGGCCGTTGGCCGCCACGGGCGCGGGATTGGCGCCGTTGACGGGCGCGGCCGCGGCCACGCCGGGCTGGTTGCTGGTCGCACCGGGCACGCCCGTGGGCTGGGGCGGCTGCTGCGCGCCGCTGCTTTCCACGACCTGCTGGCTGCGGATCGCGCCGGTGTCGGCGCCCTGGTTGGGGCGGTGCTGCTCGGAGGTCGATTCGGTCTGGCTGAAATCCATGTCGGCCGTGACCTGGGCGCGCACGTTGTCCTTGCCGACCACGGGCTCGAGGATGTCCAGGATGCGGCGCGTGTACTGCTGCTCGATCTGCTGGGTGTACATCAGCTTTTGCACATCGACGGCGTTGCCGCTGCCGTCGGGCGACTGCGACAGCAGCTTGCCGGTGTCGTCGAGGATGCTCACCGCCGAGGGCTGGAGTTCGGGCACGCTCGAGGCCACGAGATGCACGATGCCGGCGATCTGCGCGCGGTCGAGGAAACGGCCCGGGTGCAGCGTCACCAGCACCGAAGCCGAGGGCTTTTGCTGTTCGCGGAAGAAGCCGTTCTGGTTGGGCAGCGCGAGATGCACGCGCGCGTTCTGCACCGAGGCGAGCGCCTGGATCGAGCGCGTGAGCTCGCCTTCGAGGCCGCGCTGGAAGTTGAGCCGTTCCTGGAACTGGGTGATGCCGAAGCGGCTGGTTTCCATCAGTTCGAAACCGGTCACCGAACCCTTGGGCAGGCCCTGCGTCGCGAGCTTGAGGCGCACGTCATGCACGCGGTCGGCCGGGATCAGGATCGCGCCGCCGCCTTCGGCGTACTTGTAGGGCACGTTGAGCGTGGTCAGCTGCGCGACGATCGCGCCGCCGTCCTTGTCGCTCAGGTTCGAGAACAGCACCCGGTAGTCGGGCTGGCGGTTGAACATGACCGCCGCCACCAGGCCGACCACCACCAGGGCGGCAACGGCACCCAGGCGCAGGCGCTGGCCTCGGTCGAGCGAGGACAGCCGCTGCGACCACGAAGGGCTGGCGGCGGGGATTGCGGCGGGGATTTCGGCGACTGCTGACATCTTGGTTCCAATTTGGCGAGGCCCCACAGGGAGCCTGACGTGGGGCCGATTATTCGGAAATCGGGCCGCGACGTTCCGCCGATAAGGCGCGCCTTTGGGCATCTATTTGCCGCGATGGAAACGCCGCGGGCGCCTACGATTCAGCCCATCTCACAAACTCCCCTGGGATTTGTCATGGACCTGCGCATCAATACTTCGATTCCTTCCCTCTCCGGCAACGACCTGCTCCGCCGCGTTGCCACCACGCCCGCCTCCACCAAGGAGGTCGACGGCGGCTTCACCCAGGCCCTCAGGGGTGCGCTGCAATCCGTGAGCGCGGCGCAGGAGCATTCGGGCAATCTGCAACGCGAAGTGCAGCTGGAAAATCCGGCCGTGAGCCTGGAAGAGACGATGGTGGCGATGCAGAAGGCGCAGATCGGCTTCCAGGCCTCGCTGCATGTGCGCAACCGCCTGGTGCAGGCCTATACGGATGTGATGAACATGCAGGTTTGAAGGCGGCGCGCACCGGCGCGTTGTCCAGTCCATCGGCCGCCCGCATTGCGCTGGCGGCTTTTTTGCGTCTGGGCGCGGCTCGGGAGGCACCCTTCGACCGGGCCGCGCAGGCGGGCTCGGGGTGAGCGGTGATCAACCGGGCTCGGGGTGAGCGGCCATGAGTCCATGAAAAAACCCGCGGTCTTGCGAGCGCGGGTTCCTTTTTGCCTGGCGGCCGCGCGCAGCGGCCGGGCTTTTCAGTGCAGCACCTGGGGCTGGCCGTCGAACATGTGCTCGACCTGGGCCAGCCAGGGTTCGGCCAGCGTGCGGATCAGCGCATCGTTGCGCAGGATGCGCTGCATGATGCGCGCCTTCTCGCGGCGTTGCTCGGGCAGCAGTTCCTGCTCCTGCGACTGGAAGCGCAACTGCTCGATCAACACGGCACAGGCGCCTTCGTAGCGGGCCACGCCTTCCCAGTCCTTGCCGCGCGCGGCTTCGAGCATCTTGAGACTGCTGTCTTCTATAGCCTTGTAGTAATCGATCAATTGCGTCCCCATTTTCAGTAACCTCCGCCGCCTGCAGCCACCTGCGCCTGGCCCATTTCCTTCCAGCCCTGGGCGACGGGCTCGATCAGAGCCACCACCTCTTCGACCAGAGCCAGGTCACTGCGCAGATTGGCCAGCGTCAGCCGAGCAATGCAATAGTCATAGAGCGTGCCCAGGTTGGCGGCGAGTTCGCCGCCCTGCACCGGGTTGAGCCCGCCCTTGAGCCCCTCTTCCAGGATGCGCACCGCCTTGCCGATGTGCACTCCCTTGTTTTCCGTTTCCCCGCGCTGCAGCGCGCCGCGCGCCGCATGCAGCGACTGCTGCAGGCCGTCGAACAGCATCTGCACCAGCTGATGGGGTGTTGCGCCATCGATGCCGGATTGCACGCCAACTTGCCGGTATGCATTGGCAGCACGGGAACTAACGGGGGTATACATGACTGGCATCCTTGTGAACTACTTGCCTTTGTTTTCGGCAGGTGTCCTCCAAAATCAAGCGAAATTTCAAAAAAATTTGCGTGTGCCTGCCTGTACACCCAAACCCCACACGGGACGCGCGGCCCCGCACCATCAACTGGTGGACTTGTTCCAGGACGCGATCTGCTGCGTCACATAGGTGTCCAGCGCATTCAGCGAGGCCATCTTCACGTCCAGCGCCGAATACTGGGCCAGCAGCCGCGCCTCGAGCGTCGAGGCGCGCGTGTTGACCTTGTCCTGCTGCTCGCCGTTGCGCTTGAGCGAGCCCTCGAGCGAATCGGTCTTGGCATTGAGCGTGCCTTCATAGGCCAGCAGGCCATCGGTGAACGACTTGAAGTTCACGCCAATGCCGCCGCCCGCGCCCAGGCTGTCGGCCTTGGTGGCAAAAACGCTCTTGAGCGCAGGCAGATCGGTCAGCGCCTTGGTCAGGTCGGTTTCGTTGACGGACAGATTGCCGCCCTGCTGCATCTGGATGCCGATGTCCGACAGGCGCGTGAACGCCGTGCCGCTCTTGACGACCCCCATGGTCAGCATGCGCAGCGCGTTCTGCATGCTCACGGTGGTGCCGTCGCCCTGCAGCAGGCCAGCCGTCTTGCTGTCCGCGTTGTACTTGGTCAATTCGCTGAGCTTGTCGTTGAGCGCGTTGTAGGCATCGACGAAAGCCTGGATGCCTTCCTTCATCGAGGCGGTATCGGCCGTCACGGTGACCAGCGCCGGCGAGGTCGACACCGTCGACACCGTGAGCGACATGCCGGGCAGCGCATCGGCAAAGGTGTTGCTGGTCGATTCGACCGCCACGTTGTTGAGCTTGATCTTGGCGTTCTGCGCGTTCTGCGAGACGCTGTAATAGCTTTTGCTGGTGTCGCCGATGTTGGCGAGGATGCTCGGCGGATCGGCATCGACGGCCGTCGCCGAAATCGAGAACGCGGCATCGGTGCCGGTATTCTTCGAGCGCATCATCAGGCGCTGCGTGCCGTCGGCGTTGGTGATCACCGTGGCCTGCACGCCGCTGTCCTTGTTGTTGATGGCGGTGGCCAGCGTGGTCAGGGTGTCCGACGCGGTGACTTCGATGTCATAGGACTTGGCGCCCACGGTCAGCTTGAACGTGCCGGCGCCGATCTTGGCATCCTTGGCAAAGCCCGTGGCGCCGTCGCCGTTGCCGATCACCGAAGTCTGCGATTGCGCCAGCTGCACCACTTCGACGCTGTACGAACCCGGCTGGGCAATTCCGGTCATGGCGCCCACCACCGAACTGCTGCTCGAGGCGATGTTGACGCCGTTCCAGGCACTGTCGCGCGACAGCTTGGCGGTCGCGGTGTTCAGCGTGTCGGCCAGCGACTTGATCTCGGCATAGGTCGAGATCTTCGAGGAAATGGCATCCGCCTTGACCTCGAGCGTCTTCAGCGGCGCCTTTTCCAGCTCGACCAGCTGCGAGACGATCTTGTCGACCTCCAGGCCACTGCCCAGTCCTACGGATGTAACAGCCATCACAACACTCCTGCGCGAAAACCCGTCATCGGGCTTTCACAAAAATTTCATTGCAGCCATTCTTGCAAAGAACGCAATTCTTGAAAGCGTGAAAAGAGCGGTCCCGTCCGCCTTGTAACAAGCTTGAAGCGGGGCTTGGCAGGAATATCGGCCGGGGCCGGGGATTCTTGAGGGTTTGGAAATGCGAAAAACCCTGGGCTCAGGGGAGTCCAGGGTTTTGCGTCGAGGGCTGGCCGTCCATCCTTCGACGGGCTCAGGACGAACGGTCTCGACGCCGCTCTCCTGTTGCTTACCGCAGCAGCGACAGCACGTTCTGCGGCAGCTGGTTGGCCTGGGCGACCATTGCGGTGCCGGCCTGCTGCAGGATCTGCGCCTTGGACAGGTTGGCGGTTTCGACGGCGAAGTCGGCATCGGTGATGCGGCCCTTGGCGGCGGAGACGTTCTCGTTCTGGATGTCGATGTTCTCGACGGTCTTCTCGAAACGCGTCTGCAGCGCGCCCAGGTCGCCACGCGCGGAGTTGACCTGGTCGATGGCGCTGTCGACGCGCTCCAGGGCTTCCCAGGCGCCGGACTGCGTTGCCACCGACAGCGTGGAGATGCCGCCGGTCTGCACGGCCGCCGTCGTCGCCGCCGCGCCGGTGATGCCGGCCGCCGTCGCGGTGTTCACCGTGACCGTGAAATCGCCTTCGCTCTTGAACTTCAGGGTCTGGACACCGGCGGCGTCCTTTTCCAGGAAAGCGGTCACGCCGGTATCCGCGGTCTTGGCGTTGATCGCCGCGACCGTCTGGCCCAGGCGCTCGTCAGCGGTATCCGCTGCGTCCACGGAAATGTTCACCGCACCGCTTTTGCCGGTGACGGTCACGACGTTGGTGGCCGCGGTCAGCACGGTCGCTGCGGAGATGCCGCCGCTGGCGACGGCGAACTTGGCCGCGCCCAGGCCATCGGCCGTGGCCTTGGTCAAGGCACCGACGGTGATGTTGTTGCCGGCATTGGCGCCGACCTGGAACATCGCGCCCGAGAACGAACCATCGAGCAGCTTCTTGCCGTTGAATTCGGTGGTCTTGGCGACGCGGTCGATTTCCGAGACCAGCTGCGTGACTTCGGCCTGCATGGCTTCGCGGTCGCTGGTGCTGTTGGTGGCGTTGCTCGATTGCACGGCGAGTTCGCGCACGCGCTGCAGCATGTCGCCGACCTTGCCCAGCGCGCCTTCGGCGGTCTGCGCCAGCGAGATGCCGTCGTTGGCATTGCGCGCGGCCACCGTGAGGCCCTTGGTCTGGGCATTCATGCGCTCGGAAATGGCGAGGCCGGCGGCATCGTCCTTGGCGCTGTTGACGCGCAGGCCCGACGACAGGCGCTGCATGGACGTGCTCAGCGAACTGCCCGACAGGCCCAGGTTGCGCTGGGCGTTGATCGACGCCACATTGGTATTGATGGTCATTGCCATGGGGATCTACCTCTCTAAGAAAAGGGAATGCCCCCGGTGCCGTGCGGCACGCGGGGGCAAGGGCCTTAGCGCAGCAGCGACAGCACGCTTTGCGGCAGCTGGTTGGCCTGGGCCACCATCGCGGTGCCGGCCTGCTGCAGGATCTGCGCCTTGGACAGGTTGGCGGTTTCCACGGCGAAGTCGGCGTCGGTGATGCGGCCCTTGGCGGCCGAGATGTTCTCGTTCTGGATATCGATGTTCTCGACGGTCTTCTCGAAGCGCGTCTGCAGCGCGCCCAGGTCGCCACGTGCCGAGTTCACCTGGTCGATGGCATTGTCGACCTGCTGCAGCGCCTTCCAGGCGCCGGCCTGCGAGGACACCGACAGGTTGCTCAGCGTATCGCCCGAGCCGGCGGTCAGCGCCACGGCGCCTGCCGCGAAGCCCATCGACGCCACGGTGCCGCCGGCGGTGGCCGCGAAGGTCGCCGTCGCCACCGCCGCGCCGCTCTTGTTGGCTTCCGAGTACAGCGCGATGCTGCCGTCGTCGTTCTTGAACGCGGTCAAGCCGGTGTCGGCGGTCTTGGCGTTGATGGCCGCGATCACCTGGCCGGTACGCTCTTCGGTGCTCGACGCGGCGGCGATGTCGCCCAGTGCAATGGCCGAGCCGCCGGCCATGGTCACGGTCAGGCCGGTCACTTCAATGGCCGCGCCTGCGGTCGTGATCGCGCCGGAGTTGGCCGACTTCGAGAAGGTCACCTCGCCCATGCCCGCGGCCGTGGCCTTGGTGATCGCGCCCACGGTGATGTTGTCGCCGGCATTGGCGCCGACCTGGAACATCGCGCCCGAGAACGAGCCGTCGAGCAGCTTCTTGCCGTTGAATTCGGTGGTCTTGGCCACGCGGTCGATTTCCGACACCAGCTGCGAGACTTCGGCCTGCATGGCGTCGCGGTCGCTCTGGCTGTTGGTGGCGTTGCTCGACTGCACGGCGAGTTCGCGCACGCGCTGCAGCATGTCGCCAACCTTGCCCAGCGCGCCTTCGGCGGTCTGCGCCAGCGAGATGCCGTCGTTGGCATTGCGCGCGGCGACCGTGAGGCCCTTGGTCTGGGCGCCCATGCGCTCGGAAATCGCCAGGCCGGCGGCATCGTCCTTGGCGCTGTTGACGCGCAGGCCCGACGACAGGCGCTGCATGGACGTGCTCAGCGAGCTGCCCGACAGGCCCAGATTGCGCTGGGCGTTGATCGACGCCACATTGGTATTGATGGTCATTGCCATAGTGATCTACCTCATGAAAAACGGACAGATCCCCGGCGCCCTTGCGGGCGCCGGAGACAAAAGCGCTTAGCGCAGCAGCGACAGCACGCCCTGGGGCAGCTGGTTGGCTTGCGCCACCATGGCCGTGCCGGCTTGCTGCAGGATCTGGGCCTTGGACAGATTCGCGGTTTCAACGGCGAAATCGGCGTCGGTGATGCGGCCCTTGGCGGCGGAGATGTTTTCGTTCTGGATGTCGATGTTCTCGACGGTCTTCTCGAAACGGGTCTGCAATGCACCCAGGTCGCCACGCGCGGAGTTGACCTGGTCGATCGCGCTGTCGACCTGCTTGAGCGCCTTCCAGGCACCCGACTGCGTGCTCACGTCGATGCCCTCGATGCCCTTTTGGTTGGCGTTGGTCGTGACGTCGGCGGCTACCGCCAGGCCAGCCACCGTCACGCCCGTGGCTGCAGCCGTGAAGCCTGCGCCAAACACCAGGGATTGCGACGAGCCGTCGGCCTTGACGTTGTCCGACATGATCTCGACCGTGAACGCCTTGGTGCTTTCGTCCTGCTTCAGGAACGCCGTGACGCCCGTATCTGCAGTCTTGGCATTGATGGCTGCAACCACCTGACCCATGCGCTCTTCTGCCGAACTGGCAGCATCCAGCGCACCGAGATTGACGGCCGTGCCGCCGTTGACGGCAATGGTCAAGGTGTTGTCCGCAACCGCGCCCAACGAATCGAGAACGCCCGTACCTGCGGTCACCGACTGGCTTTTCGTGGCATACGAGATGCTGCTCAGGCCCTTGGCCGAGGCATTGGACAGGCTGCCCAGCGTGATGTTGTCGCCGGCATTCGCGCCGACCTGGAACATCGCGCCCGAGAACGAACCGTCGAGCAGCTTCTTGCCGTTGAATTCGGTGGTCTTGGCCACGCGGTCGATTTCCGAGACCAGCTGGTTGACTTCGGATTGCATCGCTTCGCGGTCGCTCTTGCTGTTGGTGGCGTTGCTCGACTGCACGGCCAGTTCGCGCACGCGCTGCAGCATGTCGCCGACCTTGCCCAGCGCGCCTTCCGCGGTCTGCGCCAGCGAAATGCCGTCGTTGGCATTGCGCGCGGCGACCGTGAGGCCCTTGGTCTGGGCGGCCATGCGCTCGGAGATCGCCAGGCCGGCGGCATCGTCCTTGGCGCTGTTGACGCGCAGGCCCGACGACAGGCGCTGCATGGACGTGCTCAGCGAGCTGCCCGACAGGCCCAGGTTGCGCTGGGCGTTGATCGACGCCACATTGGTATTGATGGTCATTGCCATGGGAACTACCTCTCAAAGAAACAGAGACGCCCCTGTACGCGCCCGTCGACCCCGGGCCGCAGCAAACGAGTACAGGGGAGACGAAAAGCCTTTAGCGCAGCAGCGACAGCACGCTTTGCGGCAGCTGGTTGGCCTGGGCGACCATGGCGGTGCCGGCCTGCTGCAGGATCTGCGCCTTCGACAGGTTGGCGGTTTCCACGGCGAAGTCGGCGTCGGTGATGCGGCCGCTCGCGGCCTTGATGTTTTCGTTCTGGATATCGATGTTTTCCACCGACTTCTCGAAACGCGTCTGCAGCGCGCCCAGGTCGGCACGGGCGGAATTGACCTGATCGATGGCGCTGTCGACGCGCTTGAGCGCATCCCAGGCACCGGCCTGGGTGGCAACGCTCAGCTTGGCGATACCCTTCTGGTCGGCGGCCGCCACGGCGGTGAAGGTCGGGGAAGCCGCCATGCCGGTCTTGGCGGGCTCATTGCCGCCGAACACCACGGCCTCGGGCACGCCCGCCGCGGTGAGTTTTTCGGACAGCAGCGTCATCGTGCCCTTCTCGGCGTCGACGAAAGCCGTGACGCCGGTATCGGCGGTCTTGGCATTGATGGCGGCGGCCAGCTGGCCCATGCGTTCCTTGGCGGACGAAGCGGCGGGCATGCTGTCGAGCTCGATCTTGCTGCCGGAGCCGACGGTGATCGACAGCGGGCCGGCGGTCGCGGCGGCCGCGGCGGCGGTCGCCGCTGCCTGCAGCGGAGTGCCGCCGGCATCCGAGTTGGTACCGCCGCCGGCGATGTGGGCGGCCAGTGCGGCATCTGCCGCGGTCTTGGCGCTGTCCAGGTCGGCCTGGTTCAGCATCGGCTTGTCGAAGTCCGTCAGGCCGGCAAAGGTGACGTCGGCCTGGTTGTAATTCACGCTCGACAGGCTGCCGGCCGCGGCATTGGTGATGCCGCCCACGGTGATGTTGTCGCCGGCATTCGCGCCGACCTGGAACATCGCGCCCGCAAACGAGCCATCGAGGATCTTGGTGCCGTTGAAGCTCGTGGTCTTGGCCACGCGGTCGATTTCGGAGACCAGCTGCGTGACTTCGGATTGCAGCGCTTCGCGGTCGGACGTGCTGTTGGTGGCGTTGCTCGATTGCACCGCCAGTTCGCGCACGCGCTGCAGCATGTCGCCCACCTTGCCCAGCGCGCCTTCGGCGGTCTGCGCCAGCGAGATGCCGTCGTTGGCATTGCGCGCGGCCACGGTGAGACCGCCGCTTTGCGCCTTCATGCGCTCGGAGATGGCGAGGCCCGCGGCATCGTCCTTGGCGCTGTTGACGCGCAGGCCCGAGGACAGGCGCTGCATGGACGTGCTCAGCGAGCTGCCCGACAGGCTCAGATTGCGCTGGGCGTTGATCGACGCCACGTTGGTATTGATGGTCATTGCCATGCTGGTACTACTCCTAAGATGCGATTGCTATCAGCGCCTATCTGCGCCGGCGACATGCCTGTTTTCCTTGCGGCGCTGGTTGCGACCACTGACTTCTATATCGGTTGTCTGCTGGGGCGCTTGAGGCTTATTTGCATGTCGACCCCCTGATTTCCGTGAGCCTTCGCGGCGCTCGCGAATGCCGGGCCCGAACGCAAGAAAAGCCTTGCGCGCACGCAGCGCAGCAAGGCTTTTCGGGGCGGTGGCGGCCAGTGGACCGCGCGGCTTATTTCAGCAGCGACAGCACGCTTTGCGGCAGCTGGTTGGCCTGGGCGACCATGGCGGTGCCGGCCTGCTGCAGGATCTGCGCCTTCGACAGGTTGGCGGTTTCCACGGCGAAGTCGGCGTCGGTGATGCGGCCGCTCGCAGCCTTGATGTTCTCGTTCTGGATGTCGATGTTCTCGACCGACTTCTCGAAGCGGGTCTGCAGCGCGCCGAGATCGGCACGCGCCGAGTTGACGCTGTCGATCGCGCTGTCGACCTTCTTCAGCGCCAGCCAGGCATCGGACTGGGTGGACACGGAGATGCTGTTGATGCCCTTCGCGGCCAGCGTGCCGGCCGCATTGCCGGCCTCGAACGCGGTGTTGGCCACCGTGTTGGCGGTGTCATCCAGCCCCGTGGCAGCGGCCGTGAAACCGGTCAGCGTGATCGCCTCGTCGGCGTTGTCGCTGCGCAGCTGGATCTTGTCGTCCTCGAGGAAGGCCGTGACGCCGGTGTCGGCGGTCTTAGCGTTGATCGCGGCGACGATCTGGCCGGCGCGTTCCTTGCCGCTGCCGGCGGCGACGATCGCACCAAGATCAACGCCGTTGACGGTCAGATCGCCGCTGTCATAGGCGGTGTCGTAGCCGTCGGCGGCAGGGCCGGGCGTCGCGCCGACGGCGGCGGCGATATCCGCGACATCGCCCGCCGTCTGGTAGTACTTCACGTTGGCCAGATCCGCCGCCTTGGCATTGGCGATGCCGCCCACGGTGATGTTGTCGCCGGCATTGGCGCCGACCTGGAACACGCCGCCCGAGAACGAGCCGTCGAGGATCTTGGTGCCGTTGAAGGTCGTGGTCTTGGCCACGCGGTCGATTTCCGAGACCAGCTGCGTGACTTCGGCCTGCAGCGCTTCGCGGTCGGTCTTGCTGTTGGTGGCGTTGCTCGACTGAACGGCCAGTTCGCGCACGCGCTGCAGCATGTCGCCCACCTTGCCCAGCGCGCCTTCGGCGGTCTGCGCCAGCGAGATGCCGTCGTTGGCGTTGCGGGCCGCCACCGTCAGGCCGCCGCTTTGCGCCTTCATGCGCTCGGAGATGGCCAGGCCGGCGGCATCGTCCTTGGCGCTGTTGACGCGCAGGCCCGACGACAGGCGCTGCATCGAGGTGCTCAGCGAGCTGCCCGACAGGCTCAGGTTGCGCTGCGCGTTGATCGATGCGACGTTGGTGTTGATGGTCATTGCCATGGTGTCTGCTCCTGGATGCGGTTGCGTTCAACATTCAGCACGGTGGGCCTCTTGCATGCCGGGCCTGGCGCTGTACTCGTTGGCAGGATCGTTTCCTGCCGCTGAATGTTTTTTCGGACGATTGCGTCCGGGCTTGAGGACTTTTTTGCGCTCTGCGGCAAGAATTTGCGGCGCCAATGCAAAAAAGCCTTGCAGCACCAGGCCTGCAAGGCTTTTTGCAAGGCGGACCCGAAGGCCGCCCGGTTTACTTCAGCAGCGACAGCACGCTTTGCGGCAGCTGGTTGGCCTGGGCCACCATCGCGGTGCCGGCCTGCTGCAGGATCTGCGCCTTGGACAGGTTGGCGGTTTCCACGGCGAAGTCGGCGTCGGTGATGCGGCCGCTGGCGGCCTTGATGTTCTCGTTCTGGATGTCGATGTTTTCCACCGATTTCTCGAAGCGCGTCTGCAGTGCGCCCAGGTCGGCACGCGCCGAGTTCACCTGGTTGATCGACTCGTCGATCTTTTCCAGCGCCACCCAGGCACCGGCCTGGGTCGAGATATCGAGCTGGTCCAGGCCCTTGGTGTCGGTGCTGGCGGCGGTCGTGGTCACGGCGGTGGCCAGGCCCAGGCCGGTCTTGGCGGCAGTGGTGCCGGCGGTGGTCAGGGCGGTGCCGGCCAGGGCTTGCGCCGCATCCTTGTCCGACAGCAGCTTGACGCTGTAGCCGGTCGCGGTTTCCGTCAGGAAGGCGGTCACGCCGGTGTCGGCGGTCTTGGCGTTGATCGCCGAAACCAGTTGACCGGCGCGCTCCGAGGCGCTGCCCGCGGCTGCCAGCTCGTCGAGATCGGTGGTGCCGATCTTCAGGCCGGTCACGGCCACGCTGAAGTCGAGCTTGTCGGTGTCGATGGCCAGCGTGGCTTCGAAGTAGTCGACCTTGCCCATGCTGTCCACCTTGGCGTTGGCAATGCCGCCCACGGTGATGTTGTCGCCGGCATTCGCGCCGACCTGGAACACGCCGCCGGCAAACGAGCCGTCGAGGATCTTGGTGCCGTTGAAGGTGGTGGTCTTGGCCACGCGGTCGATTTCGCTGCTCAGCTGGCTGACTTCGGCCTGCAGGGCTTCGCGGTCGGTCTTGCTGTTGGTGGCGTTGCTCGATTGCACGGCCAGTTCACGCATGCGCTGCAGCATGTCGCCGACCTTGCCCAGCGCGCCTTCGGCGGTCTGCGCCAGCGAGATGCCGTCGTTGGCGTTGCGGGCCGCCACCGTCAGGCCGCCGCTTTGCGCCTTCATGCGCTCGGAGATGGCGAGGCCGGCGGCGTCGTCCTTGGCGCTGTTGACGCGCAGGCCCGACGACAGGCGCTGCATGGAGGTGCTGAGGGAGTTGCCCGACAGGCTCAGGTTGCGCTGCGCGTTGATCGATGCGACGTTGGTGTTGATGGTCATTGCCATGGTGTCTGTCCTTTAACCGAGCCTGCCGTTGATTCCTCAGCACCGGCATCGTGGCCGCTTGCTGTCCATGCTTTGGTTATCGGAGGTCCCGCAAAAAGCTTGAGGGCTTTATTGCAATTTTTTCGCCGGCCCGGGCTTGCGCGCCCTGCGAAGCGGCGAGAAGGCCGGTTTTCCGGGTTTTTATCCCCGTGCTGGCCAAGGGGAGAAGCGGGAAGAATCCTTTCATCGCTAGGGCTGCCTGTCGCGCAACCGAGTCCGTAAGGCTTTTGTAGCGATGCAACCTTGCCTTTCTGAAGGGACCCCGTCATGGCCGCAACCATCAATACCAACATTGCCTCCATCAATGCGCAGCGCAACCTGAGCCTCTCGGCCAGCTCGCTGGCAACGTCCATGCAACGTCTGTCTTCGGGCCTGCGCGTCAACAGCGCGAAGGACGATGCGGCCGGCCTGGCCATTTCCGAACGCATGAACACCCAGGTCAAGGGCCTGACGGTGGCCGCGCGCAATGCCAACGACGGCATTTCGCTGGCGCAGACCGCCGAAGGCGCGCTGGGCAAGGTCGGCGACATGCTGCAGCGCATGCGTGAACTGGCGGTGCAAGCCAGCAATGCCACCAACAGCAAGAGCGACCGCACCGCGCTGCAAGCCGAAATGACCCAGCTGGGCGCGGAAATCGACCGCGTGGCCAAGCAGACCAATTTCAACGGCCAGAAGATCCTCGACGGCTCGTTTGCCGGCGCGGTGTTCCAGGTCGGCGCGAACTCGGGCGACAACGTCACGCTGGGCGCGCTGGCCGATACCCGCTCGAGCAAGATCTCGACGGTCAACTACGGCGCCACCGCATTGACCTTCAATGTCAGCGACACGCCCACGCCGGCGATTGCCAACTACAACCAGGATGTCGCCGCCGGCGCGCTGAAGATCCAGGTCGGCAGCCAGGTCATCGACCTCGAAGCCCTGCCCGCGGCCACCAGCAGCCTGGAGCGCCTGGGCCAGACCGTCACCGCCATCAACAACAAGTCGGCGGACTCGGGCGTGACCGCCTATATGAGCCTCAAGCCAGGCACCAGCGAGTACGAGATCCATCTCGTCTCGGACCAGGTGGATGGCGACAACCAGCCGCGCGCCGTGGCCTTCGTCGGCTTCAATGAAGCCACCACCGGCATCGGCCAGCCAACGGGCAGCACCCGCACCATCCTGTCGACCGAAGCCGGCGTCACCACGGCGCTGGCCGCATTGCCGGCCACGGCCACCGCGGGTGCGGGCGGCTTGGCGGCGGACACCGCCAAGTACAGCGACGTGGCCACGGCCATGGGCGACCCGGCGGCCACCACCACCCCCAAGGTCAGCAAGACGGTAGAGCCCCTGGCTTCGGCGCTGACGGCCTACAACGCCGCGTTGGCAGCTGCGATCGACAACGGCACCACGCCGGCAACGCTGGACATCGCCGCCGCCAACAAGGCGTTGGCCACGCTGCAGAGCGCGTATGCAACCAACATCCAGGATCTCAACGTCGTGACCAACGACGGCCTGGGCATTGGCAGCGCGCAAACCATCACCAACGAGCGCGGCCTGGACAACATCGACATCACGACCCAGGAAGGCGCCTGGGTCGCGCTGAAGAAGATCGACAGCGCGATCGACCAGATCAACGGCGCGCGCGCCACGCTGGGCGCGATGCAAAGCCGCTTCGAGACCGCGGTGACCAATATCGACATCCAGGTGGAGAACCTCTCGGCCGCGCGCGGACGCATCGTCGATGCCGACTTCGCCCAGGAGACCGCCAACCTGTCGCGCACGCAGATCCTGCAGCAAGCCGGCACGGCCATGGTGGCCCAGGCCAACCAGCTGCCCCAGCAGGTGCTGCAACTGCTGCAGAGCTGATACGCCCGGGCTTCCCGCCAAGGCGCGCGCCGCGGGGCTGCGCGCCTTTTTACGTGGCGCGGGCGCCCGCCGGTTCCAGCGAACAGCGCAGCTTTCCCGGCGTTTTTCGGATGTTGGACACGACGTCCCCTTTGACACAATCCTCCCATGCTTGTCATTCTTGGTTTCATCATTGCCTTTGCCTGCGTTTTCGGCACCTATGTGCTGCACGGCGGCAATATCGGCGTGGTCGCGAAGGCCCTACCCTTTGAAATGCTCACCATCGGCGGGGCGGCGCTCGGGGCGTTCATCGTGGCCAACCAGCCCAAGGTGATCAAGGCCACGCTGCGCGCGCTGCCGGCGGCGTTCAAATCGTCCAAATACAACAAGGAGCGCTTTCTCGAGCTGATGGCGCTGCTGTATGAAATCCTGCAGAAGGCGCGCAAGGAAGGCCTGATGTCGGTGGAATCCGATGTCGAGGCGCCGCTCGAGTCGCCGATCTTCGCCAAGTACCCGAACGTGCTGGCCGATGTGCATGTGATGGAGTTCCTCACCGACTACCTGCGCATGATGGTCTCGGGCAACCTGAATGCGCACGAGATCGAGTCGCTGATGGACAGCGAGATCGAGGCCCATCACCAGGAGGCGCATGCCCCGGTCGCGGCGCTGGGCCGCATGGCCGGCGGCCTGCCGGCGTTCGGGATCGTGGCGGCGGTGCTGGGCGTGGTGAACACCATGGGCTCGGTGGGCCAGCCGCCGGCGATCCTGGGCGCGATGATCGGTTCGGCACTGGTCGGTACCTTCCTCGGGATCTTGCTGGCCTATGCCGTGGTCGAGCCGATCGCGGGCCTGATCGAGCAGCAGACGCAGGACGCGGCCAAGGAATTCGAGTGCATCAAGACCACGCTGCTGGCCAGCATGCAGGGCTACAACCCCGCGACGGCGATTGAATTCGGCCGCAAGGTGCTGTTCTCCACCGAGCGTCCAGGCTTCCTGGAGCTGGAAACCCACGTCAAGGGCAAGAAGTAAGCCCTCCCCATCATGGCCGACAAGAAACTCCAACCCATCATCATCAAGCGCATCAAGAAGGCCAGCCATGCCCCGCATGGCGGCGCCTGGAAGATTGCCTATGCCGACTTCATGACGGCGATGATGGCGTTTTTCCTGTTGATGTGGCTGCTGGGCTCGACCGCCAAGGGCGACCTGCAGGGCATTGCCAACTATTTCAACGCGCCGCTCAAGGTGTCGATGCAGGGCGGCGACGGCTCGGGCAACAGCTCGAGCATCATTCCCGGCGGCGGCAACGACCTGTCCAAGGTGCACGGCCAGGTGCGGCGCTCGGAGTCGAGCGAGACCGCCGACCGCAAGCAGAGCCTGGACGCGTCGCGTGCCGAGCGCGCGCGCCAGGATGCGGCACGCATCAAGGCGCTGCAGGTCAAGGTCGACAACCTGATCTCGGGCAACCCCAAGCTGGCCGAATACCGCGCCCAGATCCGCGTGCAGGTCACGCCCGACGGCCTGCAGATCCAGATCGTCGACGAGCAGAACCGGCCGATGTTCGACAGCGGCAGCGCCATCGTCAAACCCTACATGCAGGACATCCTGCGCGCCGTCGGCGCCGCGCTGGGCGAGACCGAGAACCGCATCAGCCTGGCCGGCCACACCGATGCCGCGCCCTATGGCAACGGCGACCGGGGCTACAGCAACTGGGAGCTTTCGGGCGACCGCGCCAATGCCTCGCGCCGCGAACTGATCGGCGCCGGGATGCCGGCCGCCAAGCTGGCGCGCGTGGTCGGCATGGCCGAAAGCGATCTGCTCGAGCCGGACAACCCGCGCGCGCCGCAAAACCGGCGCATTACCATCACCGTCCTGACCCGCGAAGCCGAAGAGCGGCTGCTGGGTAAAGAGCACAAGCCTTTGCCCGTCGCGGAAAAGCACGACAATCCCCCCGCTGGCACGCAATAGCATCCACTGGTCTCGCTTGCTGCCGAATATGTCTTTCTCCCCAGAGCACATCACGACCGAAAGGGTCTCACGTGGCTAATGCCTTGCGTTTTTTGATCGTCGACGACTTCTCCACCATGCGCCGCATCGTGCGCAACCTTCTCAAGGAAAGCGGTTTCCCCGAGGCGGATGAGGCGGAGGATGGCGTCGTTGCGCTGCACAAGCTGCGCAACAGCAAGTTCGATTTCGTCGTCACCGACATCAACATGCCCAACATGAACGGCTTCCAGCTGCTCGCCGAAATCAAGTCGGACGAGAAGCTCAAGCATCTTCCAGTGCTGATGGTCACGGCCGAAGCGCGCAAGGAAGACATCGTGGCCGCGGCGCAAAACGGCGCGGCGGGCTATATCGTCAAGCCGTTCACCAAGGCCACGCTGGAAGAAAAGGTCGGCCTGATCCTGAAGAAGCTGGGGCTGTAAACCATGGACAGCAACACGCCTGCCGAGCCCGGCGAACTGCATTACAAGATTGGTGTGCTGACGCGTCAGCTGCACGATTCCCTCAATGAGTTGGGCTTTGCCGACCGGCTGCGTGGCTCCATGGACGAACTGCCCGACGCGCAGAGCCGGCTGTCCTATATCGCCCGGCTCACGGGCGAGGCCGCCGAGAAGGTGCTCAACCGCGTCGAGCAGGCCAAGGCGCAGCAGGCCTACATCGCCGAGGAAACGCGGCGCATGGTGGCCGCGTTGATCAAGGATCCGGTGGCCGCCGTCGCCAAGGGCGACATCATGAACTTCCTGACCGACATGGAAGCGGTGACGCAGAAGGCCGACGAGCACCTGACCGAGATCATGATGGCCCAGGACTTCCACGACCTGACCGGCCAGGTGATCGGCCGCGTGGTGAATCTCGCGGCCAATCTCGAGGACCAGCTGGTGCAGATGCTGATCCAGACCGCGCCGCCGGGCGGCGTGCCGACCGCCATCGCCGCCGCCCCCGTGGCCGTGGCCGCGGCCGCCGTCGCCACTGAATCGCTGGCCGGACCGGTGGTCGATCCCAGCAAGGCACAGGATGTGGTGACTTCGCAGTCGCAGGTGGATGATCTGCTGGCGAGCCTGGGGTTCTAAGCTGCGTCTTTCATCCTAGGACAGGACGTTCATCCTTCGACCGGGCCGCGCAGGCAAGCTCAGGACGAACGGGTAAATTTTTACCGCTCGCCCTGAGCGTGTCGAAGGGCGCCCGAGCACCCTGCGCTTGTCGAAGGGCCTGAGCTGCGTCGAAGGATGAAGGGCCAGAACGCGAGTCAAATGGCTGCGCCACGCCCCCGGCACGGCTGAACAGCGGCGTTTCGCCGCTTCTTTTCCCCCTTTAGCAAAAACAGCCCCTGGCGACAATGGCGGTGACCTTCCGTCATACCCGCCATGGACTCCAGCCAAGACAAGAATCTCCCCGCCACCGAGCGCAAGTTGCAGAAAACGCGCAAGGATGGCCAAGGTGCGCGCTCGCGCGACCTGTCGCATCTCGCGATCCTGGGGATGGGTGCGGTCGCCATGCTGATCGGCGCGCAGCCGCTGATCAATCACCTGAAGCTGGCCTTCATCCACCAGTTCTCGTTCAACGCCCAGACCGTGCAGACGCCGGCGCTGATGCTCGAGCGCCTGCTGCAGATGGGCAGCGTCGGCCTGGTGGCCTGCGTGGTGTTCGCGCTGGCCACGATCGCCGCGGCGCTGGTCAGCGGCATCCTGGCCGGCGGCTGGATCTTCAGCTTCACGCCGGTCATGCCCAAGTTCAGCCGGCTCAACCCGCTGTCGGGCGTGGCGAATCTCTTTTCCAAGCAGCAGATGGTCACCGTCGTGAAGATGGTGCTCATGACCATCGTGCTGTCGTTCATCGGCTGGAAGTACCTGTCGAGCGGCCTGGAGGACATGGCGCGCGTGGGCAGCCAGCCGTCGCCGATGGCGCTGGCCATGGTCGGCGAGTGGCTGGCCGGCGGCGTCGGCATCATGCTGCTGGTGGTGTTCCTGGTGGCGCTGGTCGACGTGCCGCTGCAGGCCTTCCTGTTCAAGTCGCGGCTGAAGATGTCGCACCAGGAAGTCAAGCAGGAACACAAGGAATCCGAAGGCAACCCCGAGATCAAGGGCAAGCTGCGCCAGAAGCAGCGCGAGATCGCCAACCGCGCCAGCATCCAGGCCGTGCCCAAGGCCGATTTCGTGGTCATGAACCCGACCCACTACGCCGTGGCGCTGCGCTACGACGAAGCCAGCATGGATGCGCCCCAGGTCATCGCCAAGGGCACCGACCTGCTGGCGCAGAAGATCCGCGAAGTGGCCACGGCGCACGATGTGCCGGTGCTGCAATCCCCGATGCTGGCGCGCGCGCTGTATGCGCACGCCGAGCTTGACCAGTCGATTCCCGCGCCGCTGTTCACCGCGGTCGCCCAGGTGCTGGCCTACGTCTATCGCCTCAAGGCCGCGCTGCGCGGCGAAGGCCAGATGCCCCAGGCCCTCGACGAAGTCCCCGTTCCCCCTGAACTCGACCCGCACCAGCGGTCGGCCCCACAAGGCAGCGCGACATGAACTCCTCGATGAAATCCCTGCAGGCCCTGGGCGGCAAATACGGCGCCGCGGCGCAGGGCCTGTCGGCCCCGCTGCTGGTGGTGGCGATCCTGGCGCTGATGGTGCTGCCTATCCCGCCCTGGCTGCTCGACACCTTCTTCACGCTGAACATCGCCGTCGCGCTGATGGTGATGATGGTCGCGGCCTACATGATCCGCCCGCTGGATTTCGCAGCGTTCCCGACGGTGCTGCTGCTGACGACGCTGATGCGCCTGTCGCTCAACGTCGCCTCGACGCGCGTGGTGCTGCTCGAGGGCCACACCGGCCCGGGCGCGGCCGGCGCGGTGATCGAGGCCTTCGGCCACTTCCTGATCGGCGGCAACTTCGCCGTCGGCCTGATCGTGTTCGCGATCCTGGTGGTGATCAACTTCGTGGTCATCACCAAGGGCGCGGAGCGCATTGCCGAGGTCTCGGCGCGCTTCACGCTGGACGCGATGCCGGGCAAGCAGATGGCCGTCGACGCCGACCTGAACGCGGGCCTGATCAACGAGGACGAAGCCAAGCGCCGCCGCGCCGAAGTCGGCGAGGAAGCCAACTTCTTCGGCTCGATGGACGGCGCCTCGAAGTTCGTGCGCGGCGATGCGATCGCCGGCATTCTGATCCTGCTGCTGAACATCGTCGGCGGCTTCATCATCGGCATGGCCCAGCACGGCCTGTCGGCCGGCCAGGCCGCCGACAACTATGTTCTGCTGGCCGTCGGCGACGCGCTGGTGGCGCAGATTCCCGGCCTGCTGATCTCGGTGGCCGCGGCCATGGTGGTCTCGCGCGTGGGCAAGGGCGAGGACATGGGGCGCCAGATCATCGATCAGCTGTTCATGTCGCCGCGCGTGCTGGCCGTGACCGGTGGCGTGCTCGCCGTGCTGGGCCTGATTCCCGGCATGCCCCACATCGTGTTCCTGGGCATGGGCAGCGCGCTGATCTATGCGGCCTGGGTGCTGGCGCGCCGCCAGCAGGCCGAGAAGGCCGCCAAGGCCGCCGCGCCCGCGCAGCAGCAGCAGGCGCCGGCCGGCGACTCCGGCGAAGCCAGCTGGGACGACCTGCAGCCCGTGGACCTGCTGGGCCTGGAGCTGGGCTACCGCCTGATCGCGCTGGTCGACAAGAAGCGCCAGGGCGACCTGCTGACACGCATCAAGGGCGTGCGCCGCAAGTTCGCGCAGGAAGTCGGCTTCCTGCCGCCGGCCGTGCATGTGCGCGACAACCTCGAACTCAAGCCCAGCGCCTACCGCGTAACGCTGCGCGGCGTGAGCATCGCCGAAGGCGAGGCCTTTCCCGGCATGTTCCTCGCCATCAACCCCGGCGGCATCAGCACGCCGCTGATCGGCACCCCGACCACCGACCCGGCGTTCGGCCTGCCCGCGCACTGGATCGACGAACGCCAGAAGGAAGCGGCACAAATGGCGGGTTTTACCGTCGTTGATTCCGAAACCGTGATGGCCACGCATTTGTCACACTTGATGCAAGTGCATGCGGCCAAGCTCCTGAGCCGCACGGAGACCCAGCAGCTCGTCGAACATGTCGCGCGCCAGGCTCCCAAGCTGATTGAAGAAGTGGTTCCGAAAATGGTGTCGATCTCAACCTTCCAGAAAGTGCTCCAGCTGTTGCTGGAGGATGCGGTGCATATCCGCGACATCCGCACCATCATTGAAACCCTGGCCGAGCATGCACCGCAGACCCAGGATCCGGTGGAACTGGCCCGCCGCGTGCGCATTGCGCTGTCGCCGGCCATCGTCCAGCAGATCTACGGCCCGACGCGCGAGCTTAACGTGATCGCCATCGAACCCGGCCTCGAGCGCCTGCTGGTGCAGGCCCTGGGCAATCCCGCGGCGCCGTCGCTGGACCCGGGCGTGGCCGAGATCCTCACGCAAAAAGCCGCCGACGTGGCGCAGAAACAGGAAGAGCTCGGAATGCCCGCATGCCTGCTGGTGCCCGACTCGATCCGCAACGCAATTGCCCGGCTGTTGAAGCGCGTGGCGCCGCGTCTCCAGGTGCTCTCCCATAGCGAGATCCCCGAGACGCACACCATCCGCATTGGCCCCATTCTTAAAGGTGCATCCGCATGAACATCCGCCGCTTTACCGCCCCCACCTCGCGCGAGGCCCTGGCCAAGGCGCGCATGGCCTTTGGCGATGGCACGCTGATCCTGTCGAACCGCGCCACGCCCGAGGGCGTCGAGGTCACGGCCACCGCCGAGGACTCGCTCGAGCAGCTCGATGCCGGCGTCGCCACCAGCTCGCCGCTGCAGGCCGCGATCGAGAAGCGCGCCGCCGACGAGGTGCGTGGACTGCCCGCGCGGCCGCGCACGCTGTCCGCCGCCGTGACGCAAGCCGCGGCCGCGGCGCCGGCCGCATCCGCCGAAAGCCTGGCCAGGTCGCCGCTGCGCCAGTCGGTCGAGGAAGACGCCACCCAGCTGGCCATGAGCACGCTGTCGTTCCAGGACTATGTGCGCGAACGCATGCTGCGCCGCCGCCACGAGAACCTGCATGGCGAGCCCGCAGCCGCGCCCGAAGCCGCGCTCGAGCAGGAACTGCCGACCTTTGCACAGCGCGCGCGCCAGCTCGATGAACTGCGCCGCGAACCCGCGCCGACCCCCGCGGCCGGCGTAGCGCGCCACAATCCGCTGCGCAGCCAGCCCGCGGCCGCCCGTGCGCAGGCCGCGCCCGCTGCCGCGCCGCAGGTCATGATGGACGAGCTGCAGTCGATGAAGGCGCTGATCGAAGACCGCTTCAACACCCTGGCCTGGCTGGGCCAGGCGCGCCAGAGCCCGCTGCAATCGAACCTGATGCTCAAGCTGATCCGCGCCGGCTACTCGCCCGCGCTGTCGCGCCTGCTGCTCGAGAACCTGCCCGGCAACTGCTCGCCGGCCCAGGCCGTGCGCTGGCTGATGGATGTGCTCGAGCGCAACCTGCGCACCAACGCGCATTCGGCCCCGATCTATGAACAAGGCGGCGTGTTCGCGCTGGTTGGCGCGACCGGCGTCGGCAAGACCACGACCACCGCCAAGCTCGCGGCCATGGCCGCGCGCATCCACGGTCCGCGCGAAGTCGGCCTGATCACGCTCGACACCTACCGCGTCGGCGCCCATGAACAGCTGCGCGCCTACGGCCGCATGCTGGGTATCGTCGCCCACCAGGCGCACGACCGCGCCGCGCTGCACGACCTGCTGGGCCTGCTGGCGAACAAGAAGATGGTGCTGATCGACACCACCGGCGTCGCGCCGCGCGATCCGCGCAAGGACGACATCCTCGAGGTGCTCGACCTGCCCGGCGTGCAGCGCATGCTGGTGCTCAATGCCAGCAGCCAGGGCGATTCCAACGATGAAGTGCTGCATGCGTTCAAGGCCGAAGGCTGCCAGCAGGTGATCCTGTCGAAGGTCGACGAAGCCGTGAAGCTCGGCCCCTCGATCGACACGCTGATCCGCCACCAGATGCAGCTGTGCGGCGTGACCAACGGCCAGCGCGTGCCCGAGGATTGGGAAGCCGCCGACGCGCACCAGCTGGTGGGCGCGTCGATGCGCGCCGCATCGCGCTCGGCCTTCGATCCCAAGGCCATCGAACTCGACTTCTTCTTCACCCAGTCGAGCCAGGTCGACATGGAGTTCGAGCATGCTTGACAGCGCCAACCAGGGCAGCGGGCTGCAATCGGCGGCCGCCTGGCAGGAACTGCAGGTCTGCGCGATTGCTTACTCGGCGACGGCGCCAGGCTCACCGCTGCTCTGGCCGCTGAGCGCGCAGCTCCAGCAGCTCGGTTATCCGGTGCTGGTGCTCGATGCAAGCCAGGCCGAAAGCGCGGACGCGCCAGGCCTGCGCGACCTGCTGTCCGAGCCCGCCTGGCAAGCCACGTCCCTGGGCCCGCGCCCCGCGCAGGCCTCGGTGGCCGCGCTGCCCGCGGCGCTGGGGCTGTCGCAGCTGGACGGACTCGAATCATTGCTGACCTATGCCCGCCGCTATGCGGTGGTGATCCTGCATGCGCCCGTCGAACAGCTCGCGCCGCTGCTGCAGGGCCATGCCACGCGCCCGCTGCTGCCGCTGGACATGCAGCCGCGCGGCATGGTGCGCAGCTACCGCCAGATCAAGCACCTGGCGCTGCATGCCGGCCTGTCGTGCATCGTGGCCGGCGCCGCGGCGCCGCATGAAAGCTTTGCGCGGCGCCACGCCGACACGCTGATGGCCTCGCTGGCGCAATGCGCCGAACGCCACCTGCGCATGCAGCCGCTGTGCACGCGCACCGACCCGGGCTCGGCGCAGGACCTGCGCCGCCTGGCACTGCTGCTGCTGGCGCATTCCGCCACGCTGACACCGGGCCTGGCCGCGGCCGCAACGCTGACGCCGGGGGCGGCCATGGCCGCCCGTGTCGCGCCGGCGCCCGTCTTCTTCCAACCTGCGTGGAATCTATGAACGCCATGTACACCGCCAACGGCCAGCTCGAACGGAACGCCCTGATCCGTCAGCATGTTCCCCTGGTGCGGCGGATCGCGCACCACATGATCGCCAAGCTGCCGCCCAACGTGGCGCTCGACGATCTGATCCAGGTCGGCATGATCGGCCTGGCCGACGCGCTGTCGCGCTATGAAGCGGCGCAAGGCGTGCAGTTCGAGACCTTTGCCTCGCAGCGCATCCGCGGCGCGATGCTGGATGAACTGCGCGATGGCGACTGGATGTCGCGCAGCTCGCGCAAGAGCCAAAAAGACATCGAACAGGCGCTGCGCCGGCTCGAGCAGAAGCTCGGACGCAGCCCGCTCGAGTCGGAGATCGCCCACGAACTGGGCATGCCGCTCGACGAGTACCAGTCGCTGCTGGGCAAGGTGCGCGGCACCCAGCTGGTCTACCTCGAAGACATCGCGCCCGGCGATGACAGCGACAGTTTCCTCGACCGCCACGTGGCCGATGAAAGCGCCGATCCCATGGCCCTGCTGCGCGACCAGCGCCTGCGCAGCGCCCTGGTCGAAGCCATCAAGGTCCTGCCCGAGCGCGAGCAGTACATCATGGGCATGTACTACGAGCATGACATGAATCTCAAGGAAATCGCGGCCGTGCTCGGCGTGACGGAGTCGCGCGTGTGCCAGCTGCACAGCCAGGCGATCGCGCGGCTGCGGACCAAGATGCGCGCGCATTAATGTGAAGCACCCCCTGAGGCGCTTCGCGCCTTCCCCCTCTCATCCTTCGGTGGAGGGGGACGGCAGCCTCGGTGCGGGGCGGCCCTTCCTCGCTGCCCCCTTGCTGGGGCACGCCAGTTGCAAAGGCTGTGGACTGTGCCGAAGCCAGCCTTAACCCTACCCCAGGCCTGTCAGACGTCGAAGTAAGTTGGCCAATGAAAAACGCAGCCCTCGGGCTGCGTTTTTTCTTTGGTGCGAATGGGAAAAAATCGGTCTCAACTGGCGCTGCGGTAGATGCGTGCCGGTCCCGTGCGAGCCGTGCGGCCGGACAGGGATTCATAGGTGTGCGTGGCGGCCTGCGCCGGCAGCAGCGTGGCGACCTTGGTGCCGGTCAGGGCGCTGGCGCGCGCGAGTTGCTCGCGCAAGGGGCCGATCTGGCGGCCGACGGCCTCGATGCGCGCGCGCAGCGCTTCGTCGAGCAACTGGCCGCTGCGGCTGTGCTGCTGGCGCAGCACGGCCAGCGACATGAAAGCGTCGCGCAGGTCAGTGCTGCGCGCCTCGAGCGCGTTGGCATCGGTGCCGGTCAGCGCGGCCGACAGCGCCAGCAGCGCGTTCTCGGCCTGGGCCAGGGAATCGGTCAGTTGCATGGAGCCAAGCCTCAGGCCGAGCGCGTTGCCATCGAATGCGCGAGGATTTCGCCGGTGTTGGCCAGCAGCTTGTCGGCAATGGCTTCGGCGTTGAAGCTGAAGGTGCCGTCGGCAATCTTCTTGCGCATGGCCTCGACTTGGTCGGCGTTGAAGTCGGTCTGGGCCCGGCCGGCGGAATCCAGTGCCTTGGCCGAGTTCGAAAAGGACACGCCAGCGGACGAGGTCGCCACCTGGGCGCCCTTGGCGGCTTCTTCAGCGGCGGGACCACTGGTCTTGGCCTGCTTGGCGGCCGATGCCAGGGCGGCAGCGGTCAGCTCCGGTTTTTGTCCAACTTTCATTTATTTCTCCACGGCCCCATTCGCCTGAGGCTCAGTAACACTGGTTTCGACACCGGCGCAAAAAACTTTAGTCATTTATTCGGGCGGCCGTGGCTACTTCACTTCCACCACCCCTTGCGCATTGACGACGCCGGAAACCAGCCGGCCATTATCCATGCGCACGCGGATATTTGCACCCTCGGCGCCGGCCGCCATGGCGCGGCCCGAGGAAATGATGGTGAAGCCGCCGCCCGTGACCGCGACCTTGACCTGCGCGCCCAGCGCGAACAGCTGCGGCGCGCGCAGCATGTTCTGGCGCAGCGCCTGGCCGGCCTGCAGATGGCGCGCCGCTTCCTGGCCGACCCAGTCGGGCTGGCTTGCCACCACGGGCGAATCGTTCTCGGCCCAGTCGACCTCGGCCACCGACGCATCGCCGGCGCTCAGCGCGTCGCCCATGCGCACGTTGTTGTTCAGCACCCACGCCGGGCCGAAAGCCTGCACGGTGACCGGGAGATAGACATTCCAGGGCTTGCCGCCCTGCACGCAGCGCAGGCCGATGCGGGTGCGGCCCCACAGGCGTGTGCCTGGCGGCAGGTAAGGCTCGACCTTGGCGCAGGCCGCGAGCTGCAGGCGCGCATCGAGCTTGCCCACCTGCACCTGCAGACGCAGCGGCATGCCGGCCGGCGCGTCGCCCTGCAGCGCGGCATCGGCCCAGCGCTGCGACAGCGCCTCGAGGTCGGCATTGGTCTGAGCCTGCGCGCCACCGAACCACAGGCCCACGCCGGCCAGCACGGCGCCTGCCAGGCCGCGCAGGCGCGGGGCGGCGGGAACGGGTGCGGCCAGGATCCGGGGGCTGGATGTCAAGTGAAACTCCTCATTCGGGGCATGCCGGCCGGCGGCGCACAGCGCGCGGCCGCCAGCATGGCCTGGTCCAGACTGTAGTGCCATCGGGCTGGCGGCAAAGCACGAAACTGCGCAGCAATCCACGCTTTCTTCACGCTTTAGGAAAACCGGGCGATTTCCATAATCAGGGCCTGTCGCGGTGCGTCCTGCACCGTGTCCCCAGTTATCTCCCGAAGCCACAAGCGCGAGGCCCACATGCTCGACAAAATGACCAGCCGCCTGGATTTCCATAGCAACGCCCTGCTGCTGCGCGCCGAACGCCAGCGCCTGCTGGCAAGCAACATTGCCAATGCGGACACCCCGGGCTATGTGGCACGCGACCTCAATTTCTCGCAGGCGCTGCGCGCCGCGACCGAAGGCAAGAGCCCGCTGGCCGGCACCGGCGTGACCCAGGCCGGCCACATCCCGCTGCCCGCGGCGCAGACCAGCCACAGCACCGTGAGCCTGGGCTACTCGGTGCAGTCCCAGCCCAGCCTCGACAACAACACCGTCGACCTCGACCGCGAACGCGCCAACTTCGTCGACAACTCCGTGCGCTACGAAGCCACGCTGCGCTTCATCAACGGCCAGGCCAAGGGAATGCTCAGCGCCATCCAGGGCCAGTAAGCACCCGCACCGCATCACAAAGGCAGCCCCATGTCCATGTTTTCCATCTTCAGCGTCTCCGGCAGCGCCGTGAGCGCGCAATCGCAGCGCCTCAACGTGGTCGCCAGCAACCTGGCCAACGTCGATGCCGTGGCCGGGCCCGACGGCCAGGCCTACAAGGCGCGCCAGGTCGTGTTCCAGACCACGCCGCTGGGCGCCGAAGCGGCGTCGGGCGTGCGCGTCAGCGCGATCAACGAGAACCAGACGCCGGGCCGCAAGGTGCTGGACCCGAACCACCCGCTGGCCGACGAGCAGGGCTATGTGACCCACTCCAACGTCAATGCCGTGGACGAGATGGTCAACATGATCTCGGCCTCGCGCTCCTACCAGAACAACGTCGAAGTCATGAACACCGCGAAGTCGCTGCTGCTCAAGACCTTGCAGATGGGCCAGTAAGCCATGCTCACCACCAACGTCACCTCCACCAGCGCCACCGCCAACGGCGCCACGAACTCGGCATCGTCCACCGATCCCGCGGCCGCGCAAGACCGTTTCCTGAAGCTGCTGGTCGCCCAGCTGAACAACCAGGATCCGATGAATCCCATGGACAACGCCGAGATGACCACGCAGATGGCGCAGATCAACACCGTGGTCGGCATCAACGAGCTCAACAGCACCATGGCCGCGATGTCCTCGCAGTTCACCGCCATGCAGGTGCTGCAAGGCACGTCGATGATCGGCCGCACCGTGCTGTCCGAAGGCAACACCCTGGGCACGCCGGTCGACAAGATCAGCACCGCGGCCTTCGACCTGAGCGGCACCGCCGCCGACGTCAAGGTCAACATCAAGACCGCCGCGGGCACCGTGGTCGATACCGTGACCCTGGGCTCGCTCGATGCCGGCCGGCACTACTTTGCCTGGGACAGCAGCAAGTACACGGGCGATGTCAGCGGCCTGCGCTTCGAGGTCGCATCGACGAACGGCACGGCCAAGGTCGCCAACACGCCGCTGTCGCCGAGCCTGGTCGTGGCCACCACCACCACCGACGGCGCGCTGACGCTGGAACTCGAAAACGGCGAGAGCCTGGCCTACAACAAGGTCAAGGCCGTCTTCTAAGCCCGCCGGGCACCCACCGAACAGGAGCACACCATGTCATTCCAACAAGGACTTTCGGGCCTCAACGCGGCGAGCAAGAACCTCGACGTGATCGGCCACAACGTTGCCAACTCGAGCACGACCGGCTTCAAGTCGTCGCGCACCGACTTCGCCGAGGCCATCGCCAGCGCGATCGTCACCTCGACCGGCGCGAACTCGGGCATCGGCGTGAACATCGCCGCGGTCTCGCAGCAGTTCACCCAGGGCGCGATCAACTCCACCGGCAACAGCCTGGACCTGGCGGTCAACGGCGACGGCTTCTTCCGCGTGAGCCTGCCCGACGGCACGCAGGCCTATACCCGCTCGGGCAACTTCCAGCTCGACAAGGCCGGCAACATGATCACGACCGATGGCGCGAGCGTCATGGGTTACGCCATCGACCCTGCCACGGGCCTCACCAACAGCACGACCGTGCAGGCGCTCAAGTTCCCCACCGGCCAGCCGATTCCCGCCAAGCAGACCACGCAGGTCACGGCGCTGCTGAACCTGGATGCGCGCGCGACCAACGCCGCCGGCGATGCCACGGCCACGCCGCCCGTGGCCGCCACGCCGCGCGCCACCTACGGCACCTCGCTCGAGGTCTATGACAGCCAGGGCCTGGCCACGCCGGTCACGATGTACTTCGAGAAGGGCGCGGGCAATACCTGGAACGTCTACAACTCGCTCGATGCGAACGCGCCCTCCATCGGCCAGCTGGTGTTCGACGGCAGCGGCACGCTGGTCTCGGGCAGCCCGATCAACATGACGATCGCCGCCGCAGACCTGGCCAACCCGAATGCCACGGGCGCCAATCCCGTGGGCGACCTGGCCCTGACGCTGGACCTGAGCGGCGTGACGCAGTTCGGCAGCGACTTCGCGGTCTCCAAGCTCAACCACAACGGCTATGCCGCGGGCGAGCTGACCGGCATCTCCATCGGCAACGACGGCACCATCATGGCCAACTACTCGAACGGCGTGACGCGCGCCGAGAGCCAGTTGGCCCTGGCCAAGTTCAGCAACGTCCAGGGCCTGTCGGCCGTGGGCGGCAACAACTGGGTCGCGACCTCCGAATCGGGCCCGCCGGTGTTCGGCACCGCCAAGAGCGGCAGCTTCGGCTCGCTGGTGTCGGGTGCGCTCGAGAGCTCCAACGTCGACCTCACGGCCGAGCTGGTCAACATGATGACCGCCCAGCGCGCCTACCAGGCCAATGCCCAGACCATCAAGACGCAAGACCAGGTGTTCTCGACCCTGGTGAACCTGCGCTGAGCCCACCGACTAGCCAAGGAACCGCGCCATGGACCGCATCATCTACACCGCCATGACCGGCGCCAACGCCGCCGCGCAGCGGCAGTCGGTGCTGTCCAACAACCTGGCGAACGCCGGCACCAACGGCTTCCGCGCCGAGATGTCGACCTTCCGCTCCGTGCCCGTGCAGGGCAGCGGCTCGTCGACCCGCGTGTTCGCGCTCGAAGCCACCTCGGGCCACCTCGAGACCGCGGGCCCGGCCCAGCGCACCGGCCGCGCGCTCGACGCGATGGCCATGGGCAATGCCTGGTTCGGCGTGCAGGGCCTGGACGGCCTTGAAGCCTATACGCGCAGTGGCGCGTTCGAGGTCTCGCCCGAAGGCGCGCTGCTGACCAGCGGCGGCCTGCCCGTGCTGTCCGACGGCGGCGCGCCGCTCGAAGTGCCGCAAGGCGCCGAAGTCTCGCTGGCCGCCGACGGCACCGTGACCGCCAAGCTCGCCGGCCAGCCGCCGCTGATCGCGGGCCGCGTCAAGCTGGCCACGCCCGACGCCGAGAACCCGGTCAAGCGCGGCAACGACGGCCTGTTTCGCGGCGCCAACGGCGACCCGCTGCCCCAGGACCCGAATGCGCGCCTGCTCTCGGGCTCGATCGAGGGCTCGAACGTCAACGCCGTCGAAAGCATGGTGGGAATGATTGCCGCCTCGCGCCAGTTCGAGACCCAGATGCGCCTGATGCAGACGGCCGAAACCAACGATAAAACCGCCGCGCAGCTGCTCAGCATGAACGGATAAGGACCTTGCCATGATCAATTCGCTTTTCATTTCCAAGACCGGCATGGAAGCCCAGCAGACCCAGCTGGACGTCATCTCGCACAACCTGGCCAACGTCTCGACCACGGGCTACAAGCGCGCCAATGCGGTTTTCGAAGACCTGATCTACCAGAACCTGCGCCAGGTCGGTGCCCAGACCACCGAGGAAAACCAGCTGCCCACGGGCCTGCACCTGGGCCTGGGCGTGCGCGCCGCGGCGACCAGCCGCAACTTCCTGCAGGGCAGCCTGCAGCAATCGAACAACGCCCTGGACGTGGCCATCAACGGCAACGGCTTCTTCGAAGTCACGCAGCCCGACGGCACCACGGCCTATACGCGCGACGGCTCGTTCCAGGTCAACGCCCAGGGCCAGCTGGTGACCTCCAGCGGCCTGCCCGTGGGCGGCGGCATCACCATTCCCACGGGCGCGACCAGCGTCAGCATCAGCGCCGACGGCGTGGTGAGCGCGGTCATGCCCGGCGCGGCCACGCCCCAGCAGGTCGGCAACCTGCCGATGTCGTCCTTCATCAACCCGGCCGGCCTCGAGCCGCGCGGGCAGAACCTCTACATCGAGACCGCGGCCTCGGGCCAGCCCCAGCAGGGCACGCCCGGCACCAACGGCCTGGGCACGATCCAGCAAGGCTACCTCGAAGCCTCGAACGTCAACGTGGTGCAGGAGCTGGTGACCATGATCCAGACCCAGCGCGCCTATGAGATGAATTCCAAGGCGATCCAGACTTCGGACCAGATGCTGGCGAAACTGGCGCAGTTGTAAGCAAAGCCTGCCTGAGACTTCCAGGCAAGAACATGAGGGCTGGCCCGTCACCCTTCGACAAGCTCAGGGCGAACGGCTTGGACCCGCTCACCCTGAGCTTGTCGAAGGGTGTGGATGCCCCCAAACCCCGTGCGCGGATGCGCACCCTCCCAGGAACCCCCGCCATGACCCATCTTCCCCCCCTTCTCTCCCGCCTTGGCCTCGGCGGCGTCACGCTTGCCACGCTGATTCTCAGCGGCTGCGCGACGCTGAACCCGCCGCCGCCGGTCGACATCCTGCCGACGGCGCCGCTGCCCATGCCCGCACCTGCGGCAATGGCGCCGGCCGCGCCCACGGGCGGGCTGTTCCAGGCGGCGCGCTACCGCCCGATGTTCGAGGACCAGCGCGCGCGCCTGGTCGGCGACATGGTCACGGTGATGATCGTCGAGCGCGTCACGGCGACGCAAAGCTCCTCGTCGAGCATCGACCGCGAGAACGAACTCAATGCCGGCCTCACCGCGCTGCCGATCTTCAAGGCCGCCAACGCCGCGAACATCATCGGCCGCTCGAACATCGGCTTCGGCAGCGACACCGGGTTCTCGGGCAAGGGCCAGACCGCCAACAGCAACACCTTCACCGGCTCGATCACCACCACCGTGGCGGAAGTGCTGCCCAACGGCCACCTGGTGGTCACGGGCGAAAAGCAGATCGGCGTGAACCACAACGTCGATGTGCTGCGCTTTTCGGGCACCGTCGATCCGCGCAACCTGCAGCCCGGCAGCGTTGTGAGCTCGACCCAGGTGGCCAACGTGCGCGTCGAGTCGCGCGGCCGTGGCCAGCAGGCCGAAGCCCAGTCAATTGGATGGTTGTCACGCTTCTTTTTGAACGTTATGCCGTTCTGATTTTCCCGAGAATGGACAGCTATGAAAGCACTGTCCACGCTCCTCAAATTGCGCCCTGCCCACCTTGCGTTCTGGGCGCTCGCCACGGGCGCGGCCGTGCTGGCACTGCCAGCGCAGGCCGCGCGTATCAAGGAAGTTGCCGCCGTCCAGGGCGTGCGCAGCAACCAGCTCACTGGCTACGGCCTGATCGTCGGCCTCGATGGCACGGGCGACCAGACCACGCAGATGCCCTATACCAAGCAGGCACTGGCCAACTACCTGCAGCAGATGGGCATCGCCCTGCCCGCGACCGGCAATGCGGCCCAGCTGCAACTCAAGAACGTGGCCGCGGTGATCATCACCGCCGAGCTGCCGGCGTTCGCCCAGCCCGGGCAGATGATCGACGTCAATGTCTCCTCGATGGGCAACGCCAAGTCGCTCAAGGGCGGCACGCTGGTGACCACGCCGCTGCGTGGCGCCGACGGCGAGATCTACGCGCTGGCCCAGGGCAACATCGTGGTCGGCGGCGCGGGAGCCTCGCAAGGCGGCTCCAAGGTCCAGATCAACCACCTGAGCGCGGGGCGCATTCCCCAGGGCGCGCAGGTCGAGCGCGCGGTGCCAACGCCGCTGCACGAAGGCCAGACCATCCAGCTGAGCCTCAATGCCACCGATTTCCAGACCGCCGACAAGGTCGTTCAGTCGATCAACCGCAACCTTGGCCAGGGCACGGCGACCGCGCTTGACGGCCGCACCGTGCAGGTCAATGCGCCCAGCAACCCGGGCGCGCGCGTGCGCTTCATCGCCCAGCTCGAGGAGTTGCAGATCGAGAAATCGACGCCCGCGGCCAAGGTCGTGATCAACGCCCGCACCGGCTCCATCGTGCTCAACCAGGCGGTGACGCTGGGCAACTGCGCGATCGCGCACGGCAACCTGTCGATCACCATCAGCTCGACGCCGGTGATCAGCCAGCCCGCGCCGCTGTCGCAGGGCCAGACCGTGGTCGCCGAGCGCACCAGCATCCAGGTGCGCCAGGAACCGGGCAACGTGATCCAGGTGCCCTCCTCGCCGCAGCTCACCGACGTGGTGCGCGCACTCAACTCCCTGGGCGCGACGCCGCAGGACCTGCTGGCCATCCTGCAGGCCATAAAGGCCGCGGGCGCCCTCAATGCCGAACTGGAGGTGATATGAGCATGTCGCTCAACTCCACCGTGTCCATGGGCACGTCCAACGCGCTCGCGGTCGACGCGCGCGCGCTCAATTCGCTCAAGTTCCAGGCCGGGCAGAACAATCCCGAGGCCGTGCGCGAGACCGCCAAGCAGCTCGAGTCGCTGTTCATGCGCGAAATGATCAAGAGCATGCGCGAGGCCACCATGAAGTCGGGCCTGCTCGACGGTGCGCAGGGCGACCTGGGCGCCGACCTGCTCGATCAGCAGCTGTCGGTGACCATGTCGGGCCAGCCCGGCGGACTGGCCGATGCGATCGCGCGCCAGCTGTCCAAGGCCATGGGCGGTGTCGCCGATGGCGATGACGCCGGCGACGACGCCATGCCCTCGACGCTGAGCTTCGCCGGCCGCACCGGCGGCTATGCGCGCTACGGCGGCTTTGCCGCCAAGGGCGGCGTGGGCCGCACCGAGGCCTACTCGGCCAATGCCCCCTCGCCCCAGGGCCTCGACAATTTCGTGCGCTCGCATGCGCAGGCCGCCGAGCGCGTGGCCCAGGCCAGCGGCATTCCCGCGGCCTACATGCTGGGCCAGGCCGGCCATGAGACCGGCTGGGGCAAGAGCGAGATCCGCAACGCCGACGGCAGCAACTCGTTCAACCTGTTCGGCATCAAGGCCGGCAAGGGCTGGACCGGCAAGGTCGCCGAGATCACCACCACCGAATACATCGACGGCGCGCCGCGCAAGGTCACGGCCAAGTTCCGCGCCTACAACTCCTTCGAGGAATCGTTTCGCGACTACGCCCAGCTGATCAACGGCAACCCGCGCTACGAGAAGGCGCGCGCCAGCACCGGCTCGGCGCTGGCCTATGCCAGCGAGCTGCAGAAGGCCGGCTACGCCACCGATCCGCAATACGCCAACAAGCTCAACCGCGCCATCCAGAGCACCCAGCGCGTCCAGAATACCCAAGCATAAACATGAAGCACCCCCTGAGCGTCTTCGACGCTTCCCCCTCTCATCCTTCGGTGGAGGGGGACGACAGCCTCGGTGCGGGGCGGCCCTTCCTCGCTGTCTCCCTGCTGATGCACGCCAGTTTCATGGACCGTGGTGGGCACACCACGAATAACTAAAGAGATAAGAACATGAGTCTTTTGAACGTCGGGTCCGGGGCCTTGATGGCCAACCAGATCGCCCTGCAGACCATCGGCAACAACATTGCCAACGTCAACACCGCGGGCTACTCGCGCCAGACGGTGTCCATGGGCACGAACTTCGGCCAGGACATGGGCAACGGCTATGTCGGCAACGGCGTGAGCGTGGCGTCCATCGTGCGCAACTACAGCGCGCTGCTGAACCGCCAGGCCAACACCGCGGGCGCGGTCCAGGCCGCCGACCTGGCGCGCATGAACTCGCTGGCGCAGATGCAGGAGTATTTCTCGGGCGGCGAAAGCGGCCTGGGCGCGTCCATCAACGACATGCTCAACGCGTTTTCCGACGTGGTCAACGCGCCCACCGACCTGACGGCGCGCAACGTGGTGCTGACGCGCATGACCGAGCTGGCCGGGCGCTTCAAGTCGACGTCCACCAGCCTGGACGAACTCGACTACACCAACAAGCAGCAGATCCAGAACGACATCACGCTGGTCAACAGCCTGGCCTCGCAGGTGGCCCAGCTCAATACCCAGATCAGCCGCTCGGTGGCCACGGGCGTCACGCCCAACGACCTGCTCGACAAGCGCGACCAGCTGGTGCGCGAGATGAACCAGTACGTGCAGACCAGCCAGGTCGATGGCGCGGACGGCACGCTCAACCTGTTCGTCGGCGGCAGCCAGGCGCTGGTGCTGGGCGCCACCGCCTCCAAGCTGGCGGTCAGCGAGTCCACGCAATACCCCGGCAGCGGCCAGCTGTCGCTGTACTTCACGCAGCCCGGCATCGACCCGGTGGAACTCACGGCCAAGATGGTCGGCGGCGGCGAGGTCGCGGGCCTGCTGAAATTCAACAACGAAGACCTGACCGAAGGCCGCAACCTGCTGGGCCGGCTGGCCCAGGTGATCAGCACCGCGCTCAATGCGCAGCAGACCCAGGGCTTGACGCTCGCCGGCACGCAGGGCAGCGCGCTGTTCTCGCAGGTCACGCAGATGCCGGGCTACACCGCCATTCCCGGTGTCTCGGCGTCGGTGAGCTTCGTCGACACGCATTCCACGGCCAACCCCCAGCCGGTGCTCGATGCCACGGCCTATGTCGCCTCCGACTACCAGGTGGTGTTCGGCGAAGGCGGCAAGGTCAACCTGGTGCGCCAGTCCGACGGGTACACGCGCACCTATGACGATGTCGCCGCGCTGGGCGCGCAGACCGTCGACGGCCTGCAGTTCAACATCTCCGGCGCGGGCGCGCTCAACGAAACCATCCTGTTCAAGCCCTTCAGCACCGCCGCCCACAGCATGCAGGCGCTGGTGCTGTCGCCCCAGGACCTGGCAGTGTCCAACGCGGTTGCCGCGACCATCAACCCCGGCAACAGCGGCTCGCTGCAGCTGTCGGGCCTCAAGGTCACGGGCGCGGGCATTCCCGATGCGGCGTCGGCGGGCATCCAGATCAGCTTTGCCGTCGATGCCACGACCTCGGCCATCACCTACACCGCCAGCAACGGCGCCACGGGCAGCTATGTGCCGGGCCAGCCGATCAAGATCGACGGCTGGGAGATCACCTTGTCGGGCACGCCGCAGGCCGGCGACAGCGTCACGGTGCAAAACGCCAGGAGCCCCGATCTCGGCGACAACTGGAAGCGCGACGCGGGCAACGCCAACGCCTTCCTGGCGCTGCGCGATGCCAAGCTGTTCGACGGCGGCACCACGCTCAGCGACGGTTTCTCGACGCTGATCGCCCAGGTCGGCACGCGCACGCAAAGCGCCAAGCTGGCCGCCGACCTGTCCGGCACGATCGCCAAGAACCTCGACGCCGACCGCACCGCGGTTTCGGGCGTGAACCTCGACGAGGAAGCCGCCAAGCTGCTGCAGTACCAGCAGGCCTACCAGGCCTCGGCCAAGATGCTGCAGATCGCGCAAAGCATTTTCGACAGCATGATCTCCACGGTCGGCCGCTGAGATCCCAGGAGACTCCCATGACCAGCACCATCACCCGCCTTGGCTCCGCCAACATGTACGACCGCACGGTGAGCAACCTCGCCGAGCGCCAGGCCCAGCTTGCCAACCTCATGGAAAGCACCACCGCCGGCAAGCGCGTGCTGCGCGCCAGCGACGACCCGGTGGCCGCGGCCCAGGCCGAGCGCGCACGCACGCGCATGGACCGCACCGACGCCGACAAGCGCGCGCTGGACGCCCAGGTCTCGATCATCACCGCCGGCGAAGCGGCGCTGGGCGAGGCCAACACCGCGCTGCAGTCGTTCCGCTCGCTGCTGCTCAATGCCGGCAACGGCACCTACACGCAGACCGAGCGCGACGCGCTGGTGGCGCAGATGAGCTCGCTGCGCGACCAGATCGCGAACTATGCCAACCGCACCGACAGCAACGGCCTGCCGCTGTTTCGCGGCCTGGGCAGCGCCGAGCAGCCGCTGCAGGGCAACAGCTTTCTGAGCCAGTCGGGCCAGACCACCAGCAACGCCAATGGCATTGCCAGCACACTGGACGGTTTCGCCGCCTTCATGAACGTGCCCACGGGCAATGGCGTGCTGGCGGTGACGCCGGGCGCGAACAGCGGCAAGGCCTGGACCGATATCGGCACCATCACCGACCCCTCGGCCGCGGCCGACGCGGCGACGGCCAATCCGCCGATCAGCATCACCTTCAGCGTTGCCGCGGATGGCACGACCACCTACAGCATTGCCGGCGCCGCCGCCGTGCCCTACAAGTCGGGCGACACCATCAACGTCGCCGGCATGGGCCTGACCATCACCGGCCAACCCGCCGACGGCGACAGCTTCAGCATTGGCGCCAGCGCGCGCAGCGACCTGTTCAGCGTGCTGGACCAGGCCATCGACGTGGTGCGCAACGGCGCCAACAGCGACGGCAGCACGGCGTCGGGCACGCTGGCGCATGGCATTGCCAAGGCGCTGGCCGAGATCGACACCGGCATGAACCGCATGCAGACCGTGCGCAGCTTTGCCGGCGACCTGCTCAACCGCGCCGACACGCTCTCGACGCAGCTCAGCGCGCGCTCGGTGCAGCTCGAGGCCGATCGCTCGGCGGCCGAAGATATCGATATGATCAAGGCACTGGCGGACCTGAAGACCTTGCAGACCAACCACTCAGCGGCCCTGCAGTCCTACGCGCAGATCCAGAAACTGTCCCTGTTCGACTATATCGGCTAACCCTTTCCGTCCCATTCCATGGCCCTGCCCGCACTCAGCTCCCTGACACTTGGTTACCGGCCCCTGTGGAACAAGGACCGCGCGCTGGCCGGCGTGCAGCTCTATCTCAACTGCGATCCGTCCCTCGACCCGGATGTGCCGCATTTCCTGCGCATCCTGCAGGAAATGTGGAGCCAGGCCGCGCCGCCGCTGCTGCTGTCGCCGCAGACGCATCAGCTGCTCAGCGCGCTGCTGGAGACCGCGCCCGCGGGCAGCCCCTGGGTCGAAGTGCGCGGCGACTGGCTCGAGAACTCCACGCTTTACGCCCAGGCCCAGGCCGCGCAGGCGCGCGGGCTGAAGCTGGTCTGGCGCGGCGCGCTCGGCGAGCTGCCCGACGCCGGCACCGCGCAGTGGTTCGCCAACAGCCTGCTCGACCTGGCGTCCGCGCCGCAGGCCGGCGCCTTGCTCGACGGCCAGATGTACGAAGGCCTGCAGACCCGCGACCAGCTCACGAGCTGCCTGGACGACCACCGCGCCGCGGCCATTGCCGGCTGGCCCACGGAAGACCTGCTGCTGCAGTTGCGCGGCCGTGCGGCCCAGCCTTCGCGCCGGCATGTGCTGGAACTGATGCAGGCCATCGACGCCGAACAGTCGCTCGAGACCTTCGAAGCCATCCTGGGCGGCGATCCGGTGCTGGCCTACCGCTTCATGCTCTATACCAACTCGGCCGCGCTGGGCCTGCGCAGCGGCGTCGACTCGCTGCGCCGCGGCCTGGTGATGCTCGGCTACGGCACGCTGCAGCGCTGGCTCAGCGACCAGCTGCCGCATGCCGACACCGAAGCCGACCTGCAGCCGGTACGCGCCGCCATGGTCATGCGCGGCCAGCTCACCGAGCGGCTGGTCGAGGCCGGCATGGGCCACGAGTTGCAGCGCGAGGTCTATCTGTGCGGCCTGTTCTCGCAGCTCGACCTGCTGCTGGGCGAGCCGCTGGCCGCCAGCCTGCGCCGGCTGCCGCTGTCCGAGCGCATCTACCAGGCCATCATCGGCAAGAACGGCCCCTACGCGCCAAGCCTGGCCATGGCCCAGGCGCTCGAGACGCCCGATGGCGCGGCGGTGCGTGCGCTGTGCCAGGCGCACGGCATGGAGCTCGAAGGCGTGAACCGCAACCTGCTGCGCATGCTGCGCGACGCGGCGCTCGAGCACCGCATCACGCCGCGCTGAAAACACCGGGCTTGCGTGAAAACACTCTAGGCCCGGCGTTGCATTGCCCCTAAAGTCGGCCGCTTATGCCTGCCGTCGAACTCACTGCCCTGCTGATCCTGGCTGCCGCCATGAGCTTCAGCCCCGGCCCGAACACCACGCTGGCGGCCACGCTGGCCGCCAACCATGGACTGCGCCCCAGCCTGCGCTTCGTCTGCGCCGTGCCTTTTGGCTGGTGCCTGCTGCTGCTGCTCACCGCCGCGGGCGTGGGTGCGCTGGTGCTGGCGCTGCCGGCGCTGCGTTGGGCGATCAAGGCGCTGGGCATCGGCTACCTGCTGTGGCTGGCGCTGCGCCTGAGCCGCGCCGGCCAGCTGGCGCAGGCCCAGGGCCACGGGCTTGCCGTGCCGTTCTGGCAGGGCGTGGGCCTGCAATTCGTCAACATCAAGGCCTGGCTGCTGATGTTCACCGTGGTTGGCGGCTGGGTCGCGGGACATGCCGACGCCTGGCAGCGGCTGGCCGTGGTGCTGCCGGTCATGGCCTTCTTCGCGCTGGCCAGCAACCTGCTCTATGCCTGTATCGGCGCGCTGCTGCGCGGCTGGCTGGCGCAGGGGCAGCGGCTGCTGTGGTTCAACCGCGTGATGGCGCTGCTGCTGGTGCTGACCGCCAGCTGGATGCTGCTGGCCTGACGCCCATGTTGCCTGCGAAAACCGCTACGGTGCACCAAAATTGCCATAGCCGCGCCTGTTGCCATTTTTGCGGCTTCGCACGCGATGGCCCGCGCAAGCGCCAAAATGGCTGTATTGCTGGTGCGGCAGCGCGGACATTTACGCCGAGCCCGAAGCCTTGCCCCCCTCGCCAGCACATGCCCCACGACGGCGTGCCCCGATCCCAATCGCATTCCCCAATGCCGGTTTTAGCAAAGACAGAGAGATAGTTATGACGAATTGGACCCTGGCGGCGCGTGCGGCCAAGATGAATCCTTCTGCAATCCGCGAGATCCTGAAGCTCACCGACCGCCCCGGCATCATCAGCCTGGCCGGCGGCCTGCCTTCGCCCAAGGCCTTTCCGCTGAACGCGTTCACCGAAGCCTGCGCCACCGTGATGGCGCGCGACGGCGCCAGCGCCCTGCAGTACTCCACCAGCGAAGGCTTCGCGCCGCTGCGCCAGGCGGTGGCCGACCTGCTGCCCTGGGATGTCAACCCCGACCAGGTGCTGATCACCACCGGCTCGCAGCAGGCCCTGGACCTGATCGGCAAGGTGTTCCTGGACAAGGACAGCCGCATGCTGGTCGAGACCCCCACCTACCTGGGCGCGCTGCAGGCCTTCGCGCCGCAGGAGCCGGTGGCGGTGAGCGTGGCCAGCGACGATGAAGGCATCGTCATCGACGACTTCGCGGCCAAGGCCGGCACCGGCGCCGACAAGGCGCGCCTGGCCTACGTGCTGCCCAACTTCCAGAACCCCACGGGCCGCACCATGAGCGAGGCGCGCCGCGCGGCGCTGGTCGCGAAGGCCGCCGAGCTGAACATCCCGCTGATCGAGGACAACCCCTACGGCGACCTATGGTTCGACGAGGAACCTCCGCTGCCGCTGGCCGCGCGCAACCCCGAGGGCGTGGTCTACATGGGCTCGTTCTCCAAGGTGCTGGCGCCGGGCCTGCGCCTGGGCTACCTGGTCGCGCCCGCCGCGGTCTACTCCAAGTTCCTGCAGGCCAAGCAGGCCGCCGACCTGCACACGCCGGGCTTCAACCAGCGCGTGGTGTCGGAAGTCATCAAGGACGGTTTCCTCGACCGCCATGTGCCCACCATCCGCACGCTCTACAAGGCCCAGCGCGACACCATGCTGGCCGCGCTCGAGCGCGAAATGGCCGGCCTGGACGTCCAGTGGACGCGCCCCGTCGGCGGCATGTTCCTGTGGGTCACGCTGCCCGAGGGCATGAACGCCCAGAACCTGCTGGCCGCGGCCGTCGAGCGCAAGGTGGCCTTCGTGCCGGGCGCGCCGTTCTATGCCGACAACGCCGATCCGCGCACGCTGCGCCTGTCCTATGTGACGGCCTCGAGCGACGAGATCAACACCGCGATCGCGGCGCTGGCCGACGCCATCCGCAGCACGCTCGCCGGCGCGTGATGCCCGCGCCGCGCAGCCGCGCGTTCGCGCAGGTCGATGTGTTCACGCAGGTGGCGCTGCGCGGCAATCCGGTGGCGGTGGTGCTCGATGGCGCGGGACTCGACGACGCGGCCATGCAGGCATTCGCGTCATGGACCCAGCTGTCCGAGACCACCTTCGTGCTGCCGCCCAGCGCGGCCGCACGCGCCCGGGGCGCCGACTACCAGCTGCGCATCTTCACGCCCGGCGGCGAGCTGCCGTTTGCGGGCCACCCGACGCTGGGCAGCTGCCACGCCTGGCTGGAGCATGGCGGCCAGCCGCAGTCGGCGCAGCACATCGTGCAGGAATGCAAAAAGGGGCTGGTGACGATTGCGCGCCAGGACGGCAGGCTGGCGTTTGCCGCGCCGGCGCTGGCCCGAACTGCGCCCGAACCGGCGCTGCTGGCCGGTGTGCTCGAAGCGCTGTCGCTGCGCCCCGAACAGGTGCTGGCCGCCGAGCATTTGGACAACGGCCCGCAGTGGCTGGGCCTGCTGCTCGACAGCCCCGAAACCGTGCTGCTGCTCGACCCCGACCACGCGCGCCTCAAGGCGCTGAAGCAGAAGGTCGGTGTCGCCGCGCTCTATCCGGCCGAGCACATGCCGGCGCTGGTGCGGCGATCCAGCCGCGAGGCGCGCGCGTTCGCCCAGGGGACCTCTGCCGCACGGCCCGCGGTGCAGCTCGAGGTGCGCGCGTTTGCCGCGGCCACGGGCGTCAATGAAGACCCGGTCACGGGCAGCCTCAACGCCAGCCTGGCGCAATGGCTCATTGCCGAGGGCCGGCTGCAAGCACCCTATGCCGCCAACCAGGGCAGCTGCCTGGGCCGCGACGGCTGGGTGCATGTATCGGCCGATGCGCAGGGGCAGCTGTGGATCGGCGGGCACACGGTGGGTTGCATCCGCGGCAGCGTGCTGCTGTAGCGCTTACCGGTCCCTCAGGTGACACGGGCCGCCGGCCCGGTCGCTTGCGTGACTTGCACGCAGTGGGCGCCTGCCCACAATCGCGCCCATGGGAACCCTCTACCTTGTGCGCCACGGCCAGGCCTCGTTTGGCGCCGACGATTACGACCAGCTCAGCGCGCGCGGCCACGAGCAGGCGCGGCGCCTGGGCGAGTATTGGCGCGAGCGCGGCATGGTGTTCGACGCGGTGCTGGTCGGCAGCCTGCGCCGGCACAACCAGACGCTCGACGGCATCGGCGAAGGCCTCGAAGGCCTCACGGCGCCGGTCACGACGCTGCCCGGCCTCAATGAATACGACAGCCATGCGCTGCTGGCCGCAATCCACCCGCAGCCGCTGCCGCGCGCCGACACGCCCGAGCTCTACCGCCAGCATTTCCGCATGCTCTGCGACGCGCTCGCGCAGTGGATGGCCGGCGTGATCAGCCCGCAGGGCATGCCCAGCTGGAACGATTTCTCGGCCGGCATCCAGGCCGCGCTCGAGCAGGTACGCCAGCAGCACGCGGGCCACAACGTGCTGCTGGTCAGCAGCGGCGGCCCGATCGCCACCGCCATCGGCCAGGTGCTGGGCACCTCGCCCGAAGCCACCATCGCGCTCAACATGCGCCTGCGCAACAGCGCCGTGACCGAATTCAGCATCAGTCCCAAGCGGCTGATGCTGCAGACCTTCAATACCTTGAATCACCTCGACAGCGAAGCCCATCGCAGCTGGGTGACGCACGCCTGAGCCAGGCTGGGGTACAAAGTGGCATGGCTGCCACATCCATTCCCTGCGTGACCCTGCACCTGGGCGAGCTCGAAGGCTGGCTCGCGCTCTGCGAGGACGAACGCTACGACCTGCCGCTGGGCCTGCAGACGCTGGTGCATGGCCGATTCAAGAACCGCATGCCCGATGCGCTCGCGCTGGAAGTGGGCATAGAGGAAGTCGAAGACGCGGTCATGCCCGCCAGCGCCTGGCTGCCGCGGCCGGTGCGGCTGCAGACCCACGACGCGCTGCTGCACGACATCGCGCGCGTGGCCGGAGCCCGGGAAGTGCTCACGCGCGAAGCGGTGGAGCAGCTGTTCGACCATCTGGCACGCCAGGCCGAACGCGCCGGCGCGCCCGATGCGCTGCTGCCCCAGGAGCCGCTGTGGGCCGCGGCGCTGCTGGTGCTGCGCGAATGCCTGCACCACTGGCAGGTGGAGCAGATCCACCTGGAGGAAATCGACTCTCAATAAGGCCGGGCTTCGTCAACCACCGTTGACCCCGGCAGCGCATGGATCTCCTGCAGCAGCTGCGCCAGCCCTCTGGCCGAAGCTGCGACCATCGCCGCCCCGCGTTCCGCGGTGGCCGCGACCGCATTGCCCACGGCCCCCGCCGGGTTGTAGTCCTGGATCGCCCAGCCCATCTTGGCGCTGCGTCCGTTGCCCAGCAGCGCGTATTGGCGCGCGCGCTCTTCGGAGGTCGATGGGAAGTTGCGCGCCTGCGCCATCTGCACGGTTTCGGGCGCAAGATGCAGCATCATCGAAGTCTCGACCTCGCCGCCATGGATGCCGAAACGGTGCTCGTGCGCGCAGAACTGCTGGTTCGCGGCTTCATCCACCAGTCCGAACCAGCTGCAGCTGTAGACCAGCAGCCGGTGCTTGACGCGCAGCTCGCGCGCCACGATGTCCATCGCGCTGACCTGGCCGCCATGGCCGTTGAACAGCAGCAGCTTGCGCACGCCGGCGCGCGCCACGCAGGCGCCGATCTCGGTCCACAGCGCGATCAGCGTCGCAGGTTCCAGCGTGAGCGTGCCCGCGTAGGCGGTGTGCTCCATGCTCAGGCCGATGTCCTGCGGCGGCAGGCACAGCAGCGGCAGCTCGGGTGGCAGCAGCGCCAGCGCCGCATCGAGCACGCCGCGCGCGAGCGTCGCGTCGACGGACAGCGGCAGGTGCGGGCCATGCTGCTCGATGGCCGCCACCGGCAGCAGCGCCACGGTGTCGGCGGCCAGCCCGTTGGACTGCGCCGCGGCAAAGTCGCGCGCGGAGGCCTGGGCCCACCAGCGCGACGGCCAGCGGGGCGGGGATGCGGGGGAAGTCGGAGACATGCCCGCCATGGTAGTGCAGATGGCTGACAGCGCAGCCGGGTTGAAGCTCGCACAATGCGGCATGGCATCCTCAACCACCCGTGACCTGACCCAGGGCCCGATCGGCAAGACCCTGCTGGTTTTCTCCCTGCCCATTCTTGCCGGCAACGTGCTGCAATCGCTCAACGGCTCGATCAATGCGATCTGGGTCGGGCGCTTCCTGGGCGAGGCGGCGATCACCGCCACGGCCAACGCCAACAACGTGCTGTTCGCGCTGATCGGGCTGGTGTTCGGCATCGGCATGGCCGCCACCATCCTCGTGGCCCAGTCGATGGGCGCGCGCGACCTGCCCCAGGCCAAGCGCGTGATCGGCACCAGCGCCACGCTGTTCGGCGCGGCATCGGTCGGCATCGCGGCGCTGGGCTGGTGGTTCTCGGCGCAGATCCTGATCTGGCTGGGCACGCCGGCCGAGGCCCAGCCGCTGGCCGAGGCCTATCTGCGCGTGATCTTCCTGGCGATTCCGCTGCTGTATTTGTTTGCCTTCGTCTCGGCCGTGATGCGCGGCGCGGGCGACACGCGCACGCCGTTCTATTTCCTGCTGCTGGTGGTGCTGCTCGACACCGCGCTCAACCCGCTGTTCATCTTCGGCTGGGGGCCGGTGCCGCGCATGGGCATCAGCGGCTCGGCCATGGCCACGCTGGTCGCGCATTGCATCGGCTTTGCGGCGCTGCTGGGCTGGCTGCGCTGGCGCAGCCACCCGCTGTGGATAGGCTCGGCCGAACTGCGGCTGTTCGCGCCCGACACCCGCATCCTGCGCGCGCTGATCGTCAAGGGCCTGCCCATGGGCGCGCAGATGGTGATGATCTCGATGGCCATGCTGATGCTGATGGGCATGGTCAACAGCCACGGCGTGCAGCTGTCCTCGGCCTATGGCGCCTCGCTGCAGCTCTGGACCTATGTGCAGATGCCGGCCATGGCCATCGGCGCGGCCTGTTCGTCGATGGCCGCGCAGAACGTCGGCGCCAGGCTGTGGGCGCGTGTCGATGCCACGGCACGCGCGGGCGTGCTGTGCAATGTGCTGATGACCGGCACGCTGATCCTGATCGCGGTGGCCGCCGACCGCTACGTGCTGTCGCTGTTCCTGCCCGATGGCAGCCCGGCGCTCGAGACCGCGCGCCACCTGAACCACATCGCCATCGGCTCCTTCCTGTTCTTCGGCGTGACCTTCGTGCTCTCGGGCGTGGTGCGCTCCACCGGCGCGGTGGTGGCGCCGCTGGTGATCCTGGGCATCGCGCTGTGGGGCGTGCGCCTGCCCGTGGCGCAGTGGCTGCAGCCGCTGTGGGGCGTGGACGCGATCTGGTGGAGTTTTCCCATCAGCGCGGCCTGCGCGATGCTGATGTCGATGGGCTACTACCGCTGGGGGAAATGGCGCCAGGCGCACATGCTCGAGCCCGCCGAAGACCAGCTGGCCACGCCGGCCGAAGTCGGCGCGCTGCCGCCGTCGCCGGTCTGCTGCCAGTCCCAGGCGCCCGAGCCGGCGCCCGAACTCGCGCCAGGGCTGGCTCCGGCGCGCTGATACCTGCGCGTTACCATCGCAAGGCCGGGCGCGGAACCAAACCGCATGCGCCGGGCTCCCACCTTGCGACCATGAACCACCGATTCCACTTCCGTTTCCCGGCCTTCGCCTGGCTGCTGGCCCTGGCCCTGCTTCTGCTGGGCGCGGCCCGGGACACCCATGCCCAGGCCGGCGCGCTGCAGCTGCGCGGCCTGGGCGGCCCGGGCGCCGTCGTCACCACCGAGCGCGTGCGCGCCGAACTCGTGGCGCATGCGCCCGAGGGCGTCGCGCCCGGCCAGCCGCTGTGGCTCGGACTGTCCATCACCCACCAGCCCGAATGGCATACCTACTGGAAGAACCCGGGCGACTCGGGCCTGCCGACACAGCTCGAGTGGCAGCTGCCCGCCGGGCTTGAAGCCGGCGCGATTGCCTGGCCGCTGCCCAAGATCATCCGCGTCGGACCGCTGGCCAACTATGGCTACGAAGACCGGCTGCTGCTGCCGGTGCCGGTCCAGGTCGCTTCGGACTTCCAGGCGCCGGACGGCGACACGCTGACCATCCGCCTGCATGCAAGCTGGCTGGTCTGCCGGGTCGAATGCATTCCCGAGGAAGGCAACTTCACGCTGCAGCTGCCGGTGCGCAGCGCCACGGCGCTGCATGCCGAAGCATTTGCACGGGCACAGGCGCGCCAACCCGTGGCCTTCGAAGGCCAAAGCACGGCCAAGGTGGCGGGCGAGCGGCTGCAGCTGCGCATCGAAGGCCTGCCCGCGGCGCTGCGGGGCCAGGACCTGGCGCTGTTTCCCGAGACCCCCGAAGTGCTGGAGCACGCGGCCCTGCCCGGCAGCGGCTGGACCCAGGCCTGGGACGGCACCGCCTGGACCGCCGACTGGCCGCTGTCGGCCATGCGTGGCGAAACGCCCGCCGAACTGCCGCTGGTGGTCGCACCGGCGGCGGCGCAGGGCGATGGCCCGGTGGGCTGGCGCAGCGTGGCCAAGGTCGAGGGCCGCTGGGACAGCGTGCCCGTGGCCGGCGTCTCGCCGGCGCTGGCCGCGGCCCTGGCCGCCAATGCGCAGCAGGCGCCGGCCGCGGCGCCCGCACCGGGCAGCGCCAGCCTCTGGTTCGCGCTGCTGGGCGGGCTGCTGGGCGGCTTGATCCTCAACCTCATGCCCTGTGTGTTCCCGGTGCTGGCCATCAAGATCGTCGGCTTTGCGCGCCATGGCCAGAACCAGCGCCTGCAGCGCCTGAACGGCCTGGCCTATGGCGCCGGCGTGTTGCTGTCGTTCCTGGCGCTGGGCGGCCTGCTGCTCGCGCTGCGCGCGGCCGGCCAACAGCTGGGCTGGGGTTTCCAGCTGCAGTCGCCCGGCCTGGTCGCGGCCATGGCGGCGCTGTTCACGCTGCTCGGGCTGAACCTGGCCGGCATGTTCGAGTTCGGCCGCATGCTGCCGCAGCGCTGGGCCGGCGCCCAGCTGCGCCATCCCGTGGCCGAGTCCTTTCTCTCGGGCGTGCTGGCCGTGGCGATTGCCTCGCCCTGCACCGCGCCGTTCATGGGCGCCTCCCTGGGCCTGGCCATCGACATGCCGGCCGCGCAGGCGCTGACGGTGTTCGCGGCGCTCGGGGTGGGCATGGCGCTGCCCTATGTGCTGGCCAGCTGGGTGCCGGCGCTGGTGCGCTGGCTGCCGCGGCCCGGTGCCTGGATGAAAACCTTCCGCCACGCGATGGCGTTTCCGATGTTTGCCACGGTGGCGTGGCTGGTCTGGGTGCTGGGCCAGCAAAGCGGCATCGATGGCGCGGGCGCGCTGCTGGTGCTGCTGGTGGCGCTCAGCGCGCTGGTCTGGGCGCTCACGCTGGCCGGCAAGACCCGCTGGCTGCTGGGCGGCCTGATGCTGCTGGGCACGCTGTGGCTCGGCAGCGCCATCGGCCCGCACATCACGCGCGCCGCGGCCGCCGAAAGCCCGCAGGCGGCCGTCGCCGGCGACTGGCAGCCCTGGTCGGCCGAACGCGTGGCCAGCCTCACGGCAGCGGGCACGCCGGTCTTCGTCGATTTCACCGCTGCCTGGTGCGTGACCTGCCAGGTCAACAAGCACACCACGCTCAACCGCGATGAAGTCCGCGCCGACTTTGCCGCGCGCGGCGTGGCGCTGCTGCGCGCCGACTGGACGCGGCGCGACCCGGCGATCACGGCCGCGCTGGCCGCGCTGGGCCGCAGCGGCGTGCCGGTCTACGTGCTCTATGCGCCGGGCAAGCCGCCGCAGGTCATGACCGAGCTGCTGTCGCCGGCCGAAGTGCACGCGGCGCTGCAGACACTGTAGGGACTTACCCCCGCCGGCATGGCCGCGACCGCTGCACCGGGCCGCGGCGTCAGCGCCGGCCTACTGGCGCACAACGGACAGGCGGCCTAGACTGAAGGCACGCTGCAGCCTGCTGCAGTGCGCCGGAGGGGTTCCGGCGTTGTCCACAAGGAGGTTTTCATGACCGCTGCAGTGCGCCACCCTTCCCCCCCGAACCACGATGCCGCGCTTGGCGCCAAACCGCGTCTCTCGCGGCGCTGGCGCTATGGCCTGCTGGCGCTGCTCGTGGCCTGCCTGGCGGTCACCGGCGCGCTGCTGCCCATGGTCTGGGACCTGCTGGACGCGTTCGACCGCCTGCCCAAGCTGGCCGGATTCCAGGAGCTGCTGGCGCGCTGGCCGGGCGTGAGCTGGTCGCTGATGCTGGTGTGGGGCACGGCGGTCTCGATTGCCCTGGTGGCGCTGGTGTCCACGCGCTCGGGCTGGCGCGGCGTGCTGCTGGTCGGCGCGCTCTCGCTGTGGGCCGTGGCCTGGTACCTGCACATGCCGCATGTCGAGCAATGCCATGCGATGTACGGCGCGGGCAACATCTGCAATACCTGGCAATGGATCTTCAGCATCAGCCTGGCACTGGCCACCGCGCTCTACATGTTCGTCGTCTTCCTGCTGAGCCTGTCGGCACTGGGGCTGCTGTTCACGCGTCCGGAAGAAGCCGACGAGGAATGAGGTCTCAGTCGCGCGCACGGCGGTAGCGCGCCGGCAGGTCCTCGATGCGCGCCATCAGCGGCAGGTCGGCGGTCTGGAAATCCGGGTCCCAGGCCGGCGCGCCCAGCAGCTTGGCGCCCATGCGCAGATAGCCCTGGATCAATGCCGGCGCCTGCACATCGGCGGCGCCCGGCGTGCCGCGGCCTTCTGCCGGCAGCGGCAGCGCGGTATAGGGCTGGACCTGCATTTCCGGCGCGGCCAGGTAGCGCGTGCGCAACTGCTGCCAGATGTTCGCCGCGCCCTCGCCATAGGCCAGGCCCGGGTGGTACATCGGCATGCTGGCGCAGCCCAGCATGGCTTCGAGCCGGTTGCGCTGCATGAATTCGGCGAGCGCGCCCCACAGCGCCAGGATCGTCGCGCCGTTGCGCCAGTCGGCATGCACGCAGCTGCGGCCCAGTTCCACGAGCCGCGGGCGCCAGGCCGCGATGGGCGCGAGGTCGAACTCGTTGTCCGAATACAGGCCGCCCGCGCGCCGCGCTTCGGCAGGCGTCAGCAGCCGGTAGGTGCCGATCACGGCATCGCTGGCCGGATCGCGCACCAGCAGATGCTCGCAGTAGTCGTCGAAATGGTCGATGTCGTGGCCTGCCAGCGGCGCCGGCAGGCGCGCGCCCATCTCCTGCACGAACACCTGGTGGCGCAGGCGCTGGGCGGCGCGCACTTCGTCCTGGTGGCGCGCCCACTGCACGACCAGCCGTGTGGGCGAGCGTGGCTCGGTACGGGGGCGCAGCAGCGCGGGAAGCGGCGGGGGAACATAGGCCGAAAGGGTCGATGCCCAGTCTCCGGCCGGCATGGCTTGCAGGTTGTCGTCCATACATCCTCCCTGTCGCGCTGCAGTGAATTGGCGTGATACCGGGAGGGATCGGGTGGGTGACGGGTAACCGCGTCACTCCCCTTTTTTTCAGTCCCGGCTCACGCTACGCATTCTTGGCCCGCGAGATGACAGGAACGTGATGGTGCGATGACAGTTGCGTGTCGCAGGCCGCGGCGTGGCTCAGCGGAGCATCCACTGGATGACCAGCGCATTGACGATATCGATGAAGAACCCGCAGACCAGCGGCATCACGATGAAGGCCCGGTGGGCCGCGCCATGGCGTTGCGTGACCGCGGTCATGTTGGCCATGGCCGTGGCCGTCGAGCCCAGCGCGATGCCGCCGAAACCCGCACAGATCACGGCCGCCTCGTAGTCGCTGCCCATGCAGCGGAACACCACCCACAGCGTGAAGGCCACCGTGAGCGCCACCTGCAGCACCAGCACCGAGAGCACGAAACCCAGCACGCCGTTCAGCATCCACAGCTGCACGCCCATCAGCGCCATGGTCAGGAACAGTCCCAGGCAGATATCGGAAATCAGCGCCAGGCCCTGGCGGATGCCTTGCCAGTACTGGCTGTTGCCGGGGCCGCCGACCATCCAGCGGCCCAGCAGGTTGCGCAGCAGCATGCCCGACAGCAGGCAGCCGACGAACATCGGCAACTGCAGCCCGGCCTGGTGGAACAGCGGCGTGATCACTTCGCCCAGCATCAATGCCAGATTGAGCCAGAGCAGCGCGCGCAGCACGCCCATGTAATCCAGCGGGACGCTGGCCTGCTCGGCTTTGACGCCCACGTCGAGCGTGCCCACACCGCCGTTCAGCCCATGCCGGCGCATCAGGTAGCTGGCCACGGGCCCGCCGATGGTGCAGGCCACGAACAAGCCCACCATGTTGCTGGCCATGCCCAGCTCGACCGCGTTGGAGATGCCCAGGCGCGTGACGAACTCCGGCCCCCAGGCCAGCGTGGTGCCGATGCCGCCGGTCAGCGAGATCGAGCCGGTCATCAGGCCGGCGCGTGGATCGAGGCCGAACAGGCCCGCCACGCCCATGCCCAGCAGGTTCTGCAGCAGGATGAAGACCGAGGCCAGGCCCAGCAGCCACAGCACCGGCCGGCCGCCGTCGCGCAAGGTACGCAGATCCGATTTGAGCCCGATGGCGGCAAAGAAATACAGCAGCAGCATCTCGCGCACGTCGAGATCGAATGCGATGCGCACTCCCAACGCGAGGTAGGCCGCGCCCACCACGCAGGCGCACAGGAAACCGCCGACCACCGGCTCGGGAATGCTGTAGCGCCGCAGCAGCGTCGAGTGCTGGCTGACCTTCTGCCCGATGAAGAACAGCAGGATCGCCAGCGTGAAGCTCTGGAAGGCCGGCACGTTGAGCGTTTGCGGCAGCGCTGCGAACATTTCCATTTCAAGCCCCCAGGCAGTGGTTGAAGACGCAAGGACCGGACCATTTTGCCGCAAGGCCGCGCCGCGGCCTGCAGGCTGGCGCGTCCCAGGCAAGCGCTGCGAAATCCGCGATCCGTTAAACTGCTCGATTGCCCGAATCCCCTGTTGACTGCCTGACCAGGCATGATCCTGGCCAGACGCCGGCGCTGCCGCCGCATGAGCCGTTGCGGCGGGCGACGCGCTGCGGCCAAGTCCTATGTGAGTGAGCCCATGTCTTTTGCCCCCCTCCAAAACGACACTTTCCTGCGCGCTTGCCGCCGCCAGGCCACCGATTACACGCCGCTGTGGCTCATGCGCCAGGCCGGCCGCTACCTGCCGGAATACAAGGCCACGCGCGCCCAGGCCGGCAGCTTCATGGGCCTGGCCACCAATGTGGACTACGCCACCGAAGTCACGCTGCAGCCGCTCGAGCGCTTTCCGCTCGATGCCGCCATCCTGTTCAGCGACATCCTGACCATTCCCGACGCGATGGGCCTGGGCCTGAGCTTCGAGGCCGGAGAAGGCCCGCGTTTCGCCAAGGTGGTGCGCGACGAGGCCGCCGTGGCCGAACTCGCGGTGCCCGACATGGACAAGCTCGGCTACGTGTTCAACGCCGTGACCTCGATCCGCCGCGCGCTCGATGGCCGCGTGCCCTTGATCGGCTTCTCGGGCAGCCCCTGGACGCTGGCCTGCTATATGGTCGAAGGCAAGGGCAGCGACGATTACCGCCTGGTCAAGAGCCTGATGTATGCGCGCCCCGACCTGATGCACCGCATCCTGGCAGTCAATGCCGACAGCGTGGCCGCCTACCTCAACGCGCAGATCGATGCGGGCGCCCAGGCGGTGATGATCTTCGACAGCTGGGGCGGCGTGCTGGCCGATGGCTGCTTCCAGGAATTCAGCCTCGCCTACACACGCCGCGTGCTGTCCCAACTCAAGCGCACCGGCGTGGATGGCACCGACGTGCCGCGCATCGTCTTCACCAAGGGCGGCGGCATCTGGCTCACCGAGATGAAGGAGCTGGACTGCGAAGTGCTGGGCCTCGACTGGACTGCCAACCTGGGCAGGGCACGCGCCATCGTCGGCGGCCAAGCTGGCGGCCCCGGCAAGGCGCTGCAGGGCAATATCGACCCGAATGTGCTGTTTGCGCCGCCCGAACAGGTCGCGGCCCAGGCGCGTGCCGTGCTCGACAGCTTTGGCACGCCGCATACCGACCGCAGCACCACGGGCCCCACGCACATCTTCAACCTGGGCCATGGCATCAGCCAGTTCACGCCGCCCGAAAATGTGGCGGCGCTGGTGGAAACGGTGCACAGCCACTCGCGCGCGCTGCGCCAGCGCTGATCGGGCAAGCGTGCGGCCGCCGTCTGCCGGCGCGCCTTGCTGCAGCAGGGCCAGTGAGCAAGTACCCACCTTGGCCCCATGCCAGTTATGCACAGCAAAAGTGCATGCCGGCGTGCACTGCGGCGGTGCAAAGCGGCGCCGCAGTGCCACTCGCCCTTCTTGTAAGACAGCGCCAACTCGTTGATTCTCAAAGAGATTTTTCAGAAGCCAGGAGGACACCGAGCACAGAACCGGGCGCTTGTCATCCCATGTGGCGGCTTTGCCTCCATTGCTTTTGCACAAAGTTATCCACAGAATCGCCAACAACTTTCAAATCAACCCTGAAATCAATGACTTGCGGCGGTTTGTTGAGATTTTTCTGCGCGGCAGGCCTGTGGACAGCCGAAAAACCGAGGTATTCGGCTGCTTGACAGCAAAGCGCGTTCCGACTTATGCACATGGCTGCAGGCTTTCCCAGGCCTCTGCAAATGTCGGGACCTCCGTCCTGGCAGCCCGGCATTTCAATTGCAAACCCTTGTTTTATATAGCCTCGCAAAATATGCACGGGACGGGAGAATCTGTGCCGCAGGAGGGCAAAAGCTTTCCCGCAGCTGCAAGCCCCGACAATTCCCACAAAGTTATCCACAGAAACCAGTAGAAAACGCGAAGCCACGCACTCTGCGCTTCCCCGCCCTTTCCTGCGTCGCGTCGACCTTGCCATGACCGCCCTGTTTCCCGTCCAGATTGCCTTGCAGATGCCGGCCCATAGCGCCGTCGGCCATCTGCTGACCTACGCCGCCGAAACGCGCCTGGCGCCGGGCACGCTGGTGCGCGTGCCGCTGGGCAAGCGGGAGGTGCTGGGCGTGGTCTGGGATGAGCCCGCCGCGGACGAAGCGCCGCACGCGCAGGCAGCGCTGCAATTGCGCCCCATTGCCGGCGTGCTCGATGGCATCGCCCCGCTGCCCGATGCGTGGCGCCGGCTGGTGGCGTTTGCCGCGCGCTATTACCAGCGCAGCATCGGGGAGATCGCCATGGCCGCGCTGCCGCCGCAACTTCGCGAGCTCACGCCCGAGCAGCTGGCGCGGCGCCTCAAGGCCGCCAAGGCCGCGGCAAAGGCCGCCGCCGCGGACGCGGCGCCGGCCCTGGTGGCCTTGAGCGCCGAGCAGGAGCAGGTGGTGGCGCAGATCGCGGCCGGGGCGGCAGAGCGTCCTTTTCTGCTCTACGGCAGCACCGGCAGCGGCAAGACCGAGGTCTATCTGCGCTGCGTGCAGGCCGCGCTGGACGCCGACCCCGCCGCCCAGGCGCTGGTGATGGTGCCCGAGATCAACCTGACGCCGCAGCTCGAAGCCCGTTTTGTCGAGCGCTTTGCGCCGCAGTACGGCGCGGGCGCCGTGGTCAGCATGCACAGCGGCATGACCGGCCCGCAGCGGCTCAAGAGCTGGCTCGCCGCGCACACCGGCCAGGCGCGCATCGTGCTGGGCACGCGCATGGCGGTGTTCGCCAGCCTGCCGGGCCTGCAGGTGATCGTGGTCGACGAGGAACACGATGCGAGCTACAAGCAGCAGGAGGGCGCACGCTATTCGGCCCGCGACCTGGCGATCTGGCGCGGGCGCGCCCAGGCTGCGCAGGTGATCCTGGGCAGCGCCACGCCGTCGTTTGAAAGCTGGCATGCAAGCCGGCCGGCCACGGCGCAGGACCCGGGCGGGCGCTACCTGCGCCTGCACATGCCCAGCCGCATCGGCGCCGCCGAACTGCCCCGGGTGCGGCTGGTCGACATGACCCAGCAGCCGCGGCGCGCGGTGTTCTCCCCGCCGCTGCTGGCGGCGATCACCGAGCGCGTGCAGCGCGGCGAGCAAAGCCTGGTGCTGCTCAACCGGCGCGGCTTCGCACCCGTGCTCTACTGCGCCGACTGCGAGTGGAAAAGCGACTGCCCGCATTGCAGTGCGCACCAGGTGTTCCACAAGGGCGACCGCACGCTGCGCTGCCACCACTGCGGCTTCACCCAGCGCGTGCCGCCCGCCTGCCCGTCCTGCGGCAACCCCGACATCCTGCCGCTGGGCAAGGGCACCGAGCAGCTCGAAGAGGAGTTGGTGCGCCTGCTGCGCAACGTGCAGCGGCCCGACCATGCACCGGCGCGCGTGGCGCGCATCGATGCCGACACCACCCGGGCCAAGGGCGCGCTCGAGGAGCAGCTCGCGCAGATGCACGCGGGCGACATCGACGTGCTGGTGGGCACGCAGATGGTCGCCAAGGGACACGACTTCCGGCGCATCACGCTGGTCGCGGCGGTGCAGCCCGACAACGCGCTGTTTTCCAGCGACTACCGCGCCGCCGAACGCCTGTTCTGCCTGCTGATGCAGGCCGCGGGCCGGGCCGGGCGCGATGCCGCCTACCTGCAGGCCCAGGGCAGCCGCGCCGAGATGTGGATCCAGACCCGCGACCCGCAGCACGCGGTGTTCAGCGCGCTGCGCAGCCACGACTACCCGGCCTTTGCCGCGCAGCAGCTGCAGGAGCGCGCGGACGCGGGCATGCCGCCGTTTGCCTACCAGGCGCTGGTGCGCGCCGATGCGCGCACCCAGGAAGATGCCCAGGCCTTCCTGCATGCCGCGTGCCAGGCCGCGCGCGAGGCCGGGTTGCCCGGACTCGACGAGGTCTTCCTGTTCCCGCCGATTCCCATGACCATCCAGCGCGTGGCCAACGTGGAACGCGCGCAGATGCTGCTGGAAAGCCTGGACCGCATGGCGCTGCAGCGCTTCCTGCATGCCTGGCAGCCGCTGCTGCACCAGCTGCGCGCCCAGCCCCAGCACCGCCCGCTGGTGCGCTGGCTGGTTGATGTCGATCCTTTAGCGATCTGAATCTTCGCAGTCAAGGGCCTGTTGTCACCAGGGTCGGGTGATTGCCAGCGCCCGGGTGGCAGTGCATCGTCGGCTCCTGGCCGGCGCAGCGCGGGGCCCCCGCCTGGCGAGCCGGCCTGACTGGAGCCACAAGAATGAAACCATCGATCCGCCCTCTCTGGCGCCTGGCCGTTTGCGCCGGCGCATTGGCCCTTGCCGCCTGCAGCACCCAACCCTCCAGGGACCTGGCGGCCCAGGCGGCGCCGCCGCCGGCGCCCGTGCTGGCCGCCGCGCCCGCGGCATCCGCGGCATCCGCGGCACCCGCGGCATCGGGCACGCTGCCGCATGTGGTGGTGCTGGCCACGGGCGGCACCATTGCCGGCGCCGGCGCTTCGGCCGCCAGCAGCGCCACCTACCAGGCGGCCAAGGTGCCGGTCGAGCAACTGCTCACCGGCCTGCCCGAACTCGGCAAGGTCGCGCGCGTATCGGGCGAGCAGGTGTTCCAGATCGCATCGGAGAGCTTCACCAACCAGCAGCTGCTGACGCTGGCACGGCGCGTGCAGGCGCTGGTGCGCCAGCCCGACGTGCAGGGCATCGTCATCACCCACGGCACGGACACGATGGAGGAAACCGGCTTCTTCCTGAACCTCGTGGTGCAGACCGACAAGCCGGTGGTGCTGGTCGGCTCCATGCGCCCGGGCACGGCGCTGTCGGCCGATGGCGCGCTCAACCTGCTGGGCGCGGTGGCCGTGGCGGCCAGCCCCGAGTCCGCGCGCAAGGGCGTGCTGGTCAGCATGGCCGACGAGATCCATACCGCCCGCGACGTCGCCAAGCTGACCAATATCCGCACCAGTGCCTTCGCCAGCCCCTGGGGTCCGCTGGGCATGGTGGTCGAAGGCAAGACCTGGTGGTTCCGCGCACCGGTCAAGCGCCATACCAGCGCCAGCGAGTTCAGCATCGACCGCATCCAGGCGCTGCCGCCCGTGGACATCGTCTACAGCTATGCCAACGTGCCCAGCACCGCCGTCGATGCGCTCGGCACGGCCGGCGTGCAGGCCATCATCCATGCGGGCACGGGCAACGGCTCGGTGCCCGACCGCATCGTCCCCCGGCTCAACGACCTGCGCGGCAAGGGCGTGGTCATCATCCGCAGCTCGCGCATTCCCGGCGGCTTCGTGCTGCGCAACGCCGAGCAGCCCGATGACAAATACGATTGGGTCGTGGCGCACGACCTGAATCCGCAGAAGGCGCGGCTGCTGGCGGCGGTGGCGCTGACACAGACGCGCGACACGCGCGAGTTGCAGCGGATCTTCTGGGAGTATTGACCTCTCAGGTACCCCGTTGGTCCCAGGCATGCGCAGCCGACCTGAGCCAAGGGCGAACGGCTTTGCTCACAACGTGAGTGCAGGCCGTTCATGGTTCGACCGGGCCGCGCAGGCAGGCTCACCACGAACGGGGAAGCACCGTTCATGGTTCGACCGGGCCGCGCAGGCAGGCTCGCCACGAACCGGGAGCCCCTTTACTCAGCCGCCATCAGCGCCACGGCCCCGGAAAACGTCACGAACGCCAGCGCCGTGCTGACCAGGATGATGCGCGCCACGCGCCCGCCATGGGCGCCGAAGCGTTCGGTCAGCAGCGCGACGTTGCTGGCGCTGGGCAGCGCCGACAGCAGCACCAGCACCACCAGCGCCTGCTCCGATAGCGGCACGCCCAGCGCGATGGCCGCGCGGCCGGTGAGCCAGACCAGCAGCGGATGGACCAGCAGCTTGGCCAGTGCCACCGGCACATAGTCGCGCAGCGGCACCTGCTCGCCCGCGCTCATCTGTGAGCGCGCGAGCACCGCGCCAATGGTGAACAGCGCCACCGGCGAGGCCGCATCGGCGAGCATGGCCAGCGTCTTGTCGACCGGCGCGGGCAGCGTCCATTGCGCCCAGGAAGCCAGCGCACCCAGCGCCATGGCCCAGGGCATGGGATTGGCGGCCATGCCCTTGAGCGCGTTGCGCAGCGCCACCCCCGCGCCGCCGGGCAGGCCCAGCCGCGACAGCGCGATGCACAGCGAAGTGGTGATCAGCATGTCCACCGCCATGGTCAGGATCACCGGGCCCGCGGCATGCGCGCCCAGCAGCGCCACCAGCAGCGGCACGCCCATGAAGCCGGTGTTGGGAAAGGCCGCCACCAGCGCGCCGAAGGCCGCATCGTTCCAGCCCAGGCGCCGGCGCGTGAGCACCACCACCGCTGCCACCAGCACCAGCGCGCTGCACAGATAGACGCCGCCCACGGCCGGGTCGAGCAGCTGGCCGATCGGCGTGCGCGCGCCAAAGCGGTAGAGCATGCAGGGCAGCGCGAAATAAAGCACGAAGCTGTTGAGCCCGCCAATCGCCGACAGCGGCAGGATGCCGCGCCGGGTGGCGAGAAAGCCACACAGCACCAGCGCGAAGAACGGGGATGTGACCAGCAGTACGGACAGCATGGCAAGGGCAACGAGAGGAAGAAACGGCGGACGGGCAGACCCTTCCACCAAAGGCGACGAGTTTGGCACGGAGAGTTACGTCTGTGACATGCCAGCCTACATTCCCGGCATGTTGCAGTGCAACACCAATGGGCATGCCAGGCCAGTATCATGCGTGCTGCCCGCAGCACGTGCGCGCGCCTGTGTGTTTTCCTCCAACTGCCTGTTTCCTCCCCTGTCTATGTCTGCCGGTCTCAATCTCGCCCAGCTTCAAGCGGTCCATTACACCGAAGGCCCGTGCCTGGTGCTTGCGGGCGCGGGTTCGGGCAAGACGCGCGTGATCACGCACAAGATCGGCCGGCTGATCGAGACCGGGCTGCATCCCAGGCGCATTGCCGCCATCACCTTCACCAACAAGGCCGCGGCGGAAATGCGCGAGCGCGCCAAGGGCCTGATCGGCAAGGCGGCCAAGGACGTGCTGATCTGCACCTTCCACGCGCTGGGCGTGAAGATGGTGCGCGAGGACGGCCAGGCGCTGGGCCTCAAGCCGCAGTTCAGCATCCTGGACGCCGACGATGTGGTCGGCATCCTCAAGGATGCGGCCGGCGGCACGACCGATGTCGCCACCGCGCGCCAGTGGCAGTGGACCATCAGCAAGTGGAAGAACATGGGCTATGACAGCCGCGAAGCGCTGGCCATGGCCCAGGACGACAACGAGCGCAGCATCGCGCTGCTGATGGCGCGCTACGAGGAGCGCCTCACGGCCTACCAGAGCGTGGACTTCGACGACCTGATCGGCATGCCGCTGCGCCTGCTGCGCGACCACCCCCAGGTGCGCGAGAAGTGGCAGAACCAGCTGGGCCATGTGCTGGTCGACGAATACCAGGACACCAATGCCACGCAGTACGAGCTGCTCAAGCTGCTGATCGGCGCGCGCGGCCACATCACCGCCGTGGGCGACGACGACCAGTCGATCTACGGCTGGCGCGGCGCGACGCTCGACAACCTGAAGAAGCTGCCGCTCGATTACCCGCAGCTCAAGGTGATCAAGCTCGAGCAGAACTACCGCTCGACCAGCGCCATCCTGCGCGCGGCCAACAATGTGATCCAGCCCAACCCGAAGCTGTTTCCCAAGACGCTGTTCTCCGAACTCGGCGAGGGCGAGCCGGTGCGCGTGGTCGATGCCGACTCCGAGGAGCACGAGGCCGAGCGCGCCGTGGCACGCATCCAGGGCCTGCGCGCGGCCAGCAACCCGCCGCCGGACTGGAAGGATTTCGCCATCCTGTACCGCGCCAACCACCAGGCCAAGCCCTTCGAGAAGGCCTTGCGCAAGGCCAATATTCCCTACAAGGTCTCGGGCGGCACGAGCTTTTTCGACCGCGCCGAAGTCAAGGACCTGTGCGCCTGGTTCCGGCTGTGGATCAACAACGACGACGACCCGGCCTTCCTGCGCGCCGTCACCTCGCCCAAGCGCGGCATCGGCCACACGACGCTGGGCAAGCTCGGCGAGTTCTCGACCCAGCACAAGCTCAGCATGTTCGGCTCGCTGTTCAGCCACATGCTGCCCGCCGTGCTGCCGACCAAGGCGCATGACAGCGTCATGGAGTTCGGCCGCTATGTGAACGACCTCGAATACCGCGCGCGCCACACGCTGGGCGCCGAGGATTCGCGCGCCTTCCTGGCCGACTGGCTCAAGGAAATCAACTACGAGCAGCATATCTACGACAGCGAGGACAGCGAGACCGTGGCCGCAGCGCGCTGGAGCAATGTGCTCGAGTTCTGCGACTGGATGGCGCAGCGCGCCGGCGGCCAGGTCGACGACACCAGCGGCAGCACCATCACCAGCGAGAAGAAAAGCCTGCTCGAGGTCTCGCAGACCATCGCGCTGCTGTCGACCATCAGCGAGCGCGAGAAGGAGCAGGACATGGTGATCCTGTCGACGCTGCACGCCTCCAAGGGCCTGGAGTGGCCGCATGTGATGCTGGTCGGCGTGACCGAAGGCATGCTGCCGTTCAAGCTCGACGACGACAACGGCCGCCAGCAAAAGGTCAGCGACGAGACCGCGCAGCGGCTGCAGGAAGAGCGTCGGCTGATGTACGTGGGTATCACGCGCGCCCAGCGCAGCCTGGCCGTGAGCTGGACCAAGCGCCGCAAGAAGGGCCGCGAGATGGTGGCCGCCATGCCCAGCCGCTTCATCAAGGAAATGGGGCTGGACCAATCCACCATGCGCGAAGACCCGCGCGAGAAGCTGCGCCAGCTGCGCGCCGAATTCGCGCGCAAGGCCGCGGTGCAGCCGGCGGCGTCCTGAGGTTCGAGACCATGCATTTGTTTTCTCTCCCCGGCCTGCGCCGCGCTTCGGCGCTGGCCCTGTTCTTTCTGGCGGCCGGACCGGCCCTCGCACAGTGCGCCGCGGCCGACGAGGCCACGCACGAGACCCTGCTGGGCCATTGGCAGGCGCAGTTCAGCGCGGCCAGCGAGGGCGCCGCCGGCGAAGGCGAGGCCGCAGCGGCGCTGCCGATGGCGGCCGAACTCGAACTCACGCCCCACCCCGAGCTGGCCGCCAGCGTGCGCGGCCGGCTGCAGCGCGCCGGCAGCCAGGCGCTGCTGGCCGGCGATGTCGACCAGGGCGACTTCACCCTCGAGGAATCGATCAACGGCACGAACATCAGCGCGACCTGGATTGGCCAGGTCGTCCCCGACAGCTGCGGCAAGGAAATTCGCGGAACATGGACTCAGGAAAATCCCCCTCTCTCGCTCTCTTTCGTGCTGCGCAAGCAAACCGGCCAATGAGCGCGCGCCACCTGCCGACGCTGGCCGCCGCCGCGGCCTGGAGCCTTCTTTCGCTGCCGGCGCTGGCGCAGAACGCTCCCGTCGCCGTGAGCAGCACGCCGACCGACGCCTGGCGCCTGTGCACCGCGGCCACCGATGGCGCCGAACGCCTGGCCTGCTTCGACGCCTGGGCCAACAAGCAGCCCTGGCAGGCCCCTGCGGCAAGCGCTCATGCCCAAGCCGTTACGCCGCCGCTGCCCGAACCCGCGCCCATCGTCGCGACCTCGGCCGCGCCGCTGACGGCCGATCCCATGCCGGCGGAGCCCGTGGTGCGCGGCTGCAACGATGCCAAGTACAGCGCCCTGACGCGCTTCTGGGAACTGACCGAAGGCACTGACTGCGGCAACTTCACCTTGCGCGGTTACCGGCCGACCTCGATCTCGGTGGTGGCCAGCAACAGCGTCAACCGCCAGCCCTCGTCGCCCGCGCCCGATCACCAGAGCCCGACCGCCATCGACTACCGCACCACCGAGGCGCGGCTCAATATCTCGGTGCGCACCAAGCTGGCCAAGGGCCTGCTCGCCCACACGCCCGAGCGCAAGGATTCGCTGTGGTTCGGCTACACCCAGCAGTCGTACTGGCAGGTGTTCACCCCCGACCTGTCGCGGCCGTTCCGCACCACCGACCATGAGCCCGAAGTGTTCTATGTCTACCCGCTGTCGCTGTCGCTGCCGGCCGGCTGGAACTGGGCCTATGCGGGCGCGGGGCTGGTGCACCAGTCCAACGGGCAGAGCCTGCCGCTGTCGCGCAGCTGGAACCGCTGGTACCTGATGACCGGCATTGAAAAGGGCAATGACTACACGCTCACGGGCCGCATCTGGAAGCGCATCAACGAAAGCGCGGCCAGCGACGACAACCCCGACATCTCCGACTACCTGGGCCGCGCCGAACTCACCGGCACCTGGAACGTCAACCGCATGCACACGCTGACCGCCACGGTGCGCAGCTCGCTGGGCGCGACGCCGCGCGGCTCGCTGCGGCTCGAATGGCTGCGCACGCTGGGCGAAGGCATTGGCGGCGGCCGCAGCAACCTGCGCCTGCACACCCAGCTGTTCTCGGGCTATGGCGACAGCCTGATCGACTACAACCGCAAGCGCACGGTCTTGAGCGTCGGCTTCAGCCTACTGGACTTCTAAGCGCGAGCGCGCAAGAATCCTTCGGTCGCGCCCGGCAAACAGCGCGGCTTTGACCTTGCTTTACGGGCCTTTCCCGTACCGCAAGGCCGCGCAGAATGGCGGACTGAAGGAGGATCGATGGATCAGCAATACCAGCTCAAGGCCGGCCACTACTACCTGTACGACATGCGCGACAAGCCCAGTGCCGTCACGGGCGAGCGGCGCTTTCGGCTGCGCACCGAGACGGTGGCCATTGCCTTCGATCTGCACACCGGCGAGGTGCACCAGCACGGCACGCCGACGCGCATCCTGTCGTGGGCGCTGACCGCACGCCGGCGCCTGCGCGCGGCGGGGGCCTGGGACTCGGCCGACGACATCGTGGTGGTGTCGGGCCCGCTGCCCGTCGATGAGATCAACAACTGCCTGCGCATCCGCGGCTACTGCCGGCGCATGTTCCAGCGCCTGTCCAGCCTGCCGCATGGAAAGTGGATGACAAGAAACACCCCCTGAGCGGCTCCGCCGCTTCCCCCTCTCATCCTTCGGTGGAGGGGGGCGCCCGGCTAGGGACGGCAACCTCGGTGCGGGGCGGCCCTTCCTCGTTGCCTCCTTACCATAGCGCGCCCATTGCGAAGGTCTTTCCAGCGCGTCGCTCCCGCTATGCCCAACGAATCTCTCCAGATGGCGTAGCGAGCACCGCCCTGCTTTGACTGTCCTGCAAACCAGCAACCTTATCTACTGGCGTTCATCAACACCCTCATCCGCCGCCACCTCGGCCTCGACTTCCGCCACATCCTGCAGATCCTTGGGATCGGGATGCTTGACGATGGTCACCGGCACCGGGCTCAGGCGCGCGATCTCGCGCGACACCGAGCCGATCAGCGCGCGCCGCACGCCGCCCTGGCCCAGCGCGCCGATGATGATCATGTCGCAGCCGTTGCGCTCGGCGATGTCGACCAGCGTGGGAGCGGGCTCGCCCAGGCCGACCTCGGTCTCGAAGCGCACGCCGGCCGCCTCGACCAAAGCCACCGCCGGCGCCATCAGGTGCCGGCCCGCGGCCACGCTGGCGCCCGCGATCAGGTCCGGGTCCTGGGTCGCGAGTTCGTAGAGCGTGGCCTCCTGCTGCACATGGGCCAGCACCAGCGTGGCCTGCAGCCCCTGGCGCACCAGCCGCACGCCATGGTGCACGGCATCCAGCGAGGGTTCCGATCCGTCGACTGCAATCATGATTCTGAGCATCTTGGCCTCCATGCTATTGATGATGGACCAGTGTGCCAGACCGCAGGCTAGCCCCCATGAAGGACGACCTCGCAAGCAGTCTGGGACAATGGCGCCCATGCTGCAGTTCGAAACCCTCAAAAACGACCCTTCCAGCCACGCGCGCCGTGGCAAGCTCACGCTCAACCACGGCGTGGTCCAGACCCCGATCTTCATGCCCGTGGGCACCTATGGCACCGTCAAGGGCGTCATGCCGCGCAGCCTCGAGGAAATGGGCGCGCAGATCATCCTGGGCAACACCTTCCACCTCTGGATGCGCCCGGGCCTCGACATCATGCAAAGCTTCGGCGGACTGCATGGCTTCGAGAAGTGGAACAAGCCGATCCTGACCGACTCGGGCGGCTTCCAGGTCTGGAGCCTGGGCGCGATGCGCAAGATCACCGAGGAAGGCGTGCATTTCGCCTCGCCGGTCAATGGCGACAAGCTGTTCATGTCGCCCGAGGTCAGCATGCAGATCCAGACCACGCTGAACTCCGACATCGTGATGCAGCTCGACGAGTGCACGCCCTATGAAACCAAGGGCCACCTGACCACCGAAGCCGAAGCGCGCAAGTCGATGGAAATGAGCCGCCGCTGGGCCCAGCGCTCCAAGGACGAATTCGCGCGCCTGGAAAATCCCAACGCGCTGTTCGGCATCGTGCAGGGCGGCATGTTCGAGAACCTGCGCCAGGAATCGCTCGAAGCGCTGGTCGAAATGGACTTCCCCGGCTATGCCGTGGGCGGCGTGAGCGTGGGCGAACCCAAGGACCTGATGCTGCAGATCATGGCGCATACGCCGCACCGGCTGCCGGCGCACAAGCCGCGCTACCTGATGGGCGTGGGCACGCCCGAGGATCTGGTGCAGGGCGTGGCCGACGGCGTGGACATGTTCGACTGTGTGATGCCCACGCGCAATGCGCGCAATGGCACCATCTTCACGCGTTATGGCGACCTGAAGCTGCGCAATGCACGCCATAAGACCGATCATCAGCCCATCGACACGACCTGCACCTGCCATGCCTGCGCCGGTAGCTCGGGCGTGAGCTGGGACCAGGGCGGACGCGATGGCTTCTCGCGTGCCTACCTGCACCATCTCGACCGCTGCGGCGAGATGCTGGGTCCGATGCTGACCACCATCCACAATCTGCACTACTACCTGAACCTGATGCAGGAAGTGCGCAATGCGTTGGATACGGGCACTTTCGCGGCATTTCGGGCGCAGTTCAAGGCAGATCGCGCCCGCGGCGTGTAAACGAGGGAAAGGCGCCCTGCCCCGCGCAGGGGCGGCCTGCCGGCTGACAAGGGCTGAAATGCCCTGTCGGCGCGGGCCGTTATATTGGGGATGACCCTGGTTTCCTGCCCGCTACATGCCACGTTCCACCTTTGCCTACTCACCGCGCCCGGTCTCGCTCACGGTATATTTCATCGGTTTCGCGCTGTGCCTGCTGCTGGCCTGCCTGACCGGCATCCTGGCCCGGCCCACCGGGTTCCTGTCTTCTTTCTGGCCCGCCAACGGGGTGCTGCTGGGCATGCTGCTGCGCTGGCCCGAGCTGGCGCAAAGAACTTCCTGGCTGATCGCCAGCGCGGTTTTCGTGCTCGCCGACCTGGTCACGGGCAGCAGCCTGCTGGCCGCGGTCTGGCTGACGGCCGCCAACCTGACGGGCGTGGCTTGCGGCTGGTGGTTCCTGCAGCGGCTGGACACGGCGCAGCTGCAGCTGCGCCAGCAGACTTCAGTGCTGTATCTGCTTGCCGGCTGCGTCATTGCCGCCGCCGGCGCGTCGTTGGTCGGTGCCGGTGCCGGCGTCCATCTGTTTGCCTCGCACTGGCTGCAAAGCGCGCTGATGTGGTTCAGCACCGAGCTGATGAACTTCATGCTGATCGTGCCGGTCATTCTGAGCCTCCCGGAATGCAGCCCGCGCCGCTGGCTCTCCCGGGTCGAGTCGCGGGTTTCGTGGAAGCTGCTGCTGCCACTGCTGTTCGTGCTCGCCACCGAGTACGCGGCGCTGGCGCTTGGCGGACCGGGCGCGATGGCCTTCAGCGTGCCGGCGCTGCTGTGGTGCGCGCTGAGCTACAGCCTGTTCACGACCGCGCTGCTGGGCCTGGTGGTCTGCACCTGGAAGGTCGCCACGCTGTCGATGGGCATCATCGACTTCACGCCCGCCGATGTCGAGCTGATGGTCTCGCTGTGCTTCGGCCTGACGCTGCTGTCCATGGGGCCGCTGGCCGTGGCCGGAGCCCAGCTGCAACGCGCCGAGCAACTGCAGCGGCTGAACCGGGCGGCCAGCCATGATTCGTTGACCGATGTGCTGGCGCGCGGAGCCTTCATGGACCAGGGCCAGCGCCTGCTCGAACGCCTGCAGCATGAAGGCAGTCCGGTGGCCGTGCTGATGCTGGACCTCGACCATTTCAAGCGCGTCAACGACAGCCACGGCCATGCCGCCGGCGACGCGCTGCTGCGGGCCTGCGCCAAGACCATGCTGCGGGTGTCGCGCCCGCAGGACCTGCTGGGGCGCATTGGCGGCGAGGAGTTCGCGATGCTGCTGCCAGGCGTGCCGGCCGCGGCCGCCGAGCAGATCGCCACGCGCATCTGCGCCGCGGTGCGCAGCCAGCGCGTGGCATTGCGCGACGGACCGGTGCTGCGCGCCACGGTCAGCGTCGGCATTGCCTGGAACGGCGGCGGCACCGCGCAGACGCTCGAGGAACTGCTGCGGCGCGCCGATATCGCGCTCTACGATGCCAAGGCCGCGGGCCGCGACGGATGGCAGCGCCACCACGCGAGCCCGGCGCGGGCGGCGCTAGCGGCCCAGGTCTGAGGGCGCGGGCACGGGCGCGGGCGCTTCGGAAGCCGCGGCCGGTGTGCCGCAGGCATGGCAAAAACGCGCAAAGGTGCTCTTGCGGGTGTTGCAAGCCCCGCAGTGGTCGAACAACCCGATACCGCAGTGCGGACAGAAGTCGATGCCCGGGTCCTTCAGGTCCACCACGCGCTCGCAGCCCGGGCATACGCCCTTGGCCAGCCGCGACAGCGCGGTGTCATAGCTCAGCTCGACGCGGCGCTGGGCGTCGGGCATGGCCTCCTGGCGCTTTTGCCGCTCCAGGTAGCGGTTGAAGGCCTGGATGGCCGCGCGACCCAGCACCACGGTGAGGACGATGCCGACGATATAGCGCACATAGCCGCCGTAATCAGGCAGGTAGGGCACGAGTTCGACAAAGAACGCAAACAGCGCAAAGAAAATGAAGCCCCAGACGAAGGGCCACCAGGCACTGCGGCGCTTTTTCGCAAACAGCCAGCCCGCGACCAGCAGCAGCGGCAGGGTCAATGCCAGGCGGTAGAGGAAGACGCGCAATTCCTGGGCACGCTGCGCATCCTGCCATTGCCCGCGCGCACTGTCCTCGAGCTGGCGCCAGGCGCTTTCGGCGCGCGCCAGCGCCTGCTGGGCATCGAGCTGCTGCTGTTGCTGGGCTTCGACCGCCGTGGCGGCGCGGCGCTCGGCGTCCTTGAGCTGGTCGAGCGCACGTGTGCGCGTCAGCAGTTCGGTGTCCTGGTCGGCGCGCTGCGTCGCGCTGCGCGTGGCGACCCAATTGTCGAAGGCCTCGCGCGCCGCGGCATAGGAGGTGCGCGCCGAACGCAGGCGCAGCTGCGCCTGCTCGAGCGCGCTGCTGGCCTGGTCGCGCAGCCGCTCGGCGGTCTGCTGCTCCAGCCGTACCTGCGCGGCGCGGTCGGGCGGCATGAAGTCCTCGAGGCTCTGCACCGATTCGACCTGGGGCAGATCGCCGACCACGAGGCTGCCCAGGCCCACCAGGAACCAGGCAAACACGAACGCCACCAGCCACAGGCCGCGGCGGAACCACTTCTCGGGCAGACGCAAGGCTTTGCTCATCGAAGCTTCTCCAGCTCAGGTTTCCACGGTGCGCAGGCCGCGCACCAGCGCAGCACAGCGTGAGAGATATTCCGGCACCAGCAAGAATACCGCCATCGACACCAGCAGATTCGCGCCCGCGGTCATCAGGAACAACTGGGGGATGCTGCTGCCCGCGGACAGCAGCGCGCCCGCGATCACGCTGCTGGCCACCATGAACAGCGCATTCAGGATGTTGTTGGCGGCAATGATGCGTGCGCGGTGCGTGGGCTGGCTGCGCAGCTGGACCAGCGCGTACATGGGCACGCTGTAGATGCCTGCCGACAGCGACAGCAGCAGCAGGTCGGCGACCACGCGCCAGTGCGCGGGCCGCGACAGGAAGGCCGGCACGTCCATCAGGCCGCCCGGCGGCAGGCCGCGCGAGGCCAGCCAAAGGTCGGCGGCAAACAGGCTCATGCCCAGCGCGCCCAGCGGCACCAGGCCGATTTCCACCTGCCCGCGGCTCAGGCGCTCGCACAGCAGCGCGCCCGCGCCCACGCCCACCGAGAACACCACCAGCAGCAGCGCCGCGACCTGCTCGTCGCCATGCAGCACTTCCCTGGCGAACGCCGGGAACTGCGCCAGGAACACCGCGCCGAAGAACCACATCCAGCTGATGCCCAGCAGCGAGCGGAACACCACCGGCTGGCCCTGCGCCAGCCGCAGGTTGCGCCAGGTCTCGCTGAACAGGTTCCAGTTGATGCGCAGGCCCGGGTCGGTGGCCGGCGCCGCGGGAATGAACTGCGCCGACAGCCGCCCGAGCAGCGCCAGCGCGAGGCCGGCCACCGCGACCTGGGCGTGGCCCACTTCCGGCCTGGCCACGAGCAGTCCGCCGGCGACATTGCCCAGCAGGATCGCGACAAACGTGCCCATCTCGACCATGCCGTTGCCGCCCGTGAGCTCGCGCGGCGACAGCACCTGGGGCAGATAGGCGAACTTGGCCGGGCCGAACAGCGTCGAGTGCGTGCCCATCAGGAAGATGCAGGCCAGCAGCAGCGGCACGTTCTGCGCCAGCATGCCCCAGGCGACGAGCGCCATGATGGCGATCTCGAGGTTCTTGGTCAGCACGAAGATGCGCCGCTTGTCCCATTTGTCGGCCAGCTGGCCCGAGGTCGCGGAGAACAGCAGGTAGGGCAGGATGAACAGCGCGCCGATCACCAGCCCGGCATGCGAGGGCGGCAGCCACGACACGCCAAGCTGGTAGGTGACCAGCACGGTGAACGCGAACTTGAACAGGTTGTCGTTGGCCGCGCCCAGGAACTGGGTCCAGAAGAACGGGCCGAAACGGCGCTGGCGCAGCAGCGCGTATTGGTTGGGGCGGTCCGCGCCATCGTCATGCATGCCGGCAATCCTTGAGGTGTGAGCAGCCGGCATTGTGCCCTTGCCCATGTTGCGCTCAGGACGGCCGGCGCGGCGCCTTGCGCGCGGCTGCGGGCTTGGGCGCGGCCGGCTCAGGCGCTACCGGCTGAGGCGCGGCCGGCTCAGGCGCTGCCGGCTGAGGCGCGGCCGGCTGAGGCGCGGCCGGCTCAGGTGTGGCCGGCTGAGGCGGCTCGGCAGGCGCCTGCGCCTTGGCCAGATCGGCCGCGGACTGCATGGCGTTGCGCGCGAAATCGCTGGCCATCTGCGTGCCGGCGGCCATGGCCTTCTGGTGCGCAGGGTCCTGCATGGCCTGGGAGGCGATCTGCTGGAACTGCTGGGTCAGCGCGCCCCACCATTGCAGCGGATCGACGGCGCCCATGCCCGGGCCCGCCGGCGGTGCGGATGCGTCCGTGTCGGCGCCGGCCGCAGCCGCCTCAGGCGCCGCCGCCGGGGGCGGCGATGCGGGCGCGGGAGAAGCCGCGGCAGGCGCAGCAGCACCGGCTTCGGGCATCTTGAAAGGCGAGGCCTTGGCCCATTCGCCCAGCCCGCCCTGCATGCTCTGCAGCGCCGCCAGCGTCATCTTCTGCACTTCGAGCGCCTGGATGGTGGCCGTGAGCGCGCGGCCGTTCTGCTCGATCCAGAACTGCACGGCCCGCAGTTCCTGGATGCGCTTGTCGATGTCCTCGATGCTGACCGTGGGCGCGATCCATTGGGACATGCCGGGGAAGGGGGACTGGGCGCCCAGGCCGGCACCGCCGGGCAAAGCCCCGGGTGCCGCAGCACCAACTGCCGCAGCCCCGGCTGCCGCTTGGCTCATGCCTTGCAGGAACTCGAAGCCGGGAATGAATCTGCCAAAGCCGAAAGGATCGGTACCGCCGGAATTGCTCATTGCCTACCTCTCTGGAGAAATGGAGGACCTCATGCGGCAACCCCGACCAGGGCCGCGCCACCGTTTCTACTGTACCAGCGGCGGCGCGGCCTGCGCAGGCCTCAGTGCGCGTGGCCGCGGGCGTGGGCGGGCGCGGGCGTCGCGCCAGCCGGCGCCGAGGTCGCGACCGGCACCTTCAGATGCAGCAGCGAAGGCTCGTCCTTGGCGTTGCGGAACTCCAGCGTCATCAGCACCTCGCTGCCCTTGGGCAGCGGCGCCTTGAGCTGCTGCAGCATCAGATGGTGGCCGCCCGACTTGAGCTCGACGGTCTTGCCCGCGGGCAACGGCAGCGCCTTGATGGCGCGCATGCGCATCACGTCGCCTTCCATCTTCATTTCATGCAGTTCGGCAACGCCGGCCGCGGGCGAGCGCACGCCGACCAGCGTCAGCGGCTCCTTCGCCTTGAGGCGCATGAAACCGCCCGTGCCCTGCTGGCCGGGCACGGTGGCGCGGATCCAGGCGCCCTCGACTTCCACCGGCGCGGCATCGGTATGGGCAAAGGCGTTACCGGCAAACAGCGCGGCGGCAACGAGGAAGGGGGAAATCCATTGGTTCTTGGTCATGGGAATGCTTCTGTCCCCTGCGGGGACGCTCGGTGTGATGGGTGGGTTGCAAGCGGAGCCGGCGCCATCCGCGAAAAGGCCGGAAGTCATCACACGCGAGGCGGCCCGCGCGCGGGCGGCGGGCAGGCCGAGGGCAGCGGTGTCCAGGCCCTGGCCCGCAGCCGGCGCGGCTGGGCGGCGTGCGCGGCATCCGCCAGCTCCGCGCGCGCGCCCGCTGGCGGCGCAGCCAGCTGCGGCAGGCACAGCGGGCAATCGAGGCCATGCAGCGCCTGCGCCAGGCCGTCGGCATCGGGCCCCAGGCGCAAGCTGCCCTGGCCCGAACCGGAGCACACGGCTTCGAGGCCGCGCGCCTGCGCCCAGGGCGTGAACAGCCCGGCAACCAGCACCAGCAGCCAGCCGGCCAGCGTGGCGCGCGCGAGCCACGCCTGCCGCGCGGGCAGCAACGCTGGAGAGGAGGAGCGCAGCCAGGACATGCGCGCATTGTAGGCGGCGTCATCTGCGGGACGCCGGGCCGGCGCGCGCGCGCATAGCATGGCGGCCAACCCCTGCGACGGCGGCACTGCCGTTGCCCACCCGCCCCCACGCACAAGGATTTCCCATGCTCAAGCTCTGTGGTTTCTCGGCCAGCAACTACTACAACAAGGTCAAGCTCGCGCTGCTGGAGAAAGGCGTGGCCTTCGAGGAGGAGCTGGCCTGGCTCGGCGAGACCGATGCCGCGGCCTCGCCGCTGGGCAAGGTGCCCTATCTGCGCACAGAACATGGCGCGCTCAGCGAGTCGCAAGTGATGCTCGAGTACATCGAGGACGCTTTTCCCGCGCAGCCGCTGCTGCCCAAGGAGCCGTTTGCCGCGGCCAAGGTGCGCGAGCTGTGCCTCTACCTCGACCTGCACCTGGAACTGGTGGCGCGCAATCTCTATCCGCAGGCGTTCTTCGGCGGCAAGGTCAGCGACGGCGTGCGCGAGCGCAGCCTGGCCCAGCTCGACAAGAGCGCGCAGGCGCTGGGGCAGCTCGCGCGCTGGAGCCCGTTCATTGCGGGCGAAGCGTTCACGCTGGCCGACTGCTGCGCCATCGTGCACCTGCCGCTGATCAGCGCAGCGAGCAAGCTCGTGGGCGGCCGCGATGTGCTGGCCGAGCTGCCGGTGCGCGACTATCTGGCGCGCATGGGCACGCGGCCCAGCGTGCAGCGCGTGCAGGCGGACCGCAAGGAGAATACGGCGGTGATGCTGGCGCGGGTGAAGGGGCAGTAGGCTGATCTGGAGGCCAGGCCGTCCATCCTTCGATCCTTCGACAAGCTCAGGACCAGGAAGAACGGTTGCTCCATGACGCAGTTCAATCCACCCAGGGCGCGAGTTCGTCGGGAGCCGCCGAACCCGGCGCTTCGCGGGCCTGCCCGGCCTGCTGCTCCAGAAACCCCAGCAGCCCGCTGACGCGCTGCGTCGGGCTGTGGATGGCCGAAGCCAGCAGGCCCGGCGCCTGGGACATCAGCGTGAAAGCCTGGCGCGCGCGCGTGATGCCGGTGTAGACCAGCTCGCGCCCCAGCACGCTGCCCGCATGGGCCGACAGCACCAGCGCCGTGTGCTCGAATTCCGAGCCCTGGCTCTTGTGCACCGTCATCGCAAACGCGGTCTCGACATGCGCCAGGCGGCTCACGCCCACGGCGCGCAGCGCGGGGCCGTCCATGAAGTAGACGCGCAGGCCGCTGCCCGCCATGGCGCCCGGCAGCGCCACGCCGATGTCGCCGTTGTAGACGCCCAGCGCCGCGTCGTTGCGCGTGACCATGACCGGGCGGCCCGCATACCATTCGCCGCGCGGCGCGATCGCGCCCTGCTCCGCCAGCGCCTTTTCAATGGCGCGGTTGAGCCCGGCCACGCCCCAGTCACCCTCGCGCACCGCGCACAGCAGCCGGAAGCGCTCGAAGGCCGTGAGCACGCTGCGCACCCACGCGGTGTGCGCCTCGGCCGCCATGGTCAGCGCCGGGCGCGCGGCCAGCGCCTGCACGAAGGCCTGGTAGTTGACCGCAGCCTGGCCGCGCGCCACGGCCAGCTGGCACACGGCCTGCGGCGGCGCGCCTTCGCGCATGTGCAGCACGCCGCCTTCGGCGGCCCGCAGCAGCGCCAGCGCACGCGCGCTGTCGCCGGTGTTCACGGCTTGGGCCAGTTGGCCGATCGGGCCGCCAAAGCGCCGGCTCTCGCGCAGCATCACGGTCTGCTGGGCCAGCGGCAAGGCGCTGCCCGCGTCGGCGAGACAGGCCGCGGGCAGCGGCTGGCCGGCCGCGGCCAGCGCATAGGCGGCGGTGGCGGACGTGTAATGGCCGGCCTCGGCGCTGCGGCACAGGTCGCCCAGCACCGCGCCGGCCTCGACCGAAGCCAGCTGGTCCTTGTCGCCCAGGAACACCACGCGCGCCGCCGGCGGCAGCGCGTCGAGCAGCGCGGCCATCATCTCGAGGTGGATCATCGAGGCTTCGTCGACGATCAGCACGTCGACATCGAGCGGCTGGCCATGGTGGAACGCAAACGCGCGCGTATCGGGGCGCGCGCCGAGCAGCGAGTGCAGGGTGCGCGCCGCGCCCACGCGCTGCACCAGCGCCTCGAGATCGAGCAGTCCTCCCAGGCTGGAATCGAGCTGCTTGAGCGAGGCGTCGATGGACTGCTTGAGCCGCGCCGCGGCCTTGCCGGTGGGCGCGGCCAGCGCCACGCGCAGCCGCTCGGGTTCGGGCGCGGTGGCAAACAGCAGCGCCAGCAGGCGCGCCACCGTATAGGTCTTGCCCGTGCCCGGGCCGCCGGTGATCACCGAGAAGCGGCCGCGCAGCGCGATGGCGCAGGCCAGGCGCTGCCAGTCGAAGGCTTCGGGCGTGGGCGCGAACATCCGGTCGAGCCATTGCTTGACTTCGGCCGCCTCGACGGGCACCACGGCCATGCTGCGCTGCGTGATCTGCGCGGCCACCTGGCGCTCGTAGTCCCAGTAGCGGCGCAGATAGAGCAGCGGCGCATGCGCGGGCCCGCCCAGCACCAGCGGCTGGCCCTGGTCGGGCGCGTGGGCGGCGACGCGCAGCAGCGGGCTGCGCGCGAGCGCCTGCTGCCAGCGCGCGAGCGGCCGCGGCAGCCGGGACCAGAGCGCATGGAGTTCTTCCTGCGCCTCGGCGGGCCAGGCCAGCACGGCGTTGGGATCGGCCACCAGCAGCGCCAGCGGCAGGCAGCTGTGGCCGCGGCCCTCCATCTGCACCAGCAGCGCCGTGGCCACCAGCAGCGCCGGCGCGGCCTCGGGATCCTGCGCGGCCACGAAGCGCGCCATCGCGGTATCGAGGTGGCGCAGCAGGCCTTGCTCGCTCCAGCCGCGCAGGATGTCGAGCACCTCGGCCGCGGTGGCCGGCACGGCTTCGGGCGCGCGCGGCGCCAGGTCGGCAAACAGGTCGAGGGTCAGGTCGTCGACGGGTCTCATGGCAGTTCGGCTTCCATCTCGGGGTCGCGCGCATCGAGCAGCGCGCCCAGCGCCTCGAGCAGGGGCAGCGAAGGCGGCACGACATGCATGCCCTGCGCCGGGCCGTCGATGCCGCGCACGAAGAAATACAGCGCGCCGCCCAGCTGCTGGCGCGGGTCGTAGGCATCGCCCAGGCGGCTTTGCAGCAGCCGGTGCAGCGCCAGCAGGTACAGCGCGGCCTGCACGTCATAGCGGTGCGCGGCCATGGCTTCGCACAGCGCGCGCTCGTCATAGGCCGCGGCGTCGCGCCCCAGGTAGTTGGTCTTGTAATCGAGCACCCAGTAGCGGCCTTCATGCGCGAACACCAGGTCGGCAAAGCCCATCAGCATGCCGTGCAGCTGGCGCTCGGGCAGATACGGCCGCGGCACGCCCGCCAGCAGATGCTGCTGGCAAAGACGGTCGATGTCCGGCGCCGGCAGGCGCTGCGCGGGCAGCCAGAATTCCATTTCCGGCAGCCGCTGCTCCAGCGCCGACAGCGGCACGCCCAGCGGCGCCAGCGGGTGGTGGACCACGGCCGCAAGCCACTGCACCAGGTCGGCGGCCTGGGCCGCGCGGCCCGCGCGCTCGCTGCGCTGCAGCAGGCGCTGGGCCAGCGCCCCGCTGCCATCGGCCTCGAGCGCGAAGTCCTCGCCGGCCAGCCATTCGAGTTCGTCGTGGATCCAGTTGCCGATGACCGGGCCTTTCATGAAGCGGTGCCAGACCGCGGCCTTGGCGGGCGCGGCGGGCGCCGCCGCTACCGCCAGGTCCGCGCCGATCGGCCGCTCGTCATCGGCCGGCTGCTCCTGCGGCACGGGGGAAACCGGCAGGCTCGGCGCGGCCAGCGCACGCACCAGCGAGGAGAAGCTGCCAATGCCCCAGCGCCGGTCGAACTGCGCGCCATAGGCCGGCGCATCGAGCAGCGGCGGCGGCGCCGCGCGCGCCTGCAGCAGGCTGCGCGCGGGCGTGCCATGCACCGCCTGCCATTGCAGGCCGGGCTGGCCCGCCACCAGCGCGTCCAGGCGTTCGTGGCAGTCTTCGGGGGTGCACTCCTGCGTGCCGGCCAGCGTATAGCCGGTGGCGCTGCGGTGGTTCAGCGTGGTGCTGGCCTTGCTGCGCGCGGCCTGCAGCATGGGCACGCCCAGCCACAGCGCATGGCGCGCGCGCGTCAGCGCCACGTACAGCAGGCGCAGGTCTTCGCGCAGCCGCTCCGTGTCGGCCAGGGCCAGTTCGGCGTCGTCGTAGTCGAGGCGCAGCACGCGCCCGCCTTCGGGACGGGGCAGGCTCACGAAACGGTCCATGCGCCGGTTGATCTCGCGGTAGCTGCAGGCAAACGGCAGGAACACGACCGGGTATTCGAGCCCCTTGCTCTTGTGCACCGTGACCACCTTGACCAGGTCGGCATCGCTTTCGAGGCGCACGATCTGCTCGTCGCTGTGGCTGCCCTCGCCCGCGCACTGCATGCCCAGCCAGCGGATCAGCGCATGCTCGCCTTCGAGCTGCGCGCTCGCGGTCTGCAGCAGCTCGGCCAGATGCAGGTAGTTGGTCAGCCGGCGCTCGCCGCCGGTCTCCATGAGCCAGCGCGCGGGCAGGTCGAACTGGTGCAGCGTCTGGCGCAGCATCGCCAGCACGCCCTGGCTCTGCCAGACGGCCTGCAGGCCGCGCAACTGGTCGCAGCGCGCGTCGAAGGCCTCGTCGTCGGCCGCGAGCCAGCCCAGCTCATCGAGCGACAGACCAAGCAGCCGCGTCGCCAGGCCGGCGCGCACCGCGCGCGCGTCGCGCGGCGCGGCCACGGCGTTGAGCCACAGCACCAGGTCCTGCGCCTCGCTGCCGGCGAACACCGATTCGTTGTCCGACAGGTAGACCGAGGCCACGCCGCGCGCGCCCAGCTCGCGGCGCACCGAGCGCGCCTCGCTGCCGGTGCGCACCAGCACCGCGATATCGGCCGGGCGCAGCCGTGCCAGCGGCTTGCCCGGCGCGGCAAAGCCGGCTTCAGGGTCGTTGAGCCACTGCACGATCTGCTCGGCACAGCGCGCGGCAAAACCGCGCTGCGCGCGCTTGGCGGTTTGCATGGGGTCGAGTTCGACCTGCAATTGCAGCGCCGGCACGGGGCCGTGGACGTCGCGGAACGCCTCCTTGCGACCCTGGGCGCGCACAGGCTCGAAGGGCAGCGGATTGTCGGCTTCGCCCGGCTTTCGGAACATGAACGCGCCCGCGCCGTCGCGCTGCTCGGCCTGGCCGAACCAGTGGTTGACGGCATCGACCAGCGCCTGCGTGGAGCGGTAGTTGGTATCCAGCACATAGTGGCGCCCGGTCGTGGCATGGCGCGCCTGCAGGTAGCTGTAGATGTCGGCGCCGCGAAAGCCGTAGATCGACTGCTTGGGATCGCCGATCAGCAGCAGCGCCGTCGCCGGGTCGTTGTCCGCCGTGCCGTAGATGCGCTCGAACAACCGGTACTGCAGCGGCGAGGTGTCCTGGAATTCATCGATCAGCGCCACCGGATACTGCGCCTTGATGCGCGCGCACAGCGCCGCGCCGTTCTCTCCGGCCAGCGCACGGTCGAGCCGCTGCAGCAGATCGGCAAAGCCGAACGTGCCCTGCTGGCGCTTGAGCTGCGCGAGCCGTTCCAGCACGCGCGCCGCGGCATGCAGGCGCAGCCGGCTGCCCAGGACCGGAAGCTTCGCCAGATCGGCGAGCAGCTGCTGCAAGGCGGCGAAGCCCGGCGGCAGCGCCACCGATGGCGCGCCCTTCTTGCGCGCTTCCAGCAGCCCGTCGGGGCTGAGCCGGTGGCGCGCGGAATCGGTGAGCGCCAGTTCCACCTGCAGCGGGTCATCGGCCCAGTCGATCACGCTTTGCAGCCAGCCGGTGTAATGGCGCGGCGCGAGCTTGCGCCCGTCCCAGTGCGCGCCCGATTCGGCGAGCTGCGCATCGAGCCAGTCGCGCAGCGCCTGCGCCTGTGCGCCCCAGCCCTGCGCCAGTGTGGTCAGCGCGCCCGCACGCTCGTCTTGCGCGGCCTGCACGCTTTGAGCCAGGGTGCCGGCGCCGGCCTCGGGGTCGACGGGCTGGTCCAGCAGCGTGCGCATGTCCTGCAGCAGCGCGTCCAGCCCGCTCCAGACGCCCAGCACCGTCTCCAGCGCCGCGCCATCGAGGGGATAGCACTGCTGGCGCCAGTAATCCTGCACGGCCTCGCGGCGCAGCTGCTCCTCGTCGGCCGCGAGTTCCTCGTCGAACAGGTTGCCGCTGTCAAATGCATGCTCGCGCAGCATGCGCTGGCACCAGGCATCGATGGTGAACACCGCGGCGTCGTCCATGGCCTCGGCGGCCATCGCCAGGCGCCACGCGGCCTGGGTGCGCGCCTGGCCTTCGGGATGGTCGGCCAGCAGCGCCTGCAGCAGCTGGTCGTGGGCCTCGGGTTCGCGCTCGCCGCGAAAGCACTGCACGGCTTCGGTCAGGCGCGCGCGGATGCGGTCGGAGAGCTCGCGCGTCGCGGCGCGCGTGAAGGTCATGACCAGGATCTCGGCCGGCAGCAGCGCGCGCGGGTGCGCGTTCGCGCCGCCATGGCCCAGCACCAGGCGCAGGTAGAGCGCGGCAATGGTCCAGGTCTTGCCCGTGCCCGCGCTGGCTTCGATCAGGCGGCTGCCCCACAGCGGGAAGTCGCGCGCATTCAATACATGGCTCATGCCGGCTCCAGCGTCGAGGGGTAGATCACCGGCGCCAGCGCATCCGGCTCCAGCACCTGCACCTGCGTGGCCACCCAGGCCAGCAGCGGCGCGTGCACGGCCTCGGCCAGCAGCGCAAAGCGCCCGTCTTCGCACAAGGCGTCGAAGTCGGGATAGATGCGCGCCCAGCAGGCATCGGCGACCTCGCCCGCATCGGCGAAGCCGTCGCCTTCGTAGACCGCCTCGGCGCGCGCGAGATCGTTGTCCACGGCGGCCGCGGCGGCCAGCGCGGTCTTGAGCGGCAGCGGCAGCGGACTGTCCTGGCCCGCCTGCCACACCTGCAGCAGCGTCTGCAGCTGCGCCAGCGCCTCGCCAGGCGGCATGGGCGCGAGCGCGAGCGTGGTGTCGCGCGCCACGACGATGCCCTGCACCGCCACGCCGCAGGCCGCGGCCACCAGGCTGCGCAGATAGGGCAGCAGCACCGCGCCCGGCCGCACCTCGCCGCGCGGGCCCAGCAGCGCGCGCGCCTGCAGCTCGATCCAGGCCGGCACGGCGTCGCCATCGCGGTCGGGCACGCGCAGGTCCTCGAGCCAGTCCTCGAACACCAGGCCGTCCTGCGCGAGATGCAGGCGCTGGCGCTGCAGCGGCCGGTCGAAGCGATGGCGGTGCGCGAGCCACGACTGCAGCGAGGGCAGCACCGCTTCCTGCAGTTCGGCACGCTTGCGCGCGCCCAGGCCGGCCAGCGGCAGCGTGCCTGCGCGCTCGATGCGCGCCAGCTGAGCGGCCACGCGCTGCGCCAGCGGCAGGCCCGCGGCCGAGCGCGGCGCGGCTTCGATCTCGGCCACGACCCGGGCCTGCAACTGCTCGATCACGCCATACCCGGCGAGGCCCTGCAGGCCAAAGGCTTCCTCGTCGAGTTTCAATTCGGCCTCCTGGTCGAAGCGCACGTTCAGCCGCTGGCGGAAGAAGGCCTGCGCCGGATGGCGCACGAAGCGGTGCAGCTGCGCCAGCGTCAGCGGCACCGCGATATCGGGCACGAAAGGCGCGAGCGCCGGCACCTGCGCCGCCGCCTCGCCGGCGCCGGCCAGATACGCGGCGCGCCATTCGCGCGCATAGGTGTGCAGCGGCGAGCCGGGCGTGAAATAGCGCCGGCTGAAGGGCTGCAGCGGGTGCTGGAAGCTGCGCTGCGCGAGCAGGCTGCCCTCTTCGCCGCCCTCCTCGCCGCCTTCGCCACGCCAGCCCGCGGCCAGGTAATCGCGCAGCTGCGAGACCAGCACCGAGGGCGGCTGCTCGCTGTTGTCGCGCACGCTGCGCCCGGCCCAGCTGATGTAGAGCATGCGCCGCGCCGACAGCAGCGCCTCGAGCATCAGCTGGCGGTCGTCGTCGCGGCGCGCGCGGTCGCCGGCGCGCAGCAGGCCCGGCAGCGCCATCAGGTCGAAATCGCTGCGCAGCGCGCGGCGCGGGTAATCGCCATCGTTCATGCCCAGCAGGCAGACGACCTCGAACGGAATCGCGCGCATCGGCATCAGCGTGCAGAAGGTCACGCCGCCGGCGCGAAAACGCGTGTCGACCGACGGTTGCTGCACGATGTCGAGCCAGGCCTGCTGGGCCACGACCAGCTCGACGTCATCGTCGAAGCCGCCCAGCTCGCAGACCTCGAGCCAGCACGACAGCGCGTTGTCGAGCGCGGCCAGCAGCGCGCGGTCGCTGTCGGTCTCGGCGGCGAAGAAATCGGCCAGCAGCTGGCGAAAGCGCTTCGCCCAGCATGCGGGATCGCAGGCGTCGCCGGCCAGTGCCCACCAGTCGAGCAGGCGTTCGAGCAGCGTGGCCAGCTGGCCCGCAAGCTCGGCGCTGAGGCCGCCGACTTCGGCGTAGGGCTCGATCTGCGCCAGGCCCGCGGCTTCGCCCTGCGCGCCGCCCTCCCACGCGCCGCTGCCGCTGGCAAAGCCCAGCAGCATGCGGTGCAGGCCGAACCAGGCGCTGTTCTGCTCGCCGCAGGCCTCGAGCCCGAGCGCGCCGCGCTGCTCGGCGTTGAGCCCCCAGCGAATGCCCGCGCCGGCCATCCAGGCGCTGAGCTGCGGCAGGTCCTCGGCCTTGAGGCCGAAGCGCGCGGCCACCGCGGGCACATCAAGCAGGTCGCGCAGCTCGCTCAGGCGGCAGCGCTGGCGCGGCAGGCGCAGCAGCCACTGCAGCGCGGCGACCAGCGGGTTGTTGTCGCTCGCGCTCAGGTCGGCAATGTCAAACGGAATATGCCGCGCGTCGAAGCGGCCGTACTGGCCGAACACCGCGCGAATCGATGCCGCCACGCCCTCGATGGCCGGCACCATCACCACCACATCGCGCGGCTGCAGCGCCCGGCCGCCGGGCGGCGCGGCCTCGGCCAGCAGCGCCAGCAGCTGGTCGTGCAGCACCTCGAGCTCGCGCACCATGCTGTGCGCGCAGTGGAACACGATGGAACGGTCGCTGCGCGGCACCTCGGCCTGCGCATGCTCGGCCAGCGGCACCATGTCGCGGATCGCCTGCTGCACCTGGGCCAGCAGCGGCGCCCCGGGGTCGACCTCCTCGTCGAAGATATCGATGCGCGGCAGTTCGGCGGCAAGGCCTTCGGGCAGCACCGTCTCGAACGCATCGAGCTGGCGCACATAGTCGCGCGCCTGCCGGCCCCACGCCGACAGCAGCGGGTGCGCATGCGCGTGCATCATTTCCAGCGGCAGCGCGGCCAGGTCGCGGCCGTCCTTGAGCGGTTGGCGCCGGCGCTGCATGCGCAGCAGCTCGCGGCCATCGATGGCATCGGCCCAGTGGAAGCGGCAGGGGTTGGGCACGGCCAGCAGGATCTGGCTGTGGCGCGCCATCGCCGACAGCGTCTGCAGCATCGACAGCGGCAGATGGCTCATGCCGAACAGCACCACGCGGCGCGCGATCGGACGCGCCAGCGGCGCGGTGCTTTCGAGCGCGGCAATCACCTGGCGATGCAGTTCGGGGCGGGTCGTCGCGCGCTCGGCGTCGCTCAGGCCCGCAAGGATGCAGCGCCACAGCCGCGGCTGCCACCGCTGCTCCTCGGGCACGGGCAGCGCCGGCTTGCCCGGCGTGGCCAGCACGTCGCGCTCGGCGGCCCAGTCCTCGAGCCAGTCGGGGCGGTAGATCTGGTACTGGTCGAAAAGATCGGCGAGGCGTTCGGACAACTGCAGCAGCCGTTCGGCGTCACCCGGCGCCAGAAAGCCGGCGATGGCCTCGTACCCGCCCTGCGCCGCGCATTCGGGCAGCTGGCGCATCAGCCGCCAGGTCAGCGCGGTCTTGTCCAGCGGCGACTGGCGCGGCACGGCCGCCGCGCCCAGCACCTGGCGGTAGCTGCGCCACAGGAAGCGCGCCGGCAGTTCGACGCGCGCCGCGGCGCACACGCCCAGCGCCTCGGCCATGCCCATCTTGAACCACTCGGCCATGCCGTTGCTCTGCACCAGCACCACCTCCTGCTCCAGCGGCGCCAGCGGGTGCGCGCGCAGCCACGAGAACACCGTCTCGGCCAGGGTTTCGGTGCGGTTGCCATGCAGGGCAATCAGCCCGGGCTGCAGTGTCGATGCCAACGTCTTTTCCTTGGGAAGGGGCGTCAGCAGGGGGCTGCGCCAGACGACAAGCTTAACGCGGCGGGGGCATCGGCTCAGGGCGTTGGCTTTTTCCTAGGACAGGCCGTTCATGGTTCGACGCGGCCGGCGAGGCAAGCTCACCACGAACGGGTAACTGATCGTTCGCCCTGATCCTGAGCTTGTCGAAGGATCGAAGGGTGGACGGCCTGCTTTCATGGCAGGAAGCACGCCCAAAGACGGACTAGTTGATATCAATCCTCGCCCCCTGCTTGATCAGATTGCGCAGCTTCTCGGTCTCCTGCGCGAGAAACTTGCCGAAGGCTTCGGGCGTGGACGTGGAAACCTGCATGCCGGTCTTGGCGATCTGCGCCTTGAGTTCGGGGTCCTTGAGGACTTCGCGCAGGTCGGCGTTGATCTTCGCCACGATGTCGTGGGGCACGCCCGCGGGTGCGAGCAGGCCGAACCAGCTGCCGGCGACGAAGTCCATGCCCAGTTCCTTGAACGTGGGCATTTCGGGTGCATCGGGGTGGCGCTGGGGCGCGGCGATCGCGACCGCGGTGACCGCGCCGCGCTGCACCTGCGGGTACGACGACATGCCGTCGAACATGCCATCGAACACGCCCGCCGTGAGATCGACCATCGCCGGACCCTGGCCCTTGTAGGGCACATGGGTGAACGGAATGCCGGCCTTTTGCGCGAAGAGTTCAGCGCCGATATGCGGACTGGAGCCCGGGCCCGACGAGCCCAGCGTGAGCCCGCCTTGCGCCGACCGCGACCTGGCCAGCGCAATCAGCTCGTTCAGCGACTTGCCCTTGAGCTTGTTGTTGACCAGCAGGATGTTGTGCGTCGAGCCCAGCAGCGCCACCGGCCTGAACGCCGATGGCGCATACGGCAGGTTCTTGCGCAGCTCGGGGTTGGAGGTGAAGGCATAGCTGGTGAACAGCAGCGTGTAGCCGTCGGCGGGCGCGCGGCTCACATATTGCGTGCCGATGATGGTGCCCGCGCCGACGCGGTTCTCGACGATCACCGGCTGGCCCCACAGCGCGCCGAGCTTCAAGCCGGTGACGCGCGCGAACAGGTCGGTCACGCCGCCAACCGAGAACGGCACGACGATGGTCACGGGACGCTTGGGAAAGATTTCCTGCGCCTGCAGCGGTGCGGCGACGGCCAGCGCGGCCGCGATGCCGAGGATCTTGAAAGGGTGCATGTTGTCTCCGGTGCTTGTTGTTTTGCGCTGTCTGCGGCACGCCCTTGAAGCCGATGTCTGGACTACATGACCTCTCCGCCGTTCGGCCCGAGGACCTGGCCGGTCATGTAGTCGGCGTCCGGCGAGGCAAGAAACGCCACCACCGAGGCAATCTCTGCGGGCTGGGCGCGGCGCGCCAGCGGCACGCGCAGCTGCACTTCCCGGGCGTATTCGGGGTTGGCGCTCAACTCCGCGCTCATCGGCGTCTGCACGCGGCCGGGCGCGACGGCATTGACCAGGATGTTCCACTCGGCGAACTCGCGCGCCCAGGCCCGCGTCAGGCTGATGATCGCGCCCTTGGCCGCGGCATAGGCGCTGACGTTGCGGTGCGTGCCATAGGCGGTGATCGACGCGGTGTTGATGATGCGGCCGCCGCGCCGCTGCTTCATGCCGGGCAGCACGGCCTGGGTGCAGAGCATCGCGCCCTTCACCGTCACGGCCAGCATCGCGTCGATGGCGGCTTCGTCGATGTCCTCCAGCGGCTTCATGCCGCCCGGAATGCCGGCGTTGTTGACCAGGATGTCGACGGCGCCAAGCTGCTGCTGCGCGGCCGCGAAGGCCTGCGCCACGCTCGCGCTGCGCGCGACATCGGCAATGCAGGCCAGCGCCTGGCCGCCCGCGGCGCGCACGCGCGCCACGGTCTCCTGCGCGCCGTCTTCATGCAGGTCGTTGACGATCACCGCCGCGCCGCGCGCGGCCAGCAGTTCGCAGTGGGCGCGGCCGATGCCCGAGCCCGCGCCCGTGACCAGCGCGATCTTTCCCGCCAGAGGTGTGTACATGGTGGGCTCCGGTTCAAGCCGCGATGCGGTGCGTGGCGGCATTGAAATGCACCACCGGATTCGACGGGCTGTGGCGCGAGCGCCGCACCTTGCCGACCACCAGTACGTGCGTGCCCAGCGTCTGCGTCCAGACCACGTCGCACTCCATGCTGGCCAGCGCATCGGACAGCACCGGCGCCTGGCCGCTTTCGCTGCACCAGCGCTCGTCCGAGAAGCGCGCCAGGCCCTGGGGCGCCTGCAGGAACTGCGCCATCACCGCGTCATGTCCCTCGCCCAGCACATTGGCGACGAAGCGGCCGCTTTCCAGCAGCGGCGCGGTGAACGACGACTGGCGGTGCGCGAAGAAGCCGATCATCGGCGGCTCGGCGCAGACCGCGGTGAGGCTCGAGACGATCATGCCCGCGACCTTGTCGCCCTGCCCGGTGCTCACCGCGCAGATGCCGGCCGGCAGCGCGCGCAGCGCGGTCTTGAACTCGTCGATCGAGACCACGTCCTCCTGGCCCGCATGGCTGATGTGGGCGCGCACCTGGCCCGCGTCGTCGACCCAGCCGCTGCGCTGGGCGTAGTCCAGCATGCGCGCAAAGCCCTCTTCCCATTCGGGCTCGCCCGCATGGCCGCTGACGAAGCGCAGCACCGAGGGCGCGATGCGCACGTGGGTGGCGCTCTCACGCCGGCCGATGCGGTGGATGGCCCGCTCCACCGCCTCGGGCGGCTGCGGGTCGATCAGCACCTCGAGCCGCTTGAAGTCCATGGGCTCGCGCAGGGACAGGGTCCCGGAATCGGACAGATGAAAGCGCATGTCGGTCTCCTTACGCGGCCGCGGCCACGCTGAGTTCGCCCACTTCCTTGCGGATCGCGGGAATGATGCGTTCGCCCCAGAGTTCGATCTGGCGCAGCATGGTTTTCTGGTCGAAATCGCCGAGCTGGGTCTGCAGCGCGATGTGCTTGGGGCGCAGGATGCTGATTTCCTCGAGCATCTTGTCGATCACCTCATTGACCGAGCCCACGGGCAGGTTGGCGCGCATCTGGTCGAAGCTCAGGTCGGTGGGCGACGGCACTTCCTGCACCATGTAGCCGTCCTCGCTTTGCGCGCGGCGGAACTTGAGGCTCTCGGAGATGCGGCGCTGGAAGCGCGCGTTGTCGAGGTAGGCATCGACTTCGGCGCGGTTGTCGGAGGCATAGGCGCAGCGCAGGAAACCGAACTTGACGTCGCGGTCGAGGTCCTTGCCGTTGTCTTCGGCCACCTTGTCGAGGCGCGCGCGCAGGTTGGCGATGGCGTCGGTGCCGTTGAGCAGCGCGGTGACGAACAGGTTGTGGTTCTCGCGCACGCCGCGGCCCAGCACCGTGGGGTTGCCCGAGGTGACCCACAGCGGCGGCATGGGGTCCTGCACGCAGCGCACCGCGATCGAGCTGGGCGGCACGTCGAGGTGCTTGCCGTGGTATTCGAAGATGCGCTCGCCCAGGCCCTTGGGGATGATGTCGAGGAACTCGTTGAAGATCTCGCCCGATTCCTCGATCTTGACGCCGAAGCGCTCGAACTCGAACTCCTGGTAGCCCGAGCCCACGCCCAGGTCCAGCCGGCCGTTGGAGACGGTGTCGACGAAGCCGACTTCGGCCAGGAAGCGCGCGGGGTGGTACAGCGGCAGGATGCACACGGCCGTGCCCAGGCGGATGCGGCTGGTCTTGGCGGCGACATGCGCGACCATCATCAGCGGCGAGGGCGACAGCGAGTAGTTGTTGAAGTGGTGTTCGGCGTACCAGGCGCTGTGGAAGCCGGCCTGCTCGGCGACCACGGTCTGTTCAATCGAGTTCTGGATCACCTGCTGCGAACTCTGGTGATAACCACGTTGCTGAGCGAGGATAAATACGCCGAATTCCATGGTGTTGCTTCCTTGTTTTGATAGGTGTGAATCGTTAAATGATTCTAGGAAGCCATCGCGCCGGCTGGAATGCATGAAAATCGAGGTTCTGTCCTGCGGATATTGGAGAAGTCATGGATCGGCTGCGTGCTATGGAGTTTTTTCTTTCGGTCTCGAAAACCAGGAACTTTTCCACCACGGCGCGCGATTTCGGGGTTTCCGCGACCGCGGTTTCACGCCTGATCACCGATTTTGAAAATGCGCTCGACGTCAAGCTGCTGCTGCGCTCCACGCGCCAGATCGTGCTGACCGAATCGGGCGAGGAATATGCGCGCCAGCTCGAGGGCATCCTGTGGAACATCAACGCCGCGCATGCCAACATCACCGCCATCCGCGAGGCTCCCAAGGGCCTGCTGCGCGTGCACTCGCGCATGATGTTCGGGCTGGGGGTGCTGCCGCCGCTGATCGCGCGCTTTCGCCGGCTGCACCGCGACATCCACATCGAGCTGATCCTGTCGGAAACACCGGCCGACCTGCGGCGCGACCAGATCGACATCGACTTCCGCATCTCGCCGCCGGTCGAGGCCGGCGTGAAGCGGCGCATCCTGTTTCGCAGCGCGCGCTATCTCGTGGCCTCGCCCGCCTATCTCGCCGAGCGCGTGCTGCCGGCCACGCCCGCCGATCTCGCGCAGCACGACTGCCTGGCCTATCTGCGGCCCGGCGGCGAGAACGTCTGGCACTTCAGCCAGGGCGGACAGGTCGAGGACCTGCCGTTCCAGCCGCGCCACGCGAGCAACAACGGCATGGCGCTGCTGGAGCTCGCGCGCCTGGGCGAAGGCATTGCGCTGCTCGACGACTACACCGTGCACGCCGACCTCGAGCGCGGCAGCCTGCTGCGGCTGCTGCCCGACTACCAGGTCACCAACACCACCTATGAGGAAGGCATGTACGCGACCATCCTGGACACGCCCATGGTGCCGGCCAAGCTGCGGCTGTTCCTCGACTTCGTCGTCGAGCATGTCTCGGGCGAGAGCAACCGCTTCATCGCGCTGCGCGACGAGATCCCGCCCTCGGCGGATCAGGTCGGCGGCTGAATCGCGCAGCGCGGCCGGGGCGCGCCGCGCCGGCCCAGGCCGCGCACGCGCAGCACGCGGCCGTCGAGCGGACCGCTGGCGCTGAGCCGGCCGCTGTCGGAAATCGAAGTCACATAAAGCTCGTCGAGCGCCGGGCCGCCAAAGCACAGCGAACTGGGATGCGCGAGCGGCACGCGCAGCCGCTGCCCCGGCTGGCCCTGCGCGTCGAAGCGCACGATCTCGCCGGTGTGCACCATCACGCTCCACAGGCCGCCCTGGTCATCGAAGCAGGCGCCGTCAGGGGCCGAGCCCAGGCGCTGGGTGTCGGCAAACGGCGCGCGCCGCCAGGGCGCATCCCCGGGTGCGGGGTACACATGGATGCGCCGCGCCGCGCTGTCGCTGACGAACACGCGGCCGTCGACGGGGTGCTGCACCGGGCCATTGACCACGCCATAGCCCTGGTCGACGCGCTCCATGCGGCCCGCGGTATCGATCAGGTACAGGCCGCCCAGCGGCGCCTCGCCCGGCGCGCGCAGCGTGTGCATGGTGCCGACGCAAAAGCGGCCGTCGGCCAGTGCCGCGCCATCGTTGAGGCGCAGCTGCGGGTGCTGCTCCTGCAGCCGGCCCAGCGTCTGCATGCGGCCGCTGGCCGGATCGAGCAGCACCACGCTTTCGCGCAGCGCCACGACCAGGCGCCCGTCGTGGTTGAGCGCGAACGAACCCAGCGGCGCGGGCAGTTCCAGCCGTTGCTGCTCCTGGCCCTGCGCGTCGAGCGCGAGCAGCAGGCCGTCGCGGCTGTCGATCAGCCACAGCCACTGGCGCGCCGCATCCCAGACCGGGCATTCGCCCAGGCGCGTGTGCAGCGTGCCGAAGGGCTGGATTTCTGGACGGGAAGCGGGGGAGGAAGGCATGGCGGCGGGAGGCTGAAAAGGGAGCGCGGGGCGCTGCGCGGCGCAGGCGATGGCATCGATCTTACGGGGGGATCACGGCCCGACTCCGTACGTTTTCGCAGAACACATCCAACGATTTGGCGGGGACTGATTTGCCGGGTTCGTCCCTAGAATTTCCTGGCGCCCCCCATGCAGAGGGCTCGGGCCCCCGCCCGAACACCAGGAGACAAATGTGAACGCCACCGATTTTCCGCAGCGCGCTGTGGATATTCCCCTTTCTTGCCCGGCAACTGCCCTATTCGATCTGACGGGGGTGAAACATGGCTGAGAAAAGCGTGCTGTTTGAAATCAAGGACAAAGTGGCGCTGGTCACGCTCAATCGTCCTCCGGTCAATGCATTGAGCCGTGCCATGCGCCGTGAAATCGTCGCGATCTTTGACGACATTTCCGCGCGCGACGATATTCGCTGCGCGGTATTGACGGGCCAGGGATCGGTTTTCTGCGCCGGCGCCGATTTGAAAGACCGGCCCGACGCCGATATTCCCGGCGATTTTCTCGAACACAACCGCATTACCCGCGAAACCGGCAATGCCATCCGCGAATGCGCCAAGCCGGTGATCGCCGCGATCAATGGCGCCGCGCTGGGTGCGGGCCTGGGCCTGGCCGCGGCCTGCGACATCCTCTATGCCTCGGACAACGCCACCTTCGGCATGCCCGAGATCAACGTCGGCCTGGCCGGCGGCGCGTCGATGCTGCGCACGCTGTTCGGCCGCTCCACCGCGCGGCGCATGTTCTTCACCGGCCAGCGCCTCACGGCCGCCGAGCTGCTGCAGCGCAACGTGCTCGAAGCCGTGCTGCCGCCCGAGGAGCTGCTGCCCGTGGCCATGAAGCTGGCGCACGAGATTGCCGCCAAGGCGCCGCTGGCCGTGATCTACGCCAAGCGCGCGGCCAATATGGTCGACGTGATGCCGCAGCGCGATGCCTACCGCTTCGAGCAGGAGTTCACCATGACGCTGGCGCGCACCGAAGACGCGCGCGAAGCGCGCATGGCATTCCTCGAAAAGCGCGAGCCGCAGTTCAAGGGGCGCTGAACCATGAGCGACTATCAGACACCCGCCCCCGGGGCCGGGATGGACGCCTTTTTCCTGGCGCGCGGCATTGCGGTGATCGGCGCGTCGGCCGAGCCCACCAAGATCGGCGGCCGCCCGGTGCATCTGCTGCGCCGCCATGGCTATGCCGGCAGCATCTATCCGATCAACCCCAAGGGCGGCGAGATCCAGGGCCTGCCGGCCTATGCCCGCCTGGCCGACACGCCCGAAGCGCCCGAACTGGCGCTGATTGCCGTGCCCGCTTCCCACGCCGTGCAGGCGGTGCAGGACTGCGCGGCGCGCGGCGTGCGCGCCGTGGTGGTGCTGTCCTCGGGCTTTGCCGAGGCCGGTGACGAAGGCGCGGCCTGGCAGGCCGAGATGCGCGCCATTGCGCTGCGCCACGGCATGCGCCTGCTGGGCCCGAACTGCCTGGGTACGGTGGGCGTGGCCGAGCGCGCGATCGGCTCGTTCTCGGTGGCGCTCGAAGACTACTTCCCTCAAGCCGGTGCCGTGGGCATCGTCTCGCAGTCGGGCAATATCGGCAGCTACACGCTGCAGTTGCTGGTGCAGCGCGGCGTCGGCATCAGCCGCATGGTGACCACGGGCAACGAGGCCGAAGTCGACCTGGCCGACGGCATTGCCGCGCTGGCGCGGGACCCGGCCACGCGCGTGATCCTGTGCTGCATGGAAACCTGCCGCGATGGCGAACGCCTCACGCAGGCGCTGGCGATTGCGCGCGAACACCAGACCCCGGTGGTGGTGCTGAAGATAGGCGCCACCGAACAGGGCCAGGCCGCGGCGGCCTCGCACACCGGCGCGCTCGCCGCTTCGGACGCGGTGATCGACGCCGTGCTGCGCCGCCATGGCGCGCTGCGCGTGCGCTCGCATGAAGACCTGGTGGAGATCGGCCAGGCGCTGGGCCAGCTGATGCCCATCGGCCAGCCGCACTGCCTGCCACGCAAGCCCGCGGTGACGCTGGTCGCGGCTTCGGGCGGCTTCGGCATCATGATGGCCGACGCGATGAGCGAGGCCGGCCTGGCGCTGCCCGCGCTGGCGCCCGCCACGCGCGCGCGCATTCACCAGGTGCTGCCCGGCGCGAGCACCAGCAACCCGGTCGATGCCTCGGCGCAGATCTCGAGCCGCCCCGACATCCTGTTCGAGGTGCTGTCCGCGCTGCAGGAAGACCCGGGCGAGGCCACCACGGTGCTGTTCCTGTCGCTGGGCCTGTACAGCAGCCGGCTGCGCGACATCTACCTGCAGGCATTGGCGCAGCTGCGCGCCGCCTATCCGCAGCGCCCGCTGGTCATCATCAGCCGCGGCCCGGCCGAGGCCGTGGTGCAGATCCAGGCGCTGGGCATTCCGGTGTTCTCCAGCATCGACGCCGCCGCGCGCGGCATCGATGCGCTGGTGCGCATGGCCGCGCTGCTGGATGCGGCGCCGGCCGCCGCGCCCGCCGTGAACGGCACCGGCGCCCGCCTGCCCGAAGATACCTTCCGCAATGAATACGCGGCCAAGCAGGCGCTGATCGACGCCGGTTTCGAGGTGCCGCGCGAGCTGCGCGCGGCCGATGCCGAGGCCGCCGTCAAGGCCGCCGAAGCGCTGGGCTATCCGGTGGTGCTGAAGATCCTGTCCGAGGACATCGCGCACAAGACCGAAGCCGGCGGCGTGGCGCTGAACCTGGGCGATGCCGAGGCGGTGCGCGCGGCCAGCGCGCGCATCTTCGCCAGCGTCGCGCGCCATGCGCCCGATGCGCGCCTCGACGGCCTGCTGGTCGCGCCGATGCTGCGCGGCGGCACCGAGCTGATCGCCGGCATCTCGCGCGACCCGGTGTTCGGGCCGGTGGTCATGGTCGGCATGGGCGGCATCTATGCCGAAGTGCTGCGCGACGTGGCCGTGCAGCCCGCGCCCGTGAGCGAGGACCAGGCCACGGCCATGATCCGCTCGCTGCGCCTGTTCCCGCTGCTCGACGGCGCGCGCGGCCAGGCGCCGGCCGATGTCGCTGCCGCCGCGCGCGCCGTCGCGCGCCTGTCCGAATTCGCCTGCGCGCACCGCGAACAGGTGGCGGAAATCGACCTGAATCCCATCCTCGTGCGTCCCCAGGGACAAGGCATTGCCATCCTCGACGCCCTGATGGTGCCCCTCACTCCCGAACCCGAGACCGCCCATGCACAATGACCTCGACCCGGCGCAGCTGCCGCCCAGCGCCGACCTGGCGCGCTACCGCCAGCACGCGCGCGACTGGCTGGCCAGCCACCTGCCCGCGCACATGCGCGCCGACAGCCTCGACTACCGTACGCCCACGCTGCAGGAAAGCCGTGAATGGGAGGCCGCGATGCACCAGGCCGGCCTGGCCGGCATGACCTGGCCCACGGTCTACGGCGGCCAGGGCCTGAGCCTGCGCGAGCACCTGGTCGTGAACCAGGAAGTCGGCAGCCTGCTGATGCCCGACAGCGTGGGCTCGATCGGCAAGGAACTCGCGGGCCCGATCATCATGGCCGTGGGCACGGAGGCCCAGAAGCAGGACTTCCTCGCCAACATCCTGGGCATGCGCGAGTTCTGGTGCCAGGGCTTTTCCGAACCCGACGCGGGCTCGGACCTGGCGCGGCTGCGCACCAAGGCGGTTCTCGAAGGCGGCCAGTGGCGCATCAACGGCCAGAAGATCTGGACCAGCGGCGCGGCCAAGGCGCATTACTGCCTGCTGCTGGCGCGCACCGGCACCGTCGCCGACCGCCACCGTGGCCTGCTGATGTTTGCCGTGCCCATGGACACGCCGGGCATCCGCATCGTGCCGATCAAGTCCATCGACGGCAAGGATTCGTTTGCCGAGGTGTTCTTCGACGATGTGGTCGTGCCCGACAGCGCGCGCCTGGGCGCGCCCGACGAGGGCTGGGCCGCGGCGCTCAAGGTGCTGGGCATCGAACGCGCCACCAACCGCATGTACCGGCCCTGGCGCTTCGAGGCCGAGCTGCGTTTCCTGGTGCGCGCGCTGCGCTCCGACGCGCAGCTCGCGCGCCAGCTCGAAGACGGCGGCGTGCAGCGCCGCATCGGCGAGCTGCTGGCCGAGATCGACGGCCTCAAGGGCCTGGTCGAGCGCTCGGTCGACCAGATCATGCAGGGCCAGGCGGTGGGCGCACGTGGCTCGCTGACCAAGCTGTTCTGGTCCGAATGCCACCAGTCGTTTGCCGGCTTCGCGCTGTCGCAGGTGAGCCAGATCGGCCCGCAATCGAGCGCCCTGGCGCAGCGTGCGCGCAAGCTGTTCACCCAGGCCTACCTGTTCTCACGCGCCGAGACGATCTACGCCGGCACCTCCGAAGTCCAGCTCGATCTGATCGCGCAACGCATTCTCCAGCTGCCCCGGGAGCACTGACATGACCCAACAAGACCAGGGGCTGCGCCCCGAGGAATTCGGCGAGGCCGCCGAAGCCGCGATCACCGACGCGCTGCAGCGCCCCGCCGACGCCCATGCGGGCGTGCTGGCCGCGGCCGGCCTGTTCGGCGTCTGCGCGCCCGAAGACGCGGGCGGCATGGCGCTGCCGCTGGCGTTTGCCGTGCCCGTGGTGCAGGCCGCGGGCCGGCTGCGCCTGCGCTTTGCGCTGGCCGAGCAGATCGTGCTCGCGCGCCACCTGCCGGACGTGGCGCTGCGTGCGGCGCTGGTCGACGGCAGCCGCCAGGCCACCATTGCCTGGCAGGGCCGGCTGGGCGACGCCTGGGTCGGCCATGCGCGCCAGGCGCAGCAGGCCGACTGGCTGCTGCTGCGCGCGGCCCAGGGCGAGGGCGCGCAGCTGGTCGATCTGTCCGGCGCGCCGCGCGAACTCGATCCCGCGCTTGATCCCGAGGAACCCGCGGCCTGGCTCGACCTGTCGCAGGCCCCGGTGCTGGCCGAACTCGACGCCGACTCAGCCGCCGCGCTGTGGCATGACCTGGACCTGCTGTTCGCGGCCAGCGCCCATGGCGCGGCCGATGGCGCGCTGCAGGCCGCCGTCGAGCACACCGGCACGCGCGTGCAGTTCGGCGCGCCGCTGTCGACGCGCCAGGCCGTGCGCCATTGGCTCGCGCGCATGAAGCTGTTCCACGAAGCCAGCGGCGCGGCCATCTACCATGCGCTGCGCGTCGACCCCGCCGAACCGGAACGCGCAGCGCCCGCGCGCGCGGCGCGCAGCGCGCTGGCGCTCAATCTGCAGCACGCGGCTTTCATCATCGAGAAGGCCATGCACCTGCACGGGGGCATGGGCTTCACCTGGGAGCTGCCGCTGCACCGCGCGCTGCGCAGCGTGCGCGCGCTCGATGCCGCCTGCGGCGCGGGTGCGCTCGCGCGCCAGCTGGGACAAGACTTCATCAATGCACAGGAGGCCGCATGAGCAGCGCCAAACTCGACCTGCAGGACCGCGTGGCCCTGATCACCGGCGCCGGCAACGGCATCGGCCGTGAAACCGCGCGTCAGATGGCGGCGCGCGGCGCCGTCGTCGCCGTCAACGACCTCAAGCCCGAATTCGTCGGCGCCGTGGTCGATGAAATCCGCGCTGCTGGGGGCCGCGCGTTTGGCGTGGTGCAGAACATCGCCACGCGCGAAGGCATGCAGGCCGCCGTCGAGCAGGCGCGCAGCGAAGGCGGGCGCTTCGACATCCTGGTCAACAACGCCGCCTGGGTGCGCTACCAGGCCGTGCCCGACATCCAGCCCGACACCATGGAGCGCATGCTCGATGTCGGTTTCAAGGCCGTGATCTGGGGCATACAGGCCGCGACCGCGGCCATGGATGCCGAGCGCGGCGGCGCCATCGTCAACGTCGCCTCGACGGCCGCGCTGCGCTCGGCGCCCCATTCGCTGGTCTACTCCGGCATCAAGTCGGGAATCCTGGGCATCACGCGCGCGGCCGCGGCCGAACTCGGCGCGCGGCGCATCCGCGTGAATGCGGTCTGCCCCTCGGCCGTGCCCACCGAGGGCACGCAGCGCAACCGCAACGCCGAGCGCGACGCGGCGCGCGTGGCGAGCACGCCCATGGGCCGCCTGGGCACGGTCGAAGACATCGCGCGCGCGATCTGCTTCCTGGCCAGCGACGACGCCGGTTTCGTCACCGCGCAAGGCCTGGCCGTCGATGGCGGTGTGACCTTCACCAATATCTGAGCCATGCCCGAGGTTTGCACCGTACTCATCACCGGCGCCGCGGGCGGCATCGGCCGCGCCACGGCGCTGCGGCTCGCGCGCGCCGGCTGGCGCTGCGTGCTGGTCGATGCCGATGCCGGCGCGCTCGAACGCCTGCAGGCCGAGTGGCCCGTGGCTGCGTCCGCGCCGCTGGCCTTGGTCGCCGATCTCACCGATGCCGCGCGCATCGAAGCGCTGGGCGCGCAGCTGCCGCCGCTCGATGCACTGATCAACAACGCCGGCATGTCGGCTGGTGGCGCCGAAGTGCTGGCGGGCCTGGACGATGGCGCGGCGCAGCGGCTGCTGGCGCTCAATCTCGAGGCCCCGGCACGCATGGTGCAGGCCTGCACGCCGCATCTGCGCGCGGGCGCACGCATCGTCAACGTGGCCTCGGGCGCGGGCCTGCGCGCGATTCCCTGGCGCGGCCTGTACAGCGCCAGCAAGGCCGGCGTGATCGCCCAGACCCGGGCGCTGGCGCGCGCGCGGCCCGACTGGAGCGTGAGCGCGCTGTCGCCGGGCTTCGTGCGCACCGAGCTCGTGCAGCGGCTGATCGACAGCCGGCGCCTCGATCTGCGCCAGGTGCTGTCGCGCATTCCGATGGCACGCATGGCCGAACCCGAGGACATGGCCGAGGCGCTGGCGTTTCTCGCCAGCCCCGGCGCGCGGCCCTGCGCGGGCCAGTTGCTGGTGCTCGATGGCGGCTCGTCGGTCTATGGCGGCAGCCAGCCGCTGCCTCCGGCGCAGCTGCCCGCGCTGCCCTTCGATACGCCGCGCGCGCTGCACTGCGAAGCCATTGCATGCGCCGAATGGCAGGCCGCGCTGGCGCAACTGCCGGCGGGCGAGACCGCGGGCAGCATTTATCCCGCGGTGATCGACGGCCGCGCCTTGCAGGCACCGGCTGGCGGCCTGCTGGCCGCCGTGCTGGACGCCGCGCGCGCCTTTCGCCTGCAGCATGCGCGCCAGGCCAGCCTGACGCTGCTGCTGCCGCCCGCGCCCGCCGACATCGACTGGCAGCGGGCCGGCGACGCCGCCGCGGCGCGCATGGCGCTTGCCACGCTGGCCGCCGAATGGGGCGCGCTGGGCCTGCGCATCAATGCGCTGGCGCCCGCTGGCGGCTGCGCACCGGCCGCCTGCCTGCCACTGCTCGACTACGCCAGCGGCGCGCGCGCGCAGTTCCTTACGGGCCAAGTGCTCTTTGCGGGCACCGGCACACGGGACGGTCCCGAAACGCCATGATGCACCCCGCGGCCCGTTCCTGATAGATACCAAAACACCAAGGAGACACGTCATGATCAACACGCCCATCACCCGCCGCACCCTGCTTGCCGGCTCGGCCGCCCTGGCCCTGCAGGCCCATGCCAGCACCGCCCCGGCGAACTGGCCCGCGCGCCCGATTCGCCTGGTGGTGCCCGGCCCCGCAGGCTCGGGCATGGACATCTTCGGCCGCCTGCTGGCAGTGCAGCTGCAGGATGCGCTGCGCCAGACCGTGGTCGTCGACAACAAGCCCGGCGCCAACAGCCTGATCGGCACCGACAACGTCGCCAAGGCCCAGCCCGACGGCTACACGCTGCTGCTGTCGCCCTCATCGGCGATTGCCATCAATCCCGTGATCCAGGCCAAGATGCCCTACGACACCGAGAAGGACCTGCTGCCCGTGGCCCAGGTCGGCTCGGCCGGCGTGCTGCTCGTGGCCCATCCGTCGACGGGCTTCAAAAACCTCGGCGACCTGGTGCGCCATGTCAAGGCCAACCCGAACAAGCTGGTCTACGGCTCCTGGGGCAGCGGCTCGACCGGCCACCTGGCGATGGAAGGCATCAAGGCCCACTACGGACTGCAGATGGAGCATGTGCCGTTCAAGGGCGTGGCGCCGCTGGTGACCGACCTGCTGGGCAACAACATCTCGGTGGGCTTCACCGACATCGCCTCGCCCGTGCCGCATATCCGCGCCGGCAAGCTCAACGCGCTCGGCTGCACCGGCTCCTCGCGCGGCCCGGCGCTGCCCGAAGTCACGACGCTCTATGAACAGGGCTTTCGCTTCGACATGAACGGCTGGTATGGCGTGTTCGCGCCCGCGGGCACGCCCGCCGACGTCGTGCAGCGCCTGAACCACGAAATCAACCGCATCCTGGCCACCGACGACGTGATCCAGAAGTTCGCGCTGCAGAACATGGCCAAGCCGCCGATCAAGAGCGTGGAGCAGTTCGCCACGACGGTGAAGCAGGATGTGGCGACCTGGCAGAACCTGGCCAAGGTGGCGAAGCTGAAGGTGGATTAAAAGCACTCAAGGGATACCCTAGGCTAGAGGTATGGCGTTCACCCTTCGACGCGGCCGGCGAGGCAGGCTCAGGGGGGCCCGCCGAGGGTGAGCGGCTCAACACCCGTTCGTCCTGAGCTTGGCGCAGGGCACCCTGTCGAAGGATGGACGGCCGGCACTCAAAATAGAGAGCAGGCCCTTTCCCCCTTCCCCCTTCGATCCTTCAACAAGCTCAGGATCAGGTTCAGAGCGAACGGTTAACGCTCGCCCTACCCGACCCCAAAGAAGATTTCCCGCATTGCATATGCACATTTCTTCGTTGGCCCGGGCCGCACGCGCGCGTAGATTCAGGCGGACCACACGTCCTCCCTCTTTGCCGCGCGTTCGCGCCCTCGCCCCCATGCCCTCCCCCATCTTTTCTTCGGTCTCCGCCACCACGCTGCGCGCCTGGCTCAATGACGGCGCGGAAATCGCCCTGCTCGACGTGCGCGAAGCCGGCCAGTTCGGCGAAGGTCATCCCTTCTTCGCGATTCCCGCGGCCTACAGCCAGCTGGAAAACGACGTGCCGCGCCTGGTGCCGCGGCGCGGCACGCGCGTGGTGCTGCTCGATGCCGGCGACGGCGTGGCCGAGCGCGCCGCGCAGCGCCTCGCGGCACTGGGCTACACGCAGCTGCATGTGCTCGCAGGCGGCGCACCCGCCTGGGCCGCAGCCGGCTATGTGCTGTTCCAGGGCGTGAACCTGCCCTCGAAGACCTTTGGCGAGCTGGTCGAACACGCTTTCGATACGCCCCACCTGTCGGCGCAGGAACTGCAGCGCCGCCAGCAGGCCGGCGAACCGCTGGTGCTGCTCGATGGCCGCACGCTCGCCGAACACCGCAAGATGACCATTCCCGGCGCCACGCCGGTGCCCAACGGCGAACTCGCGCTGCACTGGCATGCGCTCGCGCCCGATCCGCGCACGCCGATCGTGGTGCATTGCGCGGGCCGCACGCGCAGCATCATCGGCGCGCAGATCCTGCGCAGCCTGGGCGTGCCCAATCCCGTGATTGCACTGGAAAACGGCACCCAGGGCTGGGCGCTCGCAGGCCAGCAGCTCGAACATGGCAGCCCGCGCCCCGCCCCGGCGCCGCGCGCGGCACGCGCGCAGGACCAGGCCGCGGCCGCGGCGCTGGCCGCCGAAGCCGGCGTGCCGCAACTCGATGCCGCGCAGGCCCAGGCCTGGATCGACGACACCACGCGCACCACCTACGTGCTCGATGTGCGCAGCGCCGAGGAGTTTGCCGCGGGCACGCTGGCCGGCGCGCGCCATGCGCCCGGCGGCCAGTTGCTGCAAGCCACCGACCAGAGCATAGGCGTGCGCCACAGCCGCGTGCTGCTGCTCGACGACGAAGCCGTGCGCGCACCGGTCGTCGCCAGCTGGCTCTGGCGCCTGGGCTATGAAACCGCCACCGTGGCAGGCGGCATCCGCGCGCCGCTGCGCCTGCCCGCGCAACCCGAAGCCACCCCGGCCATACCGCCGCTGGCAAAGCAGGATCTGGCCGCCTGGGTCGATCGTCATGCGCCGCTGCTGGTCGACATCCAACCCTCGCTGGCCTACCGCCAGCGCCACGCCGCCGGCGCGCTCTGGTCCGTGCGCCCGCGCCTGGCCGCGCAGGTGCAGGCCGCGGCACGCGCCGACCAGCCCGTGCTGCTGCTGGCCGCCGATGCCAGCACGGCCGCCCTGGCACTGGCGGAACTGCCGGGCCGCACGCTGCAGTGGGTCCTGGCCGCCGACTGGCACGCCGCGGGCCTGCCCGTGGAAAGCACGCCCGACAGTCCGGCCGACAGCGAGGCCATCGACTACCTGTTCTTCGTGCACGACCGCCACGACGGCAACCTCGATGCCGCACGCCGCTATCTGGACTGGGAGACCGGGCTGATTGCCCAATGCCAGCCGGATGAGCTCACGGGTTTCCGGCTGCCGGCTGCCAAGGCACGCGGGGAGCGTTGTGCATCCATTGTTTGATGCCCCCAATGTCGGGCATCGATGCTTGGCGTACGCACGCCGCTATCGTGGCGTGGCAAACCCGCGGATGAAGGCCGCTATCAAATTTTCAATCGCGCGGGCTCCATCGTCTTGTATTGCGCCTGATTGAGCACGCAGCAATTGATCAGAAAGACGTTGAAGCAGCAGGGCATCAGCGAGCAGATCGCTGATCTGCTGCGCTGTTTCGGGTTGGCATTGCATCGCGGCATCCACACCCAGCAGTTGCGCGCCGGCCAGCTCGGGATCACCGCCTGCGGCAAGAAGCAGTTCAGTCTCCGTTGTATACAGCCTGTCCTCGTTCTGGGCGGGGCCATACAGCCGCGCAATCAGCAGGAAGTCCGTTGCATCCTTGTTGTTCTCCAGGCCACGGTCCTTCCAGGCGATGAGTTTGAGTACCGCCAGGGCGGGCAAGGAGCAGGTTTTGACCTGTAGGCCTTCTCCCAGATCCACCATGATGGATGAGCGCCAGGCATCGGCAAAGCCGGCCACGTTCAATACGATGTCGTGGCCGGGTGGCCAGGCGATGGCTTGATCTTGCGTGGCCACTCCGCCGAACGGAATGAGATCCAATGGAAGTCCGCTGTGGTGATGCAAACGCTGGGCGACGGCCGGTTCTTCAGCAAAGTGCCCCGATCGCACAAGCTGCTCTTTCAAGCGCCTGAACTGCCCCCAGTCATCGACATACAGTCCCAGATCGACGTCGCGTGTAGCCCGCGCCAGTTTTTGGCCAAACACGTGGGTGAGCAGGATGTCACGCGCCATGGCGCCCCCCACAAAGAACTCCATACCGGAAACAGCGGCGACGTCGCAAACCTGCCGCAATATCTGCTGGAGCAATGCATCGACAGGCCTGTCGGAGCGGACCTTAAGCATTTTCTAGAGTCTTCCACAGCGCGGCGGCTACTTCCTTGCTGCGACCATCCCGGCTTCCCATCAAGTCGGCATAGACCAATAAGGCAGGAGCGACCGCCGTATCGTTTGGCGAATGAGGGCTCCAGAACGCATCCAGTATTTCAACATCTCCTTGCGGATCTGGTCGCAGCCGATGCTCAACGATAAATCGCTGGCGCGGCAGCCAACTGTAGATGGTGGCCTCGATGGGCTGGATATAGCCGTCCATGCGGTGCGCCGCGGCCTCCCCGCCCCACACCGCATCGCCAGGCAACAGTTGAATATCTTGCCAATTCTTGTTGGAAACCATGGCGTATCTTTGTGGCTTGAGCTTGTGCCGCAATGCAACGGGATAGTGCTGCACCCACATGCGCGACAGTTCATCCACCGCCAGCAAACGACGGCGTTCACCACTGCCCGGGCTCAAGTGGCCCAGACGCTGCAGGTCTGCCAGCACCTTTCCGACGGAACCCAGGGCAACGCCTGCATGGACGGCAATATCGCGTTGGGGCTGCGAAACGAGATTCGGCTGCGTCAACAGAGTAAAAATGATGCGCAGTCCATTTGCCGTTCGCAGAGCACTGTGTTCATCGCCGGACGGGCTGGTCTTGGGCCTGGGATTGCCGGAAACAAACACGAAACGGCCAGGCACATCGATGTGTGCATTGCCGGCCATATCGATGAAATTCAAACCCTGCTTTTGGCATTCTTGCGCCAGTTGCTGCGAAACATAAGAGGTGACCAGTAAGGTCCGCTGGGAGATGTCCTGGGCATGTTCACGCAGGAACCGCAACGTTTCCAGCCGCTCCACTTTCCGTTTGACCTCAACGGCAAACACTTCGCTTTCGCCGTTGGAGAGTAGCAATCGCGCCACGGCATCTCCCCAAGGAGCAGTACTCCACTCCAAACTTTCAAGCTCCAGAGCAGCAAGCGCTTGGGTTGCTGCCAATGCCTGTTGAAGAATGTCTTGCTCGTTCATAGATGTCCAATGTTCACGAAACGTGAACAAGAATAATAAATGAACAAGGCTTCAAAGCACAATATTTTTCACGCTGAAATTTGCCACTCGAACCGTGCCGCCCTAGCGCGCTGCGCGCATATCGATCATCGATAAGCTTTGTTGTCGCATTGCCGGGGCTGCCAGAAGATAAGCGCCTATCCGCACTTTTCTTCTGACCACCATGCGCCAACAGCTCGCTTCCTCCCGCTCCATTGCCCGGTCGCTGACCGGCGTGGCCGCCGCCCTCACCCTGCTGGCCGGCACGGCCCATGCCGATGCCACGCTCGACAAGATCAAGCAGCGCGGCAAGGTGACGATCGGCGTGCTGGTCAATGACGGCCCGTTTGGCTCCATCGATCCCAACTCGCAGCAGCTCGTCGGCTGGAACCCTGAACTCGCGCGCGCCGTGGCCAAGGGCCTGGGCGTCGAGGCCGACCTGGTGCAGGTGCAGACCGCGACGCGCGTGCAGTTCCTGCAGGCCGGCAAGGTCGACCTGCTGATTGCCTCGATGGAACTCAACCCCGACCGCGCCGAGATCCTGGGCTACGCACCCACGCCGTTCTACCGCGTCGGCGGCGCGGCGGCGGTGCGCAAGGACAGCGGCATCACGCAGTGGGCCGACCTGCGCGGCAAGCCGGTCTGCGTGTCGCAGGGCAGCAGCTTCGCCAAGCCGCTGGCCGCCGAATACGGCGCGCAGGTCCAGGGCTACAAGAGCTCGTCGGATTCGCTGCTGGCGCTGCGCGGCGGCAATTGCGTCGCGGCGGTGCACGACAGCACGCTGATCCACCCGCTGCTGCGCAGCAACGCCGAGTGGGCGCAGTATGCCGCGCCCATCGCCAGCGAAATCCTGCCCGCGCCCTCGGTGGTCTGGACGCGCAAGGGCGAGGCCGACACCATTGCCGCGGTCGACAAGGTGGTGCAGGAATGGCACCGCAGCGGCTGGCTGATCGCGACCGAGAAACGCGTCGGCATCTCGCCCGCCAATCCGTTCCTGGCCGAGCAGCAGTCGAAGTTCAAGACCGCCGCGCGCTGAAAGCCGCCATGAGCGACAGCCTGTTGTTCCAGGGCGTGCAGGCGCTCAAGGCGCTGGGCCTGAACTACTCCTTCGTGCTGGACGACATGGAGCGCCAGGCGTTTGTGCGCGGGCTGGGCGTGACGCTGCAGCTGTGCCTGCTGACGATCCCCGGCAGCCTTGCCGCGGGCGTGCTGCTGGCCGCGCTGCTGGTCTCGGGCCGTGCCTGGCTGGCGGGCCCGGCGCGGGCTTTCATCGAGGTGACGCGCAACACGCCGACGCTGGTGCAGCTGTACTGCGCCTTCCTGGTGCTGAACATGCTGATCACGCAGCAGCTGCGCGACTGGGGCGCGGGCCCCAACCCGCTCACGCCCTTCCTCTGGGTGGTGGTGGTGGTGTCGCTGCACAAGGGCGTGTTCCACGCCGAGGCGCTGCGCGCGGGCATTGAAAGCGTGCCGGCCACCACGCTCGAAGCCGCGCGTTCGCTGGGCTTCTCGCGGCGCCAGCTGCTGGTGCGCGTGCAGCTGCCGCTGGCCGTGCGCTTCGCGCTGCCGTCGCTCATCAACAACCTCGTCGACCTGGTCAAGATGACGGCCGTGGCTTCGGCCATCGCGGTGGGCGACGTGACCTACCAATCGATCATGATCTGGACGCAGCGCGACAACGTGCTCGAGCTGCTGCTGATCCTGCTGTGGTTCGGCCTGCTGACCTGGCTCGTGAGCCGGGCGGGCCGCTGGCTCGAACAACGCCTGAGGATGCCTGGCTATGGCCAATGATGCGACCCTGCCCCGCGCTGCGCCGCTGCGGCCGTGGCTGCCGCGCGGCGCGCTGGCCGCCGCGCGCAATCCCTGGCTGCTCGCCGGCGTGGCACTGCTGGCGCTGCTGGCTTTCTGGAGCGCCACCGGCACCACGCCCGTGGCCGTGGCGCTGCTGTGGAAATGGCTGCCCTCGCTGCTGCGCGGCCTGCTGGTGAACATCGAGATCAGCGTGCTGGCCGTGGCGCTGGGCACCGTGGTCGGGCTGGTCGTCGGCGCGCTGCTGCTGTCGCCCTCGGTGCTGGTGCGGCGCGTGGCGCAGCTCTACGTCCAGGCGTTTCGCAATGCGCCGGTGCTGGTGCTGATCTATTTCACCACCTATGTGTTTCCGTTCGAAGTGCATATCGTGCAGTGGAGTTTTCCCTTCCCCGACTGGGTCAAGGTGGTGCTGGGCCTGGCGCTGCCGACCAGCGCCAACGTGGCCGAGATCTTTCGCGGCGCGATCCAGTCGATCCCCAACGCGCAGTGGGAGGCGGCGCAGTCGCTGGCCTTCAGGCGCCGCGAGATCTTCCGGCTGATCGTGCTGCCGCAGTGCCTGCGGCGCATGCTGCCGCCCTGGATGAACCTCTACGCCAGCATCACCATGAGCACCTCGCTGGCCTCGCTGGTGGGCGTGCACGACGTGGTGGACATGGCGCAGATCGCCAGCAACACCGTGGTGCGAACCGACTTCACCATCCTCGTCTATTTCACGCTGCTGGCGCTGTTCTTCGCCTACTGCTATCCGATTGCCCGCGCCACGCGCGCCCTGGAGCGACGCCATGAACGCCACTGATTCATTCCTGCGCACGACCGCTGCAAACGCGCACGAGGCGCCGCTGGTGCAGTTGCAGGACGTGCACCTGTCCTTTGGCGACAACGCCGTGCTCCAGGGCATCGATGTCGAGGTCCGGCGCGGTCAGGCGGTATCGATCATCGGGCCCTCGGGCTCGGGCAAGTCGACCATCCTGCGCTGCATCACCGGGCTGCTGCGCCCGCAGGCCGGCGCGATCGGCGTGGGCGGCACGCGCGTCGACCAGCTGCGCACCGAAGCCGAGCTGATCGCCCTGCGCAAGCGCGTGGGTTTCGTGTTCCAGCAGTACAACCTGTTTCCGCATCTCACGGTGCTGCAGAACCTGGTGATCGCGCCGACGCGCGTCGTCGGCCGCAGCCGCGCCGTGGCCGAGCGCGATGCGCGCGCACTGCTCGAGAAGGTGCGGCTCGCCCACAAGGCCGATGCCTATCCCGGCGAACTCTCGGGCGGCCAGCAGCAGCGCGTGGCGATTGCGCGCGCGCTGGCCATGCAGCCCGAGCTGATCCTGTTCGATGAAGTCACCTCGGCGCTCGATCCCGAAACCGTGGGCGAGGTGCTCACCGTGATCCGCGACCTGGTCAAGGAAGGTATGACCTGCGTGCTGGTCACGCACGAGATGCGCTTTGCCGAGGAGATCAGCGACCAGGTCTATTTCACCGAGGCCGGCCGCATCGTCGAGCACGGTCCCGTCGCGCAGATCTTCGGCGCGCCGCGCAGCGAGCGCACGCGCCAGTTCCTGCAGCGCGCGCTCGGCGACGGGCCACGCGTGCGCGTGCCGCCCGCGCCGGACGCCGGCCTGCGCTTCAACCAGCTGCGTTTCGCCCTGTAATTCCCACTCCAGAAGGCCCCCATGAGCACCGATACTTCCCTGTCCGAACAGCGCCGCGCGGCCGTTGCCGCCGCCCTTGCCGATGTGCGCCAGCTGCTGGCCGGCGGCGACCCCGACCGCGCCGCGCTGGCCGCCATCACCGCGCGCCTCGAAGCACTGGCCGCGCACAAAGCGCTGTTCACGCGCGCCGACTTTCCGCCGCCCGAAGCGGGCCAGGGCGTGGGCGCGTCGACGCGCTACCGCCTCAACGCCGCCGATGGCGACGAGGGCCTGGCGCTGTACCTGAACTCCATCCTGCCGGGCAAGACCACGCAGCCGCACAACCACACCACCTGGGCCGTGATCGTGGCCGTCGAAGGCCAGGAACTGAACCGCCTCTACGACCGCACCGATGACGGCAGCAACCCGGCGCAGGCACAGATCCGGCTCGCGCGCGAGTTCACCGTGGAGCCCGGCGCGTCGATCGCGTTCCTGCCCGACGACGTGCACAGCATCCATGTGGTGGGCGAATCGCCGACGCTGCATTTCCATCTCTATGGCAAGCCGCTCGAGCGCCTCACTGGACGCATAGGCATAGACCCGGTCACGGGCGCGGTCACGAACTACAACCGCGCGCACTTCGAACCCAGCAAGGTGGCCGCATGAGCCCGCACGATTCCTCCGCGCGCACCGGCCGCGCCACCCGGCTGCTGCATGCGGGCGCACCCGCGCTGCGCGGCGGCTCGGGACCCGTCAACGTGCCGGTGGTGCGCACCAGCACCGTGCGCTTCGAGAACAGCGCTGCGTATGCCGAGCACCACCACCGCCGCAGCGCGGGCGAACGCCTGGCCACCTACGGCCGGCATGGCCTCGACACCCACCGCGCGCTCGAAGATGCCGTGACCGCGCTCGAAGGCGGGCACCGCGCGTTTCTCACGCCCTCGGGCCTGTCGGCGATCACACTGGTGCTGGTGGCGCTGCTGTCGCCCGGCGACCATGCGCTGGTGGCCGACAGCGTCTACTCGCCGGTGCGCCGCGTCGACGACACGCTGCTGCAGCGCCTGGGCATCACGCTGGAATACTTCTCGCCCTCGCAGGACGATCTCGCGGCGAAGATCCGGCCGAATACCCGGCTGATCTACCTGGAATCGCCCAGCTCGCTGCTCTACGAGGTGCTCGACCTGCCCGCGCTCAGCGCCATTGCGCGCGCGCACGGCATTCCCGTGGCCACCGACAACACCTGGAGCGGCGGCTGGTTCTACCAGCCGCTGGCACTGGGCGCCAACATCTCCATCCATGCCGCGACCAAATACATCTCCGGCCACTCGGATGTGATGCAGGGCATCGTGGTCACCGATTCCGCGGCGCTGTCCGCGAAGATTGCGCTGGCCTACGAAGCGCTGGGCCTCACGGTGGGCGCCGACGACGCCTATCTCGCGCTGCGCGGCGTGCGCACGCTGCCGGTGCGCCTGGCCCAGCACCAGCGCCATGCGACGCAGGTCGCCCAGTGGCTGCTGGCGCAGCCCCAGGTCAGCCGCGTGTTCTATCCCGCGCTGCCTTCCGACCCGGGCCATGCGCTGTGGCAGCGCGACTTCAGCGGCGCGAGCGGCCTGGTGTCGTTTGCATTCGAGGACGGCGTCGATGCGCGCATTGCCGAGGCCTTTGTCGACGCGCTGACGTTCTTCGGCATCGGTGCCTCCTGGGGCGGCTACGAAAGCCTGGCCCTGGTCGCGGCCCCCGAGCGCGTGCGCGAGCACAGCTTCTGGAGCGGCACCCAGCCCGTCGTGCGCCTGCACATCGGGCTGGAGGATCCGCAGGATCTGATTGCGGATCTGCAGCAGGCGTTTGCGCGGGTGGGGCAGCAGCAGGAACTGGCGGAGGCGTGAAAAAGGCTTGTTCATGAGAACGGGCCGTTCATGGTTCGACGCGGCCGCCGAAGGGTGAACGCCCACCGTCCAGTAGCTCCCAAAAACCGAAAACAACAACGGCGCCAAACGGCGCCGTTGTTGTCTGCCATGTCGCGGCGTCCACCCCCTGGCCGCCGCGTTCCCCCATCAACCAGCCACGGGCAGCAACTGGATTCCCGTCGTTCCTTCGCGCTCGAGCTGCGCCACCAGGCCCAGCTCCCAATCCAGGTACTGCTGGAAGCCGGCGTTGCGCAGCCGCAGGTCATGGTGGGCATAGGGGCTGTACCAGTGGTCGTCGTCACCGGTCAGCACGCCTTCGGCGCCCTGCGCCACCGGCAGCCCGGCCGCCACCCAGGCCGGCGTGCCGCCCGCGATCGCACGCACGTCGCGCCCGGTGCGCGCCGCGAGCTCGGCCGCGACGCTGCGCGCCAGCACGCCATCGGGCGAATGCAGCAGCACGGCCTGCGCTTCGGGCAGCTCCGCCACGAAAGCCTCGAGGCGGTCCGGCACCGCGAAGCGCGCGCCCGCGATGTGCTGTTTCTCGAACGCCGCGCGGCGGTCGATGTCAAACACCGCGGCCTTGCCGGCCTGCAGCAGCGCCTGCGCCTGCTGCGGCGACACCAGCGCCGCGGGCGCATGCAGCGCCAGCACGCGCACCGGTTCGGCCCCGGTCTCCAGCGTGGCCAGCGCGGGCGGCGTGAACAGGTACACCTCGTAGCCGCCGAGCTGCGCCAGCCAGGCGCCCGTGGTCAGCGCGCGCACGCCGTCCCAGTCGGCCAGCACGATGCGCGCCCCGCGCGCCGCCGCGTATTCATCGGTGGCCTGCACCAGCTGGCCGCCCGGCGCCCAGCGCCAGCCCGGCAGATGGCCGGCTTCGTATTCCTGCTCGGTGCGTACGTCGAAGCGGTAGAGCGTGCGCTCCTGCGCCTCGGACTCGAAGCGCGCGAGATCCGCCGCGCCGATGCGCTGCACGCCGGCGCGCTGCGCCACCGCGGCCGCACGCGCGCGCGCCTTGTCCAGCGTCTCGGGCGCGGGCTCGGGCAGGGCCGCGCCACGGCCATGCGCCAGCGTGCGGCCCGTGAGCAGCCAGTCCATCGTGCCGTTGCGCAGCGACGCCACGCGGTTCGGAATGCCGGCATCGATCAGCGTCTGCGCGCCGACGATGCTGCGCGTGCGGCCCGCGCAGTTCACCACCACAAACGTTTCGGGATCGGGCGCGATCTCGCCGATGCGGTACACCAGTTCGGCGCCCGGCAGGCTGTGCGCGAACGGCAGGCTGAAGGCCGCGAATTCCTCGGGCGTGCGGCTGTCCACGACCACGATGTTGTCGCCGCGCTCGACGCGCTCCTGCAGCTCGTCGGAGGTGATCCAGGGCGTGTGCTTCTCGTGCTCGATGACTTCGCCGAAGGCCTTGCTCGGCACATTCGTGCCGCTGAAGATCTCGAAGCCCGCGGCGGCCCAGCCGTCGGTGCCGCCTGCGAGCACCGACACATTGCGCCAGCCCAGGCGCGCGAGCTTGGCCGCGGCCTGGTGCGACAGCGACTCGTCGGCATCGACCAGCACGATGCGCGTGCCGCGGCGCGGCACCAGGCGGTCGATCAGCAGCTCCAGGCGCCACAGCGGCGCCGAGGCCGCAAACAGCAGGTGGCGGTGCGCGAACACGCCGGTCTCGCGCACGTCGAGCACGGCAATCTCCTCGCCATCGAACAGCGCGGCCTTGAGCGCCTGGGGCGAGACCAGCGGGTGGCGGATCGAGCGCGGCGGGCCGAAGGTGCGGAAGCTGCCGCCTTCGGGGCTCTCGAACACCACGCGGCCCGGCAGGCGGTCGATGCCCAGGCCGTAGAAATGCAGGTGCAGCCCGGGCTCGTCGCCGATCAGCTCGATGGTGTGCACGTCGGTGGGCGACAGCACCACGGACACGCCCGAAGTCACATCGACGCTGCGCTCGGCCGTGAGCGTGTCGCGCGCGGCATCCTGGGTCTTGTCGCGGCGGAAGAACACATTGCGTTCGTTGCCGGAAATGCCGGCAATGATGGCCCAGGTGGTGTGGTCATGCGGCGGCTGCGACTTGCCCGGCAGGCCCGCCGACAGATACAGCGCATAGCGCCCGCCCGCATCCTCGCTCAGGCGGTATACCTGCGCCGGGTTCTGCGCCGACACCGGAAAGTGCTCGGACGCGAACAGCTCGCGCTGCGTGCCCAGGCGCTCGAGCAGCGTGGCCACGGCGCGCAGTTGTTCGGGCGTGGCGCGCTCGGGGTCGGGCAGCAGGCGGCGCGCCTGGGCCACGAAATCCGCCACGGCAGCGCTGCGCCGGCTGGCGATGTCGCTGCCGCTGAAGTCGAGGGAAACATGGGTCTGGGTCATGGGGGTCTCCGGGAAATTGCCCCCACGTTACGCACCCGCGCGGCCCGGGCCAACGAAGAAAAGCGCAGATCGTTAGCTGAAAAGCTTCGTTCACGCGGCGCGCCGCGGTCCCTAGATTCGGCACATCCTTTCTTTCCTGCCGAGCCGCCATATGACCACCAAACGTTTCTTCCTGCGCACCCTGGCGTCGGCAATCGCACTGACCGCCGCCGGCGGCGCCGCGCTGCATGCCTCCGCGCTGCAGGCCGCGCCCGACACCGCGGCCACCTTCCCCAGCAAGCCCGTGCGCATCATCGTGCCGGTGGCGCCGGGCGGCAGCGCCGACAAGCTCACGCGCACGCTGGGCGAGCGCCTGTCCCAGCTCTGGGGCCAGACCGTGATCGTCGAGAACGTCGCCGGCGCCAGCGGCACCATCGGCGCCGGCAAGGTTGCCAAGGCAGCGCCCGACGGCTACACGCTGCTGCAGCAGGGCGAGGGCCTGATGCTCAACAGCATCCTGTTCCGCGACCTGCCCTACGACACCGCGCGCAGCTTTGCGCCCGTGGTCAAGGCCGTGGTCAACCCCCAGGTGCTGGTGGTGAACCCGGGCACGGGCCTGAACACGCTGGGCGACTACCTGGCGCGCGCCAAGGCCCAGCCCGAAAGCATCAGCCTGGCGCTGCCCGGCAATGGCGGCATCGCCCATGTCGCGCACGAGATCCTGGCCCAGGAGACCGGTGCCAAGGTCAACTACATTCCCTACCCTGGCGGCGGCCCGGCCTCGGTCGATGTGATTGCCGGGCATGCGAATGCGACGCTGATCACGCTGGCCGCGGTGACCGAATACGTGCGCGCCGGCAAGCTGCGCGCGCTGGCCGTGACCACCAGCTACCGTTCGCCCGCACTGCCGAACGTGCCCACCGTGGCCGAAGCCGCCAAGCTGCCGGGCTATTCGGTCGAGAGCTGGCAGGGCTATTTCGCGCCGGCCGGCACGCCGCCGGCCATCGTGCAGAAGATCAACCGCGACATCAACCAGGTGCTGCAGTTGCCCGAGGTGCGCGCCCAGCTCGAGGCCCAGGGCTTCAAGGTCGCGGGCGGCTCGTCGGCCGATCTCGCCAGGAGCCTGCAGACCGAGCAGCCGCGCTACGCGCAGGCGATCAAGACTGCGGGCCTGACCATCCGCTGACCCCGCTCCTGCGCCGCGCGCGGCATCACAATTTCGCCGCGGCCAGCAGCTTCTGCAGGTCCTCGAGCGCCACGGGCTTGAGCAGCCGGGCGTCGAAGCCGGCGAAATCCGGACGGTGGGTGCGCTCGTCTTCGCTGCCATACCCGGTCACGGCCGCGGCATAGATGCTGCTGCCGCCGGGCAGCGCGCGCAAGGCGCGCAGCACGGCCGGGCCATCCATGTCGGGCATGCCGATATCGAGAAACACCGCGCGCGGCTTTTCCCGCAGCGCCGATTCCAGCGCCGTGCGTCCGTCATACGCGGTGCTCACGCGGTAGCCGAGCAGGCGCAGGATTTCCGCGAGGCTGTCCGCGGCATCGCGGTTGTCGTCGACCACCAGCATGCGCACCGCGAGGGTCGCGCCGGCGTCGGAATTCGCATCATCGCCTCCCCCGGTCTTGAGCACCGCGCCCGGCAGCTCGAAGCTGAACACGCTGCCCCGGCCGGTGCCCGGGCTTTTGGCCGAGATCGAGCCGCCATGCATTTCCACCAGCGAGCGCGCCAGCGACAGGCCGATGCCCAGCCCCGACTGGCGCGATGCCGCCAGCCCGTCGCCCTGCGAGAACAGCTCGAAGATGCTCTCCAGCGCCAGCGGTGAAATGCCTTCGCCGTTGTCCGCGACATCGACATGCAGCCGCCCGGCCTCGACGCGCGCCGACAGCGTGATCACGCCGCCCACGGGCGTGAACTTGGTGGCGTTGCTCAGCAGGTTCTGCAGCACCTGCGCCAGCCGCGTCTCGTCGGCATTCACCCACAGGTCCTCGGCCGGCACGTCGAGCTTGAACTGGTGCGAGCGCGCATCCATCGCGGGCCGCGTGGCCTCGATGGCGCGCGACACCACGCGGTTGAAGGAAATCAGTTCCGGCTTGATGCGGATCTTGCCGCTGGTCAGCCGGCCCGCATCGAGCAGGTCGTCGACCAGGCGCGTCAGATGCGACAGCTGGCGGTCGATCATGTCGCGGCTGGTGCGCACCGTCGTGCTCGGCGCCTGCTCGAGCTGCAGGATCGACACCGCATTGCGGATCGGCGCGAGCGGATTGCGCAACTCGTGCGCCAGCATCGCGATGAACTCGTTCATCTGCCGCGACGAGTGTTCGAGATGGCTCAGGCGCCGGCTTTCGGTCATGTCGCGCGTGACCTTGGCAAAGCCCAGGTGGGAGCCGTCGGCGCTCCACATCGGCACCATGACGATATTGGCCCAGAAGGTCGAGCCGTCCTTGCGCACGCGCCAGCCCTCTTCCTCGGTGCGCCCGCGCTGCAGGCAGTCGCGCAGCTCCTGTCCCGGCAGGCCCTGCGCCACATCCTCGCTGCGAAAGAACATGCTGTAGTGCCGGCCCAGCACCTCCGCCGCCTTGTAGCCCTTGATGAGTTCGGCGCCGCTGTTCCAGCTCTGGATCCGGCCCATCGGGTCGAGCATGTAGATCGCATAGTCGCGCACGCCCTCGATCAGCAGCCGAAAGCGCTCCTCGCTCTGGCGCAGCGCCTCCTCCTGCAGGCGCCGCTCGGTCAGGTCGCGTGTGACCTTGCCGAAACCGGTCAGCTGGCCCTGCGGGTCGCGCAGCGCGGTGATGACCACGTTGGCCCAGAACATGCTGCCATCCTTGCGCACGCGCCAGCCTTCTTCCTCGTAGGTGCCGTGCTCCGTGGCCAGCTGCAGCTCATGGTCGGGCCACATCTTCTGCTTTGCGGGTTCGGGATAGAAGATCGAGAAGTGCCGCCCTATGATTTCCTCGGCGGTATAACCCTTGAGCCGCGCCGCGCCCGCATTCCAGGACATGACGATACCGTTTTCGTCAAGCATGAAAATGCCGTAGTCTTGCACTGCCTCCACCAGCAACCGGAAGCGGTCGGCGTTGAATTCATCGGCTTTTTTTTGATGCGCCATGAGATCGTCGTGTGCTTTTTCGGCCGTCCACGGGCACAATGGACGGCAAGTACGTGTAAGGAATATTGTGGACCAGTTGACAGTCTACGTCGTTGATGACTCGAAGGATGCAGCGGATTCCCTTGCGACGCTGCTGGAGCTGCTGGGCCACCGCGCCCGGCCATTCTATGGCGGCGAAGAGGCTCTGGAGCAAGCGCAGCATGAACCGCCGCATTGCGTCATGCTCGACATCAGCATGGCCGGCATGGACGGTCTTGAACTCGCGCGCCGCTTTCGCGAGCAGTTCGGCGACGACGTCATCCTGGTCGCCATCACCGGCTCGCCCGCCGACGATCCGCGCGTCAAGGCCACCTTCGTCACCGTCGACCATTACTTCCAGAAGCCCGTGACGCTGGAGCAGATCCAGAAGCTGTTCCCCGATTGAAGCCGGGCGGCTCGCGCCGCCTCAGGCCTTCGCGTCACGCGCCGGCGGCGCCGGCGTTTGCGCCATCGGGTGCAGGCTGATATCGAGCTGCTTGTGGGCAATGGCGATTCCGGCGGTCTCGAGCGCCTTGAGCAGGCGCGCCAGCAATTCGCTGCGCAGCGTTTCCGCGTTGGCCTGGTCGCGGGCCCAGACCCGCACCACGAATTTCAACCCGCTGTCGCCATAGTTCGTCATCAGCACCACCGGCGCGGGATTCTCGGCCGCGCCCGGTGTCGCGCAGGCCGCCGCCTGCAGCAAGGCAATGACCTGCGCCGGATCCGAGCCGTAGGCCACGTCCACCGGCACCTGCACGCGCTGGCTGCGGTCGTACATGGTCCAGTTCGCGAGATTGCCGGACAGCAGCTGCCCGTTCGGCACCACCACATCCGCGCCATCGAAGGTGCGGATCACGGTGGCGCGCAGGCTGATCTCGCGCACCGTGCCCGAAACGCCCGCCACGTCCACCACATCGCCCGGCTGTATGGGCCGCTCGAACATCAGCACCAGGCCTGAAACGAAGTTGTTGACGACGTTCTGCAGCCCGAAACCGATACCCACGCCCAGCGCGCCGAACACCAGCGTCAGCTGGCTCACCTTGAAGCCTGCGGCCGACAGTGCGATCAGCAACCCCAGCAGCAGCACGCCGTAGTAGCTCAGCGACGAGATGCTGTTGCCCACGCCGCGCGGCAGGCCGGCATGGCCCGTGAGTTCGTCGCGCAAGAGCCGGCGCACGGCACGCGCGGCCCACAGCGCGAGCCAGGCGGAGAACGCGAACGTGAGCAGGTCGCCCAGGTGGATGGACACCTCGCCGGCCTCGATGCCGAATCCCAGCACCTTCGCGCCCATGCTGTGCAGCGGGCGCAGGACGCGGAACCGGTTCATGGTGTAGAGCAGCCAGCCGATGCCCGCCGCCAGCAGCAGCACCCGCGTGCAGGCCGTCTGTATCAGCGCACCATGCGCGCGCACCAGCCGGCGATCCACCAGCTCGGGCTGGTCGAACAAGGCCTGCAGCAGGCCCAGGCAGGCATTCACGCCGGCATAGAGCAGCAGCGCCATGTAGCCGCTGTCAATGACGCCGCTGGTCAGCGTCTCGGCCAGCGACACATTGCCGACGACATTGGCGATGGCAGCCACCACCAGCAAAGCCAGTACGCCCCAGGCCACGCTGCGCACTGACGTCCTGAGCCGCTGGCTGTGGCCCGGGGCCGGCGCCTGCGCGCCCGCGGTACGCTTGAGCAGCCAGAGCGTGAGCACCAATGCCAGGATATTGAGCACCAGCAGGAACAGCCGGTACCAGCCCTTGTCCACCGGCACGGCCACCCCCGCGCGATCGAGCACATACAGCGCGACGGCGACGTAAGGCCAGGCGCCCAGCGCGCGCAGCGTGCCCGGCGGCAGCAGGCGCAGCGCCGGCACCAGCGCCAGCAGCAACACGAATTCCTGCACCAGCAGCGGCGCATCGGCCTCCAGGGCAAGCACCGCCAGCAGCGACAACAGCAGCCAGGCCGATACCGGTCGGCGCAATGCCAGTGCCGCGGCCGGTGACGTGGTTTCCTTGGCATCCCCCACCGGCCGGTTGTGCCGGCTGCGCATGACCAGCCAGATGATCGCCGGCAGCAGCAACAGCTGCACGGCGTGCAGCGCGCGCTGGTTGCCGGTGTTGGCGGCGTTGTAATCGATCGCGAACTGGCGCTCGATATCCAGGCCGAGGTCGAGCTGGCGCTGCGGCGACTGGCTTCCGCTGCCATGCTGCTCCAGACCCTCCCACAGCGCCGGCGCCTCCTCATGCCAGAGCCCCGCGTCGATCTCGGCGATGGTGGACGCCACCTCGTTGTTCCCGGCATCGATGCGCGCCTTGAGCGCGCTGGCGCGCTGCATGAGCGCGAACTGGCGCGACAGCGCCGCGCCCAGGCCGGCTTCGGCGGCGTCGATGCCGCCCAGCATCGCGTCCACGCGCCCGGCCAGCACTGACGGCAGGCCATCGAGCAATCCCTGGGCGCGCGTCGCCGACCATGCGGCACGGCGCTGCGCCAGGTCCAGCGCACTGTCCTCGTAGGGCGCGAAGCTGCGATGTGCCTCGGCCTGCCAGCGTTCATGGCGGCGGATGTCGAATTGCCAATGCCGCGCGAGGCTCTCCAGGCGCATGACTGGCAGCCCGCGCAAGGCCGCTCCCGTGGCGTTGTGCAGCTTGGCATCGACGGGCGCCGCGATTTTGCCCAGCGCCGCCTGCAGGGGCACCACCGGATCGGGAGCAGCCAGCAGGCGCTTGACGCGATCGACGCGCTGCTGGTCCTCCTCGGCGCGCGCCAGGATGTCCGCCAGCGCAATCGGCTGCACCGCGTTGATGGGCACCGCTGCGGGCGCCTTGGCCGGCTCGGCATGGCCCAGCCCACACGCCAGGGCGAGACCGGCGCACCAGACCCACGCGAAAAAGGAAAGCGCAAGACCTTGCATGCCGCTATGGTCGGAGCAATCGCGCCGTTTTGGCAAGCCCCTTTCGGGCACCGCCGCAAGGCGCAGCGCCGTGCGCCACGCCGCCAACAGCAAAAGCCCCAGACCATTGCTGATCTGGGGCTTCGTGTTTGGTGGCCTGGGACGGAATCGAACCGCCGACACAAGGATTTTCAATCCTCTGCTCTACCGACTGAGCTACCGGGCCTGCTGAAGCTCAAATTATAGGGGCGTTTTTTGACCCGAATTTGAAAATCGCTATTTTTTTCAAAATTTCTTTCAACCGCGTTTGTTGCGGCCCAGATCGACGCCCAGCTGGCGCAGCTTGCGGTACAGATGGGTGCGCTCCAGGCCGGTCTTTTCGGCGACGCGCGTCATCGAGCCGCCTTCGCGGGCCAGGTGAAATTCGAAGTAGGCTTTCTCGAAACCGTCACGCGCCTCGCGCAGCGGGCGGTCGAGGTCGAAGCCCTGGTGCTGTTCAGGGCCGGCATCGCTGGCCACGCGCACGGCCGAAGACAGTGCATGGTGGTGCGTGGATTCGGCCGGTGCCGCGGCGCTGCTGCTGTCGGCAGGTGCGTGCCCGGGCGCCGCAGCGGCCTGCGCGCTGCTGCGTGCCAGGCCCTGCTCGACCGCCTTGAGCAGCTTCTGCAGCGTGATCGGCTTTTCCAGAAAGGAGAACGCGCCGATGCGGGTGGACTCGACGGCGGTATCGATGGTGGCATGGCCGCTCATCATGATCACCGGCATGGTCAACTGGCCTGCCGCAGACCATTCCTTGAGCAGCGACACGCCATCGGTGTCGGGCATCCAGATGTCCAGCAGAACCAGGTCATAGCTGCCGGACAACCGCGCCGCACGCGCCTGGGTTGCGTTCTCGGCCAGATCGACACTATGTCCCTCGTCATTGAGGATCTCCGACAACAAATCCCGAATCCCCAATTCGTCGTCGACCACCAGTATGTTTGCCATGTGTATTGAAACGCCTATGTACTGCGCTGAGCGGCGCCCTCTGCGAGGACCTTGTTTACAGGGGCAAATGATAGCGACACTTGTGCTCCCCGCACTATCCCGTTTTCTACCCGGTTGCTCAAGTTGATGCGGGCCGAATGCTCATCTGCGATTTTCTTGACCACGGCAAGCCCGAGACCGGTGCCGCGTGCCTTGGTTGTGACATAGGGCTCGAAGGCCCTTTGCAGGATATTGGCGGGAAATCCTGTCCCGCTATCGCTGATGATCAGTTGCACGCGTCCGGTGAGTGCGTTCCACTGCGTGGCCAGTTCCACCGAGCCGGGCGCCGTGCCGCTTTCGGCCGCGGCCTGTTCGGTCGCGTCCTGCGCATTTTGCAACAGGTTATGGACGATCTGCCGCAGTTGCTGTGCATCTCCGGCAATCCACGGGCAGTTCGCATCGAGGTGCAGGGTCACGCGCACCGCGGCGTTCTCCTCGCCGTAGAGATGCATCACATCGGCCAGCAGGCCGTTCAGGTCCAGCGGCATCAGCTGGGCCGCGGGCAGGCGCGCGTAGTCGCGGAATTCGTCCACCAGATGCTTCATCGCGCCCACCTGCTCGACGATGGTCTTTACCGATTTGTTGAGCAGGGCCTGATCGGTGGGAGCGAGCTTGTCCGTGAGCTTCATGGCGAGGCGCTCGGCCGACAGCTGGATCGGCGTCAGCGGATTCTTGATCTCGTGGGCCACGCGCCGCGCGACCTCGCCCCAGGCCTGCGCACGCTGGGCCGAGACGATCTCGGAGATATCGTCGAACACCAGCAGGTGCTGGGTGTCGGGCAGCTCCGCGCCGCGCACCACCAGGCTGGTGCTGTCATGCACCACGCCGCCGCCGGCCGCGCTGTGCAGCTCATGCACCTGCTGCCAGCGGTCGCGGCCCAGCGACGCGCCGCGCTCGCCGAGGAACTGCGCAAACTGCTCGCGCACCATCTGCGCGAATTCCTGCAGGCCCGGCACGTCCTGCAGCAGCCGGCCCTGGTAGGCGGCCATGGGCACGCGCAGGATGCGCGTGGCGCCCGGGTTGCTGGACACCACATGTCCGTCCGCATCGAGCACGATCACGCCCGAGGTCAGGTTGTCGAGAATCGTCTGCAGGTTGGCGCGCGCCGAGTCGAGATCGGCCATGCTCTGGCCCACCGCGTAGTTGGCTTCGGCCAGCTGCCGTGTCATCAGCGCAAACGCGCGCGTGAGTCCGCTGAGCTCGTCGGCGCTGGGCAGCGAGGCCTTGGGCCGCAGGTCGCCACGCGCGACTTCGCGCACGCCCTGGGCCAGCATCAGCAGCGGCCGCGCCAGTTGGTTGCCCAGCACCACGGCCAGCAGCACGGCACCGAACACCGCGAAAAACAGCGTCAGCGTCAGCGTGCCGATGTACATGCGCTGCAGGCCTTCGCGCGCCAGCGCGCGTTCCTGGTATTCGCGGTGGGCTTCCTGCACCGCCATGGCATTGGCCAGCAGCGCCACCGGCAGCTTCAGCGTGGCCTGCACATAGCGCCGCTCGGCCAGCAGTCCCACGGCAGGATTGGGCACCAGCGCCAGCGTGCGCACACGCACCGCGTCCAGCATGCGCGCCAGGACCTCGGGATCGTCGATGCCCGACATGTCATCCAGCCCCTCGATGCGCGCCGATGCCGACTGCTCGCGCAGCGCGCGCTTTTGCTGGGCGCTGGGCCGCTCGGGCAGCAACAGATCGAACTTGGACGGCCCGGCGCTGGCCAGCACCTTGTCCGAGTCGTTCCACAGCACCACATCGACGGCACCGAGCTGCTCGCGTATGCGTTCGAGTTCGAAACCCGCGGCCGCATTCGGCACCTGGGACAGCGACTCGCTCGCCGTGCGCGTGTTGTGCGCCATGTCGTTGGCCACGGTCTCGAGCGTGACGCTCGCCAGGCTCACCCCCGCGGACAGAGCGCCTTCGACCTTGACATCGAACCAGCTCTCGATGGAGCGCGAGACGAACTGGTAGGACACGACATAGATCAGCAGCCCGGGCACCACGCCGACCAGCGCAAAGATGCCTGCCAGCTTGAGCAGCAGTCGGCTGCCGAAGCGCCCGCGCCGCAGGCGCAGCGCCAGCCGCACTCCGCCCCAGAGCAGCAGGCCCAGCAGCACGGCCGCGACCAGCACGTTCATCGTGAACAGCCAGTTGTAGTTGCGTTCGTAGGCCTCGCGGTTATTGGTGGCCAGCGCCAGCAGGAACATCAGCACCAGGCCGATCGCGCACATCAGCGCCACGCCCACGCCCACGGCCCAGCGCGCCGTGCGCGACCAACGCGAAGCCGGCATCGCCGCGCCTGCGTTCAAGGCTGGCCTCCGCCCGCGAGGCGCAGGCTTTGCGTCATCTGCAGGCTCCAGCCCGAGCGGCCGAACGCACCGATCTGCAGCGGCCGCGGCAGCTGCGACAGGTCGAGGCCGAAGCGCAGCTGCACCGTGACCGGCATGTCCTCGGGCACCTGCGCGCCATCGGCAATCTTCCAGCGCGAGATGCGCTGCATGGCGTTGAGCGCCTCGGCCAGATCGTCATAGGTCTGGGACAGTGCCAGCCCCAGGCCCGAACCCGATCCCGTTCCCGTGAGCGGGGTGGACGAGATGTGCAGCCGCCAGCGCCGGGTCAGCGGCTGGTAGCTCAGGCGCATATAGCGGGTCGAATGCGCCATCTCGGCATCGGACCAGTACCAGCGCTCGCGCAGCACCTGCGCCTGCAGCACGAAATGCATGGTGATGCCCTTGAGCAGCGCATCTTCGACATGCTCGGGCAATTCAAACGCGAGCGCCGCGCTCAGCAGCATGCCTTCGGGCGTGCGCTCGACCTGCATCTGGGTGATGGCCGCGCTGCCCTGCGCCCAGGCCGGGCTTTGCAGGCTCCAGCCCGCGAGACACAGCACGCAGGCCATCAGCCAATGCTGCCAGCGCAGGGTCCGCACGCGCGCATGCCGCGTGCGCTCAGGGGAGTTTTTCCAGCAGGGCGTAGAAGAATCCATCATGGTCACCCGGATGATTGTCCAGGACAGCCGCGTTTTGCGCGCCATTGCCTGGAATTAAATGCCCGGGTGAGGGCAATAGCCGCGCTTGAGTGTTGCGTGCAAGAAACGCTTTCACCTGCAGGTCGCCCTCGGCCTTGAACACCGAGCAGGTGCAGTACAGCATGCGCGCGCCGCTGCGCAGCAGCGGCCACAGCGTGTCGAGCAGGCGCGACTGGATCGCTGCCAACTGGTCCACATCGCTGCCGCGGCGCAGCCAGCGCACGTCCGGGTGGCGGCGCACGATACCCGAGGCCGTGCAGGGCGCATCGAGCAAGATCGCGTCGAACTGCGCGCCGCCGCTGGCCTGCTGCCACCACAGCTCGGGACGCGAGGCATCGGCCACGAGCACCTGGGCTTTGACGCCCACGCGCGCCAATGTGTCGTGGATGCGCTGGCTGCGCTGCGCATCGATCTCCAGCGCCGTGACCTGCAGCGGCGCGCCGGCGCCCGCGTACTCCAGCAGATGCGCGGTCTTGCCGCCCGGCGCGGCGCAGGCATCGAGCACGCGCAGCGGCTGCGCCAGGTCCAGTCCCTGCAGCAGCAAGGGCGCGGCCATCTGCGCGGCCGCATCCTGCACCGACACCCGGCCCTGCGCAAACCCGGGCAGGGCCTGCACCGGCTGCGGCTGCGCGAGCTCCAGGCCGCTGTCCACCACCGGCTTGGCATCCATCTGCTGCGCCGAAAGCAATTCCTGGTATTGCGCCACCGTGCCCTGCAGCCGGTTGACGCGCAGCGTCATGGGCGCATGCCGGTTGTTGGCTTCGAGGATCTGCTGCCAGTGGTCGGGATGGTCCTGCTTGAGCCGGTCGATCCACCACTGCGGATGGTTCCACAGCGCCTGCGGCTGGGCATTGGTCTTGTGCACCAGCGCATCGCGCTCGCGCAGGAAACGGCGCAGGCAGGCGTTGATGAAGGCCGCCTGGCGCTGGGCCGGACCGCGCTTGGCGGCCTCCACGGCCTGGTTCACCAGCGTGAACGGCGGATACGGCGCCTGGGCCTCGTCCCAGGCCAGCGCCAGCGCCGTGCACAGCAGCGCGTTCACGCGCGGCGGCGGCGTGCGCGGCGCGAGTTCGGCGCGCAGCGCCTGGGCGCGGCCCAGTTGGCGCAGCACCTGGAACAGCAGTGCCTGCACGCCGGGGCGCAGGCGTTGCGGCACGGCGGCCAGCGCCTGCGTGCCCGACTGGCCCGCCAGGATGGCCTGCAGCGCCTGCGCCACTTCGGCCAGCTGCTGCGACAGCGCGGGCGCGCCGCCTCCTGCGGCAGCTGCCGGTTCGAGGGAAGAAGGAGGAAAGATTCGGCTCATGCGGCGGTGTCTGCTGGCTGGGCCCCAAGGGCCGGTTGAAGCGGGCGTGCTGCGCGGAATCCAAAGAACCACGCCAGCACGCGCGCCGGGAATTGGGCAATGGCCGCGTTGTATTGCGCCACTGCGGTGTTGAACTGGTCGGCGGCCAGTCCGGTCTGTGCCTGCTGCTGCTGCCAGCGCAGGCGCCATGCCGGGTCCTCAGGTGCGCCCGGCAGGTTCTTCAGGGCTTGCCAGGCCACGTACTGTGCGGCGTGGGCACTTTCAAGCCCCTGCATCGTCTGCGCGTGCAGCGGCCGCGCACGCGCGCCGGCCAATGCCGCACCCAGCGCCGCCAGGCTCTGCTGCCAGGCCGCATGCGCGAGCCGGTGCGCGCCGGCGAGATCGGCCTGCCCGGCCTGGGCCGCGGCCCATTCGCCCAGCAGCCCCTGGGCCTGCAGCAGATAGCTGTCGAGCGCGCCAAAGGCCTGCACACAGGCCGTGCGCAGCCGCATTATCCGGTTGTAGGCACCGACGGCCCAGAAAACCAGCACCGCCAGGACGATCCAGTCCAGGGAGATAGACCACATGCACAGGGACCGGAACGCTTGTCTTCATCGCGCCCCGGTTCGTGAAAAACCAATGAAAACGCCCCCGTCCAGCAGCTGCGGAACGGGGGCGCGGCTCAGCTTAAGTCAGAGACTTAATCGGCGGAAGAATCGTTGACGGACACCGTGTCGGCGCCTTCTTCGATGATGCCGGCCAGCTCGGCGGCTTCGGCTTCGGCAATGGCGCGGCGCTCGGCGTCGTCCATCGCATCCTTGGCCTTGCGTGCCTGATGGTAGGCCAGGCCGGTACCTGCGGGAATCAGGCGGCCGACGATGACGTTTTCCTTCAGGCCGCGCAGCTCGTCGCGCTTGCCCATGATCGCCGCTTCGGTCAGCACGCGCGTGGTTTCCTGGAAGGAAGCCGCGGAGATGAACGAATCGGTCGACAGCGACGCCTTGGTGATACCCAGCAGCACGTTCGAGTACGTTGCCGGGATCTTGCCTTCGGCCAGCAGCGTTTCGTTGGTGTTGAGGATCTCCGAGCGCTCGACCTGTTCGCCGGCGATGTAGGTCGACTCACCGGGGTTCTCGACCACGACGCGGCGCAGCATCTGGCGCACGATCACTTCAATGTGCTTGTCGTTGATCTTCACGCCCTGCAAGCGGTACACGTCCTGGACTTCGTCCACGATGTAGCGCGACAGTTCCTCGATACCCAGCAGGCGCAGGATGTCCTGCGGATCGGCCGGGCCGTCGACGATCAGTTCGCCCTTGTTCACCACCTGGCCTTCGTGCACCAGGATGTTGCGCTCCTTCGGCACCAGCTCTTCGGAGACCTTGCCTTCGAGATCGGTGATCTGCAGGCGGACCTTGCCCTTGGTTTCCTTGCCGAACGACACCGTGCCGGTCATTTCTGCCAGCGTGCCCTTGTCCTTCGGCGTACGGGCTTCGAACAGCTCGGCAACGCGGGGCAGACCACCGGTAATGTCGCGCGTCTTCTGGCCTTCGACCGGAATACGGGCCAGCACTTCGCCGGGGCCCACTTCCTGGCCGTCGCGCACCTGGATCAGCGCGCCCACCTGGAAGCCGATCGTCACCGAATGGTCGGTGCCGGGGATCTTGACTTCCTGGTTGCTCGCGTCGATCAGCTTGACCTGGGGACGAACCACCTTGGTCGAGCCGCGGCGCTTCGGATCGATCACCACCAGCGTGGACAGACCGGTCACTTCGTCGAGCTGCTTGGCAACCGTCAGGCCTTCTTCGACGTTCTCGAACTTCACGCTACCGGCGTACTCGGTAATGATCGGTCGGGTCAGCGGATCCCAGTTCGCCAGGATCGTGCCAGCCTTGATGGTCTGGTCGGCCTTGATGGTCAGGATCGCACCGTACGGCACCTTGTGGCGCTCGCGCTCGCGGCCGTGCTCGTCCTGGATGATGATTTCGCCGGAACGCGAAATCACCACCAGCTCGCCACGGGTGTTGGTCACATAGCGCATGGTCGGGTTGAAACCGATCAAGCCGTTGGACTTGGCTTCGACGCTCGAGGCAATCGCCGCACGCGAAGCCGCGCCACCGATGTGGAACGTACGCATGGTCAGCTGCGTGCCGGGTTCGCCGATGGACTGGGCGGCAATCACACCCACGGCTTCGCCGAGGTTGATCTGGCCGCCGCGGCCCAGGTCGCGGCCGTAGCAGCAGGCGCACAGGCCGTAGCGGGTTTCGCAGGTCAGGGCCGTGCGCACCTTCACTTCGTCCACGCCGGCAGCTTCCATGCCTTCGATCGTGTCTTCCTCGAGCAGCGTGCCCGCGGGCACCACGACGGCGCGCGTCTCGGGGCTCAGCACGTCCTCGGCCGTGGTACGGCCCAGCACGCGGTCGCGCAGCGATTCGATGACTTCACCGCCTTCGACGATGGCGCGCATCAGCGTGCCATTGGTGGTGCCGCAATCCTGCTCGGTCACGACCAGATCCTGCGTCACGTCGACCAGGCGACGCGTCAGGTAACCCGAGTTGGCCGTTTTCAGCGCCGTATCCGCGAGACCCTTGCGGGCACCGTGGGTGGAGATGAAGTACTGCAACACGTTCAGGCCTTCGCGGAAGTTCGCGGTAATGGGCGTCTCGATGATCGAGCCGTCCGGCTTGGCCATCAGGCCACGCATACCGGCGAGCTGGCGGATCTGGGCCGCGGAGCCGCGGGCGCCGGAGTCGGCCATCATGTAAATCGCGTTGAACGATTCCTGATCGACTTCGTTGCCGTGGCGGTCGATGACCTTTTCCTTGGCCAGCTGGGCCATCATGACCTTGGAGACTTCGTCACCGGCCTTGCCCCAGATGTCCACCACCTTGTTGTAGCGTTCGCCCGAGGTCACCAGACCCGAGACGTACTGCTGCTGGATTTCCTTCACTTCGGCTTCGGCACGGCCGATGATCTCGGCCTTTTGCGGCGGCACCAGCATGTCGCCGATGGCGATCGAGATGCCGGCGTGCGTCGACAGGCGGAAACCGTTTTGCAGCAGCTTGTCGGCAAACACGACGGTTGCCTTCAGGCCGCACTTGCGGAACGAGGTGTTGATGAGCTTGGAGATTTCCTTCTTCTTCAACGCCTTGTTCATGTTGCTGAACGGCAGGCCCTTGGGCAGGATTTCCGACAGCAGCGCACGGCCGACGGTGGTTTCCACGAGCTTGGTTTCGGGCTCGAATTCGCCCGTCGCCTTGTTCTTGGTCCATTCCGTCAGGCGCACGTTGATCTTCGCCGCCAGTTCGACCTGGTCGGCGTCGAGCGCGCGCTGCACCTCACCGATGTCGGCGAAGACCATGCCTTCGCCCTTGCCGTTGATGCGCTCGCGGGTGGCGTGGTACAGGCCCAGCACCACGTCTTGCGACGGCACGATCGACGGTTCGCCCGAAGCCGGGAACAGCACGTTGTTGGAGGCCAGCATCAGCGTGCGGGCTTCCATCTGCGCTTCCACCGACAGCGGCACGTGGACAGCCATCTGGTCACCGTCGAAGTCGGCGTTGAACGCCGCGCAGACGAGGGGGTGCAGCTGGATGGCCTTGCCTTCGATCAGGATGGGCTCGAAGGCCTGGATACCCAAACGGTGCAGCGTAGGCGCACGGTTGAGCATCACCGGGTGTTCCTTGATGACCTCTTCCAGGATGTCCCAGACCACGGGGGTGCCGGATTCGACTTCCTTCTTCGCCGCCTTGATCGTCGTCGCGATGCCCATGGCTTCGAGACGCGAGAAGATGAAGGGCTTGAACAGCTCCAGCGCCATCAGCTTGGGCAGGCCGCACTGGTGCAGCTTGAGGTATGGGCCCACGGTGATCACGGAGCGACCGGAGTAGTCCACGCGCTTGCCCAGCAGGTTCTGGCGGAAACGACCGCTCTTGCCCTTGATCATGTCGGCCAGCGACTTCAGCGCGCGCTTGTTCGCGCCCGTCATGGCCTTGCCACGGCGGCCGTTGTCCAGCAGGCTGTCGACGGCTTCCTGCAGCATGCGCTTTTCATTGCGCGCGATGATTTCCGGTGCCTTCAGTTCCAGCAGACGGCGCAGGCGGCTGTTGCGGTTGATGACGCGGCGGTACAGGTCGTTCAGGTCGGAGGTCGCGAAGCGGCCGCCGTCCAGCGGCACCAGCGGACGCAGGTCCGGAGGCAGCACGGGCAGCACTTCGAGCACCATCCAGCCGGGCTTGATGCCCGACTTCTTGAAGGCCTCGAGCAGCTTCAGGCGCTTGGCGTTCTTCTTGATCTTGACTTCGGAACCCGTCAGATCGTTGCGCAGCTTGTCGATCTCGATCTCGATGTCGATCGACTCCAGCAGGTCCTTGATGCCTTCGGCGCCCATCTTGGCGATGAACTCGTCGCCGTATTCCTTGCGCTTGGCGTCGTAGTCGTCCTCGGACATGATGCCGAACTTCTTCAGCGGGGTCATGCCGGGGTCGGTCACCACGTAGGCTTCGAAGTACAGCACGCGTTCGATGTCGCGCAGCGTCATGTCGAGCACCAGGCCCAGACGCGACGGCAGCGACTTCAGGAACCAGATGTGGGCGCAGGGCGCGGCCAGGTCGATGTGACCCATGCGCTCGCGACGCACCTTGGTCTGCGTGACTTCAACGCCGCACTTCTCGCAGATCACGCCGCGGTGCTTCAGGCGCTTGTACTTGCCGCACAGGCATTCGTAGTCCTTGATGGGACCAAAAATCTTGGCGCAGAACAGGCCGTCGCGTTCGGGCTTGAACGTGCGGTAGTTGATGGTCTCGGGCTTCTTCACTTCGCCGAAAGACCACGAACGGATCTTCTCGGGCGAAGCCATGCCGATGCGGATGGCATCGAAATGCTCATCCGGCGTGAATTGCTTGAATAGGTCGAGCAGCGATTTCATAGTGACTCTTTCCTTTTCGGCTTAGGAGCGTTCCAGCTCGATGTCCAGGCCCAGCGAACGGATTTCCTTGACCAGCACGTTGAACGATTCGGGCATGCCGGCTTCGATGGAGTGTTCGCCCTTGACGATGGATTCGTACACCTTGGTACGGCCCACCACGTCATCGGACTTCACGGTCAGCATTTCCTGCAGCACATAGGCGGCGCCGTACGCTTCGAGCGCCCACACTTCCATTTCACCGAAACGCTGGCCGCCGAACTGGGCTTTACCGCCCAGAGGCTGCTGCGTCACCAGCGAGTAGGGACCGGTGGAACGCGCGTGCATCTTGTCGTCGACCAGGTGATGCAGCTTCAGGTAGTGCATGTAGCCAATGGTCGTCGGACGCTCGAAACGCTCGCCGCTGCGGCCGTCGAACAGGTAGGCCTGGGTCAGGCTTTCCGTCAGGCCCTTGCGCGCGGCGATTTCCGGCGGGTACGCCAGTGCCAGCATGTCCTGGATTTCCTTTTCGGAAGCGCCGTCGAACACCGGCGTTGCATACGGCACGCCGGTCTTCAGGTTCTCCGCCATGGCCAGGACTTCCGTGTCGCTCAGCTGGGCCAGGTCTTCCTGGCGGCCGCGCGAGTTGTAGACCTGCTCCAGGAATTCACGCATTTCCGAGGCCTTGGCTTCGGCTTGCAGCATGTCGCCGATGCGCTGGCCGATACCCTTGCCGGCCCAGCCCAGATGGACTTCGAGCACCTGGCCGATGTTCATGCGCGAAGGCACGCCCAGCGGGTTCAGTACGATGTCGGCGGTGGTGCCGTCGGCCATGAAAGGCATGTCTTCCACGGGCGTGATCTTCGAGACCACACCCTTGTTGCCGTGACGGCCGGCCATCTTGTCGCCAGGCTGCAGGCGGCGCTTGACGGCCAGGTAGACCTTGACCATCTTCAGCACGCCCGCGGGCAGCTCGTCGCCTTGCGTGAGCTTCTTGCGCTTTTCCTCGAAAGCCAGGTCGAAGCTGTGGCGCGTCTGCTCCAGCGAGTTCTTGATCGACTCGAGCTGTGCCGCGACTTCGTCTTCCGCGGGGCGGATGTCGAACCAGTGGAACTTCTCGACGCCGTCCAGATAGGCCTTGTCGAGCTTGGCGCCCTTGGCCAGCTTCTGCGGGCCGCCGTTGGCCACGCGGCCGATCAGCAGCTTCTCGATACGGTCGAACGCGTCGGCTTCGACGATGCGCAGCTGGTCGTTCAGGTCCAGGCGGAAGCGCTTGAGTTCATCGTCGATGATCTGCTGGGCGCGCTTGTCGCGCTGGATGCCTTCACGCGTGAAGACCTGCACGTCGATGACGGTACCCGAGCTGCCCTGGTCGACGCGCAGCGAGGTGTCCTTCACGTCAGAAGCCTTCTCGCCGAAGATCGCGCGCAGCAGCTTCTCTTCCGGCGTCAGCGTGGTCTCGCCCTTGGGCGTGACCTTGCCGACCAGCGTGTCGCCCGGCTGGACTTCGGCGCCGACGTAGATGATGCCCGACTCGTCGAGGCGGTTGAGCTGCTGTTCCGACAGGTTCGGGATGTCGCGCGTGATTTCCTCGGCACCGAGCTTGGTGTCGCGGGCCATCACCACGAGTTCTTCGATATGGATCGAGGTGTAGCGGTCTTCGGCCACCACGCGCTCGCTGATCAGGATCGAATCCTCGAAGTTGTAGCCGTTCCAGGGCATGAACGCGATCAGCATGTTCTGGCCGATGGCGATTTCGCCCAGGTCGGTCGAAGCGCCGTCGGCAATCACGTCACCCTTGGCCAGCAGGTCGCCGCGCTTGACCACGGGACGCTGATGGATGTTGGTGTTCTGGTTGGAACGCTGGTACTTGATCAGGTTGTAGATGTCCACACCGACTTCACCGGCCACGGCTTCGGCGTCGTTCACGCGGATCACGATGCGGGTTGCATCGACGTAATCCACGATACCGCCGCGGGTTGCCGTCACCACGGTGCCCGAATCGACCGCGGCAACGCGCTCGATACCGGTACCGACCATGGGCTTCTCGGGACGCAGCACCGGCACGGCCTGGCGCGACATGTTGGCACCCATCAAGGCGCGGTTCGCGTCATCGTGTTCCAGGAACGGAATCAGCGAAGCGGCCACCGACACGATCTGCGCGGGCGACACATCCATGTACTGGACGCGGTCGGCGGAGATCAGCGTCGATTCGCCCTTTTCGCGCGCCGAGATCAGCTCGCCCGTCAGGCGGCCTTCGGCGTCGAGTTCGGCGTTGGCCTGGGCAATGATGTACTTGCCTTCCTCGATGGCCGACAGGTAGTCGATCTCGGCCGTGACCTTGCCGTCCACCACGCGGCGGTACGGGGTCTCGATGAAGCCGTACTCGTTCAGGCGCGCATACAGGGCCAGCGAGTTGATCAGGCCGATGTTCGGGCCTTCAGGCGTTTCGATCGGGCAGACGCGGCCGTAGTGGGTCACGTGCACGTCGCGCACTTCGAAGCCCGCACGCTCGCGCGTCAGACCACCCGGGCCAAGGGCCGAAACACGGCGCTTGTGGGTGATTTCGGCCAGCGGGTTGGTCTGGTCCATGAACTGCGACAGCTGCGACGCACCGAAGAACTCCTTCAGCGCGGCCGAGATCGGCTTGCTGTTGATCAGGTCGTGCGGCATCAGCGGCTCTTGCTCGGCCTGACCCAGACGTTCCTTCACGGCCTTCTCGATACGTGCCAGACCGGTGCGGTACTGGTTTTCGGCGAGTTCGCCCACGCAACGCACGCGGCGGTTGCCCAGGTGGTCGATGTCATCGACTTCGCCATTGCCGTTGCGCAGGTCGACGAGGATCTTGACCACGGCCAGGATGTCTTCGTTCGACAGCACCATCGGACCGGTCGCGCCGTCGCGGCCGATCTTGGCGTTGAACTTCATGCGGCCGACGCGCGACAGATCGTACGTATCGGGGTTGTAGAACAGGCGCTGGAACAGGGCCTGCACGGCATCTTCCGTTGGCGGCTCGCCGGGGCGCATCATGCGATAGATGGCCACGCGCGCGGCGAATTCGTCCACCGTCTCATCGATGCGCAGCGTCTGCGAGATGTAGGCGCCCTGGTCGAGTTCGTTGGTGTAGATGCACTGCAGCTCTTGCACGCCGGCGCTGCGCAGCTTCTTCAGCAGCGCTTCGGTCAGCTCTTCGTTGGCCTTGGCAATGATCTCGCCGGTGTCGGGGTCGACGATGTGGCGTGCGCAGACGCGGCCGATCAGGAAGTCCTCAGGCACGCTGATGTACTTCGTGCCCGACTGCTCGAGTTCGCGCGTGTGGCGCGCGGTGACGCGCTTGTCCTTGGCCACGACCACCTTGCCCGACTTGTCGGTGATGTCGAAGCGTGCGACTTCGCCGCGCAGGCGCTCGGCGACGAACTCCATCTGCGCGCCGCTGTCCATCAGGCGGAAATTGTCGTTGACGAAGAAGTTCGCCAGGATCGACTCGGGTGTCAGGCCGATGGCCTTCAGCAGGATCGTCACGGGCATCTTGCGGCGACGGTCCACGCGGAAGTACAGCATGTCCTTGGGATCGAACTCGAAGTCGAGCCAGGAGCCGCGGTAGGGGATGATGCGTGCCGAGAACAGCAGCTTGCCCGAGCTGTGGGTCTTGCCCTTGTCGTGTTCGAAGAACACGCCAGGCGAGCGGTGCAGCTGCGAAACGATCACACGTTCCGTGCCGTTGATGATGAACGAGCCCTTTTCCGTCATCAGGGGCACTTCGCCCATGTAGACTTCCTGCTCCTTCACTTCCTTGACGACCTTGGACTGGCTGGTCGAGGATTCGCGATCGTAGATGATGAGCTGAACCTTGGCGCGCACGGCCGAGGCGAAGGTCAGACCACGGGTCTGGCATTCGCGCACGTCAAATGCGGGCTTGGCAAGGTTGTACTCGACAAACTTCATCTCGACAAAACCGTTGTGCGAGACGATGGGGAACGCAGCATTGAAAGCTGCTTGCAGGCCTTCGTGGGTACGTTTTTTGGGGGCTGCATCTGCTTGCAAAAACGCGGTGTAGGCGTCCTTTTGCATCTGGAGCAGATACGGCACTTCGAGCACGCTATCGCGGCTGCCGAAACTTTTGCGAATCCGCTTGCGTTCGGTGTAAGAATAGGCCATGAGATCTCCGGGCAAAGACATGAGTCCTGGGTCTTCGACGACTGCCCCACATGGAAAGCTCCCTGCGGGCTTGGCGGTTGGCCACTACCAACCATGGCTGACGACGGTGCCTTGCACACCGCCCGAACCAAGGCGTCTTCTGCTGTCGGGTTGTCAGAAGACACTAAAAAGCGCTCGTTTGCACGACCGCTTTCTGGTGCGTTCTGGAATCGCGTTCCATAAGCGCCAAAGGCTGGAGCGCCTTGCGGGCACTCCAGCCTAGGGAATGAGCTCAATTACTTGAGTTCAGCCTTGGCACCGGCTTCCACCAGCTTCTTCACGGCAGCTTCAGCGTCAGCCTTGGCAATGCCTTCCTTCACGTTCTTGGGAGCGCCGTCGACCAGGTCCTTGGCTTCCTTCAGACCCAGACCGGTGATTTCGCGCACGGCCTTGATGACGGACACCTTGTTGGCGCCGGCTTCTTGCAGGACGACGTTGAATTCGGTCTTCTCTTCAGCAGCAGCAGCGCCGCCAGCAGCGCCACCAGCAGCGGGAGCAGCCATAGCGGCAGCGCTCACGCCAAACTTCTCTTCAATGGCCTTCACCAGGTCATTGAGTTCCAGAACCGTCATGCTGTCCAGCGCGGTCAAGAATGCGTCTTTATCGAATGCCATTTTGATTTCCTAACAATTTTGTTGGTTGACTACCAGGCGCTCAGGCCGCGGCAGTTTCTTCGGCTGCCACTTCGGCAACGCCTTCGCTCTTCTTTGCCGCCAGGGCGCCCAGCACAACGGCCGTACGCGACATGGGGGACATAAGCAAGCCACACACTTGTGCCAGCAGAACTTCCTTGGAAGGAATGTTTGCCAGTTGCTTCACGCCTTCGACATCCAGGGCCTTGCCACCGAAAGCGCCTGCGCGAATGACCAACTTGGCGTTGGTCTTCGCGAAGTCGGCCACCACCTTGGCGGCGGCCACTGCGTCTTCAGAGAAGCCATAGATGAGCGGACCAGTCATCTGGTCAGCCACCACGTCAAACGCGCTACCGGCGACAGCACGGCGGGCCAGGGTGTTCTTCAACACGCTCAGGCTCACACCCTTGCTGCGGGCATCAGCACGCAGTTTGGTCATGTCGGCGACCGTGATGCCACGGTATTCCGCGATCACAAGCGTTTGAGCTTTAGCGGCGAGGCTGGTCACTTCGGAAATGACCGCTTCTTTCTCACTGCGATTAAGACTCAAGGTCTACTCCTTAAAATGCATACGTCGGAGGTCCTTCGTACGCGCTCTTGTTGCAGCGACCAACTGTTGAGGAAATACATCCATCTGCAGCGGGATCGCCATCTGCGTTGGCCCATTCGGGTTTAAGCACAGCCAGGTGTGCACCAACGGTCTTGGATGGCCTGGGCCCGGCGCCTGAGCGCCAGGCCGCAGCCCACCACATCAAGCCGGTCTTGCAACCGGCCTGAAGATTTTTTGCAATTACGCTGCGATGGTCTGGGTGTCGACGCGAACGCCCACGCCCATCGTCGAGGAAACTGCCACCTTGCGCAGGTACAGGCCCTTGCTCGTGGCGGGCTTGGACTTGTTCAGGGCGTCGATCAGAGCCACCAGGTTGCCCTGCAGCTTTTCGTTGTCGAACGAGCGGCGGCCGATGGTGCTGTGCACGATACCAGCCTTGTCGACGCGGTACTGGACCTGACCAGCCTTGGCGTTCTTCACGGCCGTGGCGACGTCGGGGGTCACGGTGCCAACCTTGGGGTTGGGCATCAGGCCGCGGGGGCCGAGGATCTGGCCCAGCGTACCCACGACGCGCATGGCGTCGGGAGCAGCGATCACCACGTCGAAAGGCATGTCGCCGGCCTTGACCATGGCGGCCAGGTCGTCCATGCCCACGATGTCGGCGCCGGCAGCCTTGGCTTCTTCAGCCTTGGCACCTTGTGCGAACACCGCAACGCGGGTGGTCTTGCCGGTACCGTGGGGCAGCACGACAGCGCCGCGAACCACTTGGTCCGACTTCTTGGCATCCACGCCCAGTTGCACGGCCACGTCGATGGATTCATCGAACTTGGCGGTTGCAGCTTCCTTCACCAGCACGACGGCTTCGGTGAAAGCGTACAGCTTGTTGGAATCAACCTTGCCTGCAAAGGCTTTTTGCTTCTTGGTCAGCTTGGCCATTTTACAAACCCTCCACCAGCACGCCCATCGAACGGGCGGAACCAGCCAGCGTGCGCACAGCGGCGTCGACGTCGGCGGCGTTCATGTCCTTGAGCTTGGTGTTAGCAATCTCAACCAGTTGATCACGCGTGATCTTGCCGACCTTGACCTTGTTGGGGTTCGAGGAACCCTTGTCCAGCTTGATGGCCTTCTTGATCAGGACCGTCGCGGGCGGGGTCTTGATGATGAAGGTGAAGCTCTTGTCGGCAAAGGCCGTGATGACCACGGGCAGCGGCAGACCGGGCTCGACACCTTGGGTCTGGGCGTTGAACGCCTTGCAGAACTCCATGATGTTGAGGCCACGTTGGCCCAGTGCGGGACCGATTGGTGGGGATGGGTTGGCCTTGCCAGCTGGGACTTGCAGCTTGATGAAGCCGACGATTTTCTTCGCCATGATTGCTCCTTGCGGGTATAACGCGGCGCGCTATCGCGCGCTGCTCCCCGGGGGTTAACGACTCATTCAAAAATTCCGCATCGAGCCGAGAAATGCGAAAACACAAAAACATGAGGCCTGGGCCACACAGAACATGAGGCCTGGGCCTCATGGGGTTCCTCAGGTCTTTTCGACCTGGGAGAATTCGAGCTCCACCGGCGTGGCACGACCGAAGATCGTGACCGACACGCGCAGGCGGTTCTTTTCGTAGTTGACTTCCTCGACCGAGCCGTTGAAGTCGGTGAACGGGCCTTCCTTGACACGCACCAGTTCGCCCGCCAGGAATTCGACCTTGTGGCGCGGCTTGTCCGTGCCTTCCTGCATCTGGCTGACGATCTTCTGCACTTCCTCTTCGGAAATCGGTGCGGGACGGTTCTTCGCGCCGCCGACAAAGCCGGTCACCTTGTTGGTGTGCTTGACCAGGTGCCAGGTGTCGTCTTCCATGACCATCTCGACGAACACGTAGCCCGGGAACAGGCGGCGCTCGGTGGTCTTGCGCTGGCCGTTCTTGACTTCGACCACTTCCTCGGTGGGCACCAGGATGCGGCCGAACTTGTTTTCCATGCCGGCGCGCATGATGCGCTCGGTGATGTTGCGTTCGACTGCTTTTTCCATGCCCGAATAGGCATGAACGATGTACCAGCGCAGGTCAGGATTGGTAGGAGCAGCACCCGTGGTATCTGCAACGCCCATTTCGACAGCATCCGTCATTACTTCCTCCAGCCCAAAATCAGATCGTACAAAACCCATTCCAGTGTCTTGTCGGTGAACCAAAGGAACAAGGCCATGATCACCACGAACACAAAGACGTAGGCCGTCATCTGCATCGTTTCCTTGCGGGTAGGCCAGACAACCTTCTTGACTTCACGCCAGGAGTCGCGTGCAAAGCCGACGAATTGCTTGCCCGGCTCGGACACCAGGAACACTCCGGCTGCAGCCACCAGGCCGACAATCAGCACGCCCCATTGCGCCACCGGGCCTTGCTTGGACAACAGGTAGAAACCGGCAATCGCAGCAACGACCAAAGCCGCTACTGCGGCAAGCTTCGCCTTATCGGCGGTGGAACTAACGGTTTCTACCTGACTTATGGCCATATCTGATTTCTCTCGCGCGGATCACGCCACGCCCAAGACACTGAAGCCCGCCAGAGACTGGCGGGCTTTCTCATTTCACCACCGAGGTGGCAGGGGCAGTAGGAATCGAACCTACAACCTTCGGTTTTGGAGACCGACGCTCTGCCAATTGAGCTATACCCCTAGAACTTATCTATTATGCCAGGATCTTTGCAACCACGCCGGCGCCGACGGTACGGCCGCCTTCACGGATGGCGAAACGCAGACCTTCTTCCATGGCGATGGGAGCGATCAGCTTGACGGTGATCGACACGTTGTCGCCAGGCATGACCATTTCCTTGTCTTCAGGCAGCTCGATCGCACCGGTCACGTCCGTGGTACGGAAGTAGAACTGGGGACGGTAGTTGTTGAAGAAAGGAGTGTGGCGGCCGCCTTCGTCCTTGCTCAGCACATACACTTCAGCGGTGAAGTGGGTGTGGGGCTTGATCGAACCGGGCTTGCACAGCACTTGGCCGCGTTCCACGTCTTCACGCTTGGTGCCGCGCAGCAGCAGGCCGACGTTGTCGCCAGCTTGGCCCTGGTCCAGCAGCTTGCGGAACATTTCCACGCCGGTGCAGGTGGTCTTTTGCGTGTCGCGGATACCGACGACTTCGATTTCTTCGCCGACCTTGATGATGCCGCGCTCGATACGGCCCGTCACCACGGTGCCACGACCGGAGATCGAGAACACGTCTTCCACAGGCATCAGGAAGGCACCGTCCACAGCGCGCTCGGGCGTGGGGATGTAGGTGTCCAGGGCTTCAGCCAGACCCATGATGGCTTGCTCGCCCAGGGGACCCTTGTCGCCTTCCAGAGCCAGCTTGGCCGAACCACGGATGATGGGGGTGTCGTCGCCGGGGAAGCTGTACTTGTCCAGCAGTTCGCGGACTTCCATTTCCACCAGTTCCAGCAGCTCTTCGTCGTCCACCATGTCGCACTTGTTCAGGAACACGATGATGTAGGGAACGCCCACTTGGCGAGCCAGCAGGATGTGCTCGCGGGTCTGGGGCATCGGGCCGTCGGCGGCCGAGCAAACCAGGATCGCACCGTCCATCTGGGCGGCGCCGGTGATCATGTTCTTCACATAGTCAGCGTGGCCGGGGCAGTCGACGTGCGCGTAGTGGCGGCTTTCGGTTTCGTATTCGACGTGCGAGGTATTGATGGTGATACCGCGGGCCTTTTCTTCAGGCGCCTTGTCGATTTCGTCGTACTTCTTGGCTTCGCCGCCGAACTTGGCGGACAGCACGGTTGCGATCGCAGCCGTCAGCGTCGTCTTGCCGTGGTCGACGTGACCGATGGTGCCCACGTTGACGTGCGGCTTGGTGCGCTCGAATTTTCCTTTTGCCATTTTTCCGACTCCGAAAAAAATCTTTAACTACAGGACTCGGCGCAACCATCTAGCGGAAGCACCAGAAAGCTGGTGCCCATGGCGGGAATCGGACCCGCGACCTCTCCCTTACCAAGGGAGTGCTCTACCACTGAGCCACATGGGCATTGAAATTGCCTTGCGGCAACTCAAAAAATTACTGACACACAGTTCTGGAGCGGGAGACGGGAATCGAACCCGCGTCATTAGCTTGGAAGGCTAGGGTTCTACCATTGAACTACTCCCGCACATCTCTGTGCGCGGATGCCGGTAAAAGCATCCTTCAACTCTTCAACCAAAAACTGGTGGAGGGGACTGGATTCGAACCAGTGTAGGCGTAAGCCAACAGATTTACAGTCTGCCCCCTTTAGCCACTCGGGCACCCCTCCGAAGAATTCGATTGTAGCAGCATTTTTGACACCAAAAACAAAACTGCTATTTTTTCACTTTAGTTCTGCACTTTCATGCAGCGCTGGTGCGGCTGGCGGGGATCGAACCCACGACCCTTGGCTTCGGAGGCCAATACTCTATCCACTGAGCTACAGCCGCCCCGGACCGAGGTCCAAAGCAAGCGGCATTGTCGCACGACTTTGCCTGCAATTCACAGAACCGAGCTATCTACATAGCCACAGGGCAAACGTGCTGCACCCGCCAGCGGGTTCGGCAGGGAAGTGGCTTCGGCAAAAGTCGCGGCCACCGCCGCCTTGGGCAGTCCGGCGCCCACGAGATACACCTGCACCGCCGCCAGGCCATCCTTCTCGAGATCGAAACCCTCGATGCTCATCAGCCAGGAATGCATCAGTCCGTCCAGCAGGGAGCGCAGGCCGATGGCCAGCAATTGCGGCGTGCCGCTCAGCGCATAGCCCTGCTGCTCGGCCACCGCAGCGAAATCCAGCGCCAGCTGGCGCGTGAACTCGTTCATCGACGAGGTATGGCGCACCTGCAGGGCCGCGAGTTCGCCCACGAACTCCATGCGGTGCATGAGGATGGTGAACACCCGGCGGATACGGTCGTCGTTGACCAGGCCATTGAGCAGCAAATGGATGACGCGGCACATCCGCGGCAGCGGGGCCACCTGCGACAACTGGCCCAGGTCGCCATATATCACCTGGTCCAGCGGCATGGTCACGCGATCGATCATCGCGTTGAACAGATCGAGCTTGTCCTTGAAGTGCCAGTACACCGCGCCGCGCGTCGCGCCTGCCTCCTTGGCAATGGCCGCCAGCGATGATTGCGAGACGCCCTGCGCCAGAAACACCTGCTCGGCAGCGTCCAGCAAGGCATTGCGCGTTGCTTCGGCATCTTCCTTGGTTCTACGGGCCATCAGATGTCTCCAATTCTCTTTGTGCACAGCTTGGGGCACTAAGGTCACAATGTCCTCAGTTCAGGCAGGGATCTAATTATACATTCATGGATGTATGTACAATCTCCAAGCTCTTTTGAGGGGCATTGCGTATTCACGCCCGTCACACGCAACCCCTCCATGCTTTGACGCTGATTCATATTAGGAAAAAAACCATGCACAGCACGCGCCACGCGCACGACGCACACCCTCCCCGTCGCCTCTACCGGCACGCCAGCCTGGCCCTGGCCATCACGGCGGCGCTTGCGCTGGCCGCCTGCGGCGACAAGCCGGCCGAAGGCCAGGCACCTGCAGCCGCCGCCGGCCAGGCGCCCCAGGTGCAGGTCGGTGTCGTCGTGGCCACGCCCGGCGATGTCGGCCTGGTGACCGAGCTGCCCGGCCGTGTCGAAGCATCGCGCGTGGCCCAGGTGCGCGCACGCAGCGCCGGCATCCTGCTGGAGCGCCTGTTCCGCGAAGGCAGCGACGTCAAGGCAGGCCAGGCGCTGTACCGCATCGATGCCGCGTCCTATGAAGCCACGGCCCAGAGCGCGCGCGCCGCGCTGGCCCGTTCGGAAGCCAATCTGATCCAGGCCCAGGCCCAGCTCGAGCGCTACAAGCCGCTGGTCGAAGCCAATGCCATCAGCAAGCAGGAATTCGTCAACGCCGAAGCGGCCTACAAGCAGGCGCTGGCCGATGTCGCCGCGGGCAAGGCCAACGTGCGCACTGCCGATATCAGCCTCGGCTACGCCAAGGTCACGGCGCCGATCTCGGGCCGCATCGGCCAGTCGCTGGTCACCGAGGGCGCGCTGGTCGGCCAGGGCGAAGCCACGCCGCTGGCGGTGATCCAGCAGATCGACCCTGTCTATATCAACTTCACCCAGTCGTCGAGCGAGGCCTTCAAGCTGCGCAAGGCCATGGCCGAAGGCAAGCTGAAGAAGGCCTCGGGCAACGACGCCGCCAGCGTGAAGGTCGTGCTGGAAGACGGCAGCGTCTATGAGCGCACCGGCAAGCTGCTGTTCACCGATCTGTCCGTGGACAGCGCCACCGGCCAGGTCACGCTGCGCGCCGAAGTGCCCAACCCAAAGGGCATGCTGCTGCCAGGCCTGTATGTCCGCGTGCAGGTGGAACAAGCTCAGGTCTCGAATGCCATCACCCTGCCCCAGCAGGCCGTGACGCGCACCGAAACCGGCGACACCGTCTCCATCGTGGGCGACGACGGCAAGATCACCAAGCGCACGATCAAGGTCGGCGCCGCGCAGGACCAGCAATGGGTCGTGCTCGAGGGCCTGAAGGCCGGCGAGAAGGTCATGGTCGACGGCTTCCAGAAACTGCAGATGCTGCCGCCGGGCACGCCGGTGACTCCGGTGCCGTGGAAGGCTCCGGGCAGCGCCCCGGCCGCCGCACCTGCGGCCGAAGCGGCTCCGGCGGCCGGCGCTCCGGCTGCCGCAGCCGCCAAGTAAACAAAGGCGTTAGTCATGGCCAAGTTTTTTATCGAACGCCCCATCTTTGCGTGGGTGATCGCGCTGTTCATCATCGTGATGGGCGCGGTCTCGCTGACACAGCTGCCGATCGCGCAGTATCCGCCCGTGGCCCCTCCGGCCATCGTCATCAGCACCGCCTATCCCGGTGCCTCCGCCCAGGTGCTCGAGGACAGTGTGCTGTCCGTGATCGAGCGCGAAATGAACGGCTCGCCCGGACTGCTCTATATGGAGTCGGTCGCCCAGGCCAACGGCACGGGTTCGATCACCGTGAGCTTTGCGCAGGGCACCAACCCCGAGCTGGCCCAGGTCGACGTGCAGAACCGCCTGTCGCGCGCCACGCCGCGTCTGCCTGCCGCCGTGACCCAGCAGGGCGTCAAGGTCGACAAGTCGTCGTCCAACTTCCTGCTGTTCGCGATGCTGGCGTCGAAGAACCCCGAATGGAATACGACGGCGCTGGGCGATTACGCGACGCGCAATCTGGTGCCCGAACTTCAGCGCGTCACCGGCATTGGCCAGGTGCAGCTGTTCGGCTCCGAGCAGGCCATGCGCATCTGGATCGACCCCGCCAAGCTGCAGGGCTTCAACCTGTCCTCGGCCGAGGTCACGGCTGCCATCCAGGCGCAGAATGCCCAGGTCGCGTCCGGCGCGATCGGCGAGCTGCCCAACATCACCGGCCAGTCGATCTCGGCGACGGTGACGGTCAAAGGCCAGCTCTCGACCCCCGAGCAGTTCGGCAACATCGTGCTGCGCGCCCAGGCCGACGGCTCGACCGTGCGCCTCAAGGATGTAGCCCGCATCGAAATCGGCTCGCAGAGCCTGTCGACCTCGGCGCGCCTCAATGGCCAGCCTGCCGTCGGTATCGGTGTCCAGCTGTCGCCGACCGGCAATGCGCTGGCCGCCGCCAAGGACGTGCGCGCCAAGCTCGAGGAGCTGGAGAAGTACTTCCCCGAGGGCGTCGAATGGTCGATTCCCTATGACAGCTCGAACTTCGTGAGCATCTCCATCGAGCAGGTCGCGAAGACCCTGGTCGAAGCCGTGGTGCTGGTGTTCCTGGTGATGTTCCTGTTCCTGCAGAACTGGCGCTACACGGTCATCCCGACCATCGTCGTGCCGATCGCGCTGCTGGGCACCTTCGCCACGCTGCTGGCGCTGGGCTTCTCGATCAACGTGCTGACCATGTTCGGCATGGTGCTGGTGATCGGTATCGTGGTCGATGATGCCATCGTGGTGGTCGAGAACGTCGAGCGCATCATGGAGGAGGAGAAGCTGCCGCCGCGCGCCGCGACCCGCAAGGCCATGGGCCAGATCTCGGGCGCCATCATCGGCGTGACCGTGGTGCTGATCTCGGTGTTCGTGCCGCTGGCTTTCTTTGCCGGCTCCACCGGCAACATCTACCGCCAGTTCGCGACGGTGATGGTGGCCTCGATTGCCTTCTCGGCCTTCATGGCGCTGTCGCTGACACCCGCGCTGTGCGCGACGCTGCTCAAGCCCATCGACCATGACGCCAAGAAGAACAAGTTCTTCACCTGGTTCAACCGCCGCTTCAGCCAGACCGCCAAGGGCTATGAAAGCGTGGTCGCACGCATGCTGAAGAAGGCTGCGCGCTACCTGATCATCTACGCCGCCATCCTGGGCGCCGCGGTGCTGATCTTCAGGAACCTGCCCACATCGTTCCTGCCCGGTGAAGACCAGGGCACGGTCATCGCCAACGTCCAGCTGCCTCCGGGCGCGACACTGCAGCGTACCCAGGCCGTGATGGAAGAGGTGGAGAAGTTCGCCCTGCAGCAGCCTGAAGTCTCGAGCATGGTCAGCGTGCTGGGCTTCAGCTTCTCGGGCCAGGGCCAGAATGCCGGCCTGGCGTTCATCACGCTCAAGAACTGGGGCGAGCGCCATGGCGCGGAACATTCGGCGGATGCGATCGCCGGCCGCATCATGGGCGCGATGTCCAGCGTGCGTGATGCCTTCGTGTTTGCGCTGAGCCCGCCTCCGATTCCCGAACTGGGCAACTCCACGGGCTTCACGCTGCGCCTGCAAGACCGTGGCAGCAACGGCCATACGGCGCTGGTCAATGCGCGCAACCAGTTGCTGGGCATGGCTTCGCAAAGCAAGGTGCTGACGCAAGTCCGTCCCGAAGGCCTCGAAGACGCACCGCAGCTGCAGATCGACATCGACCGCGACAAGGCCAGCGCGCTGGGCGTGTCGTTCAGTTCGATCAACTCCACGCTGTCCACGGCGCTGGGTTCGAGCTACGTCAATGACTTCCCGAACAAGGGCCGTCTGCAGCGCGTGATCGTGCAGGCCGATGCGCCCGCACGCATGCAGGCCGAGGACCTGATGCAGCTCACGGCGCCCAACGCCCAAGGCGCGCCCGTGCCGTTCGCGACCTTTGCCACGACCCGCTGGGTCACGGGTGCGCAGCAGACGCTGCGCTACAACGGCTATCCCGCGATGAAGATCACGGGCGTGCCGGCTCCGGGCTACAGCACCGGCGACGCCATGGCGGAAGTCGAGCGCCTGGTGGCCCAGCTGCCCGAGGGCTTCGGCTACGAATGGACCGGTCAGTCGTACGAGGAAAAGCTCGCGGGTTCGCAGTCGCTGATCCTGTACAGCTTCGCCATCCTGGCCGTGTTCCTGTGCCTGGCCGCGCTGTATGAAAGCTGGACGATTCCGCTGGCCGTGATCCTGGTCGTGCCCCTGGGCGTGCTGGGCGTGGTGCTGGGCACGCTGCTGCGTGGCTACTCCAACGACGTCTACTTCCAGGTGGGCCTGATCACCATCATCGGCTTGACGGCCAAGAACGCGATTCTGATCATCGAATTCGCCAAGGACCTGCAGGCCCAGGGCAAGTCGGCGATCGCGGCCGCGATCGAAGCCGCCCACCTGCGCTTCCGCCCGATCATCATGACCTCGCTGGCCTTTGGCCTGGGCGTGGTGCCGCTGGTGCTGGCCTCGGGCGCAAGCTCGGCCAGCCAGCGCGCGATCGGTACCGGCGTGCTCGGCGGCATCATCACCGGCACGGTGCTGGCCGTGTTCTTCGTGCCCGTGTTCTTCGTGGTCGTGCGCACGCTGTTCAAGGGCAAGAAGCACGCCGAGGACGCCGAGACGCCCCCCGCTACTGCCCACAATTCGGAGGCCCTGCGCCATGATTAACCGCTGCACTCCCGTAGCGCTCGCAGCGGCCCTGCTGATGGCTGGCTGCTCGTTCATTCCCACCTACGAGCGCCCCGCGGCGCCCATGCCCGAAGCCTACCGCTCGGCCCCGCAAGGGGTTGCGCCAGGTGCCCAGCCCGCGGCCGCGCTGCCCTGGCAGCAGTTCTTCACCGATCCGCGGCTGCAGCAACTGATCGGCCTGGCGCTGGCCAACAACCGTGACCTCCAGGTCGCGGTGCTCAACATCGAGCAGGCCCGCGCCCAGTACCGCATCACGCGCGCCGACCAGTTCCCGACCATCAGTGGCGGCGCGACCGCCTCGCGCGCACCCGACACCGTCAACGGCGGCTATGCCAACGTCTTCAACGTCGGCCTGCAGACCACGGCTTGGGAACTGGACTTCTTTGGCCGCGTGGGCGCGCTGAAGGAACAGGCCCTGGCCCAGTACCTGGCCACCGAGGAAGGCATGCGTGCCACGCAGATCAGCCTGGTGGCCGCGGTGGCCAATGCCTGGTACACCCTGCTGGCCAACGAGGAACTGCTGGCGATCTCGCGCCGCACGCTCGAGACGCGCGAAGCCTCGGTGGCGCTGACCAAGCTGCGTTTCGACGCCGGCGCGAGCTCCGAACTCGACTACCGCCTGGCCATCACGCTGACCGAAGGCGCGCGCGCCACGCTGGCGCTGCAGCAGCGCCAGCGCGCGCTGGACGCCAATGCGCTGTCCCTGCTGCTGGGCCAGGCGCTGCCGGCCGAGATCAGCGCCAGCCTGGCGAGCACGCCGCTGAACCAGGTGCCGTCGCTGGCGCCGCTGCCCGCGGGCCTGCCTTCGGACCTGCTGATCCAGCGTCCCGACATCCGCCAGGCGGAACAGGCGCTGATCGGCGCCAACGCCAACATCGGCGCCGCGCGCGCGAATTTCTTCCCGCGCATTGCGCTCACGGCGCAGGTCGGCACGGCCAGCAGCGAGCTTTCGGGTCTGTTCAAGAGCGGATCCTGGGGCTTCTCGCTGGCGCCCTCGGCGCTGCTGCCGATCTTCGATGCGGGCCGCAACAGCGCCAACCTCGACGCCGCCGAAGTGGGCCGCCGGATTGCCGTGGCGCAGTATGAGAAAACCATCCAGACCGCGTTCCGCGAAGTCTCGGATGCGCTCGACAGCCAGGCATCGCTCGAAGAGCAGGACCGCGCCCAGCGCGCCCAGCTCGAAGCCGAAGTCGTGCGCCTGCGGCTTTCCGACCTGCGCTACAACAACGGGGTGGCCAGCTACCTCGACCTGCTCGATGCCCAGCGCTCGGTGTTTGCGCTCGAGCAATCGGTGGTCCAGGTGCGCCTGACCCAGCTGCAGAACCAGCTGCAGCTCTACAAGGCGCTGGGCGGCGGCGTGACCACGCCCACGCCGCTCGCCGCCACCGCACAGGCGACCACCAGCGCGCGCTGAAGTCCGGATCCGGTGCCCACTGCAACGGCCATGCCCTTCGGGTCATGGCCGTTTTTCTTGCGCCAGATCATGTCTTGTGCAGCAAAGTTGCCGTAGTCCGCACAGGCGGGGAAACGCGCAGCACCCAAGCGCGGGTCGGCCCATATAATTCCTTGCTGGTTTATACCCCTATAAATACTGAGGATGTCATGAGCGCCACCCCCCACGAAGAAGCACATGCAGGCCCGATCAAGAACCCCAAGCAGTTGCTGATCGCCGTCTTTCTCTCTTTTGTGATTCCGGTCCTGGTCATCATCGGCCTGGTGACGATCGTCAGCTCAGAAAACAAGCCCGGCCCGGGCGCGGCCAATCCCGAGATGGCCAAGGCCCAGCGCCTGCAGAAGGTGGGGCATATCGAGATCCGCGACGCCAATCGCCCGCTGCGCGGCGGTGAAGCGGTCTACAACGGCCAATGCGCGGCCTGCCATGCGACCGGCGCGGCCGGCGCACCCAAGTTCCAGGATGTCGCCGCCTGGGGCCCGCGCCTGGCGCAAGGCCTCGAGACGCTGGTGCATTCCGCGCTGGCCGGCAAGGGCGCGATGGCACCCCAGGGCGGCGGCGACTTCAACGACACCGAAATCGCGCGCGGCGTGGTCTACATGGCCAATGCCGCGGGCGCGAAGTTCGAAGAGCCCAACCCGCCTGCAGCGGAGGGTGCCGCAGCGGAAGCTGCCGCAGCGGAAGCTGCCGCACCGGCAAACACCGCGCAGCAAGGCGCAGCAGCCGCCAAGTAAGCAGACGGCGCCACGCCCGTTCGATCAAGAGGCCTTCGGGCCTCTTTTCACATCTGCGCCGTTTGGTGCTGCGCCGGGCTGGGTATGAATCCAAAGCGCTGCGCCAGGCGGGCGGCCGGCACTTCTTCCTGCGGCCAGCGGCCCTGCTCCAGACCGTCCGCGACCAATCCCACATCCAGGCTGTGCACCAGCCCGAGGCCCAGCGCCGTCATGAAATAGGCCCGGCCCTGTTCATCGACGATGCAGGCCTCGGGCATTGCCAGCACCCCGGTGTGCGCCTGCACCTGGCCGTCGGGCTGCAGGCGCCAGACCAGGGGCGCGGCCTCGAGTTCGACATAGACGCGCTGCGGCCCGTTCTGAAAAAACCACCGGCCCTGGTCGTCATGCGCGTAGTTGCGGGCAATGAAGGCCAGCAATTTCCCATGCTCCAGAAGTGAGCCTTTGCTGTCGGGGAATGCGCCCTGGGCCTGGGTGGCATCGTCGCGCAGAAACCATTGTCCGCGCGCATCGAGGCCCAGCCAGCCAAAGCAGTCGGGCACATTGGGCCACTTGGCCATGGCCTGTTTCACGATATCGTCCATTTGCGTCTCCTTGGGTTGCGGCCGGCTCCTACCATCGCCCCGATGTTACCTGCGGCACAATCGCTGGCATCGGCAGCCATCCATGCAATTTCGCCTGTGGGGTGTGCCGGCAAGAGCTCACCATGAAACGACTTCTAGCGATTATGTTCACGGCCCTGGTCTTGACCGGCTGCGGCTACAACGACTTCCAGCGCCTTGACGAGCAATCCAAGGCCGCGTGGAGCGAGGTACTCAACCAGTACCAGCGCCGCGCCGACCTGGTGCCGAACATCGTTGCCACCGTCAAGGGCGAGGCCAATTTCGAGCAGGAAACGCTCACCCGCGTCATCGAGGCCCGCGCCAAGGCCACCTCGATCCAGGCCACGCCCGAGCTGATCAACGACCCCGCCGCCTTCAACCGTTTCCAGCAGGCGCAAGGCGAGCTGTCGAGTGCGCTGTCGCGCTTGATGGTGGTGTCGGAACGCTATCCGCAACTGCAGGCCAACCAGGGCTTTCGCGACCTGCGCGTGACGCTTGAAGGCACGGAAAACCGCATCACCGTGGCGCGCAACCAGTACATCAAGACCGTGCAGGACTACAACGTGCTGGCGCGCAGTTTCCCGACGAATCTCACGGCCAAGGTCTTCAGCTACGACCCCAAGCCGAATTTCACGGTGCAGAACGAGGCCCAGATCTCCGCCCCGCCGCGCGTGGATTTCTCGGCACCCGCGCCGGCCGCACCCGCTCGCTGATCAGGCCGCACGATGCATTTCACGCTGGCCTGGCGCTGGCTCCTGTCCCTGTTGCTACTGTCCTGCGCGCCTTTGTTTGCGGGTGCGCAGGCGCTGCAACCCGTGCCGACGCTCAGTGCGCGCGTCATCGACCAGACCGGCACGCTCGCACCCGCAGACCGCACTGCGCTGGAGTCCCAGCTGGCCGCGATCGAAAGCCGGCACGGTTCGCAGGTGGTGGTGTTGATGGTGGCCACGACCGCACCCGAAGACATCGCGGCCTATGCCTACCGCGTCGCCAGCGAATGGAAGATCGGCCGGCGCGATGTCGGCGACGGGCTGCTGGTCATCGTCGCCAAGGACGACCGGCGCATGCGCATCGAAGTCGCGCGCCGGCTCGAAGGCGCGATTCCCGATATTTCCGCCGCGCGCATCCTGGATGAAACCATGCAGCCGCGCTTTCGCGCCGGCGACTATGCGGGAGGCCTGGGCGCGGCGCTCACGCAGATCGAGAAGCTGATCTCGGGCGAACAGCTGCCGCCACCCACGCGCGCTCAACAGGACGACAAGCTGGACCTGGAGTCGCTGGCGATCTTCCTGTTCATCGCGGTGTCCGTGCTGCGACCGCTGGCGCGCCGCATCTTCGGCAACCGCCTGGGCGCGGTGCTGATGGGCGCGGGCACGGGTGCCGTGGCCTTCTGGCTCACCACCAGCGTGCTGCTGGCGGGCGGCGCCGGGGTCGTCGCGCTGCTGATCACGCTGCTGTCGAACGGCAAGGGCATGCACATTGGCGGCGGTGGCTTTGGCGGTGGCGGCGGATTCGGCGGTGGCTTTGGAGGCGGCGGCGGCGGGTTCGGCGGCGGCGGCTTCAGCTCCGGCGGCGGTGGCAGTTTTGGCGGCGGCGGCGCCTCGGGGAGCTGGTGAACATGCGCAACTGGATACAACGTTTCGTGCGCCTGCTGCGCCACCGCTGGGCCGAGGGTCGGATGCAGGCCGCGCTGCCCGATGAACTGCTCGAGCGTCTGGGCCGGCGCGTGGCCGCCAGCGAGCAGCGCCATTCGGGCGAGATCCGCATCTGTGTCGAAGCCGGGCTGCCCATGTCGTATATCTGGCGCGATGCGTCGGCACGCGAGCGTGCGGTGGCGCTGTTCGGCAAGCTGCGCGTGTGGGACACCGAACACAACAATGGCGTGCTGATCTACCTGCTGCTTGCAGACCACGCGATCGAGGTCATCGCCGACCGCGGACTGACGCGCGCCATTCCCGCCGATACCTGGGAGCGCATGGTGCAGCACATGGGCACGGCCTTCCAGGACGGCAAATATGAAGATGGCTTGACGCATGCGCTGTCGCATGCCACCGCGCTGCTGTACGAACACTTCGCCACCGCAGACGACGGCGCCGCTTCAATGCATGCCAATGCGCTGCCCGATGCGCCCGTGCGCCTGCGCAGCGGCCATCGCATGGGACCTTGAGTCACCGTCACATCTGTCACAACATGTGATAGCGTTAGCGCATCCCATCACTGGAGCTTTCCATGAAAACATTGGCAGTCCTTGCGCTTGGCGCAACCCTTGGTCTGGCCGGCTGTGCAAGCCTGGGCCATGACAGCAAAGAGTCTGGCGTGGTCTATGACTACGTGCTGAGCTGCAAGCTCAAGGAAGACGATCCGCGCAAGTGCGAAGCCCAGGCCAAGGCCATGTGCTCCAACCCCGAAACCACCCAGCTGCACAAGCGCCGCGTCGTCGACTCCAAGGACAACTCGGTGGTCTATGTCTACCAGGCGAAGTGCGCGCCCTGATCGGTTGCCTGCAGGCATAAAAAAACCGCTCCGAGGAGCGGTTTTTTTCATGCGCCGAAAGCTCAGCGTTTCTGGCGATATTTGCGCAGCGCGGCAATCTGAGCGGCCATGACAGCCAGCTCGGACTGGGCCTTGGCCAGATCCAGTTCGCCCTTGGCGTTCTTCAGCGCTTCCTCGGCGGCGGCCTTGGCCTTGTTGGCCTTCTCGTCGTCGAGGTCCTTGCCGCGGATGGCCGTATCGGACAGTACCGTGACGAGGTTGGGTTGCACTTCGAGGATGCCGCCGGCCACGAAGACGAATTCTTCGCTGCCGTCCGCCATCTCGATGCGCACCGAGCCAGGCTTGATGCGCGTGATCAGCGGGGTGTGGCGCGGGTAGATGCCCAGTTCGCCGGCCTCGCCGGGCAGCGCGACGAAACGCGCTTCACCGGAGAAGATCGACTCTTCGGCACTGACCACATCGACGTGGATGGTGTTCATCTTTGCTCCTAAAGGTTAAGTCTGGGCTGGGGAACAGGAGCCCTTGCGGGCTCCGGTGCCTCAGGCTGCCAGCTTCTTGGCCTTTTCGAAGGCTTCGTCGATGGTGCCAACCATGTAGAAGGCCTGCTCGGGCAGGTGGTCGCACTCGCCAGCCACAATCATCTTGAAGCCGCGGATGGTTTCTGCCAGGGGCACGTACTTGCCGGGCGCGCCCGTGAACACTTCGGCCACGTGGAAGGGCTGCGACAGGAAACGCTGGATCTTGCGCGCGCGGGCCACGGCCAGCTTGTCTTCAGGTGCCAGTTCGTCCATGCCCAGAATCGCGATGATGTCGCGCAGTTCCTTGTAACGCTGCAGCGTGCCTTGCACGGCGCGGGCCACTTGGTAGTGCTCGTCACCCACCACTTGGGGGTCCAGCTGGCGGCTGGTCGAGTCCAGGGGATCGACCGCGGGGTAGATGCCCAGCGAAGCGATGTCACGCGACAGAACGACGGTCGAATCCAAGTGGGCGAAGGTCGTTGCGGGCGAGGGATCGGTCAAGTCATCGGCAGGCACGTAAACGGCCTGGATGGACGTGATCGAACCGACCTTGGTCGAGGTGATGCGCTCTTGCAGGCGGCCCATTTCCTCGGCCAGCGTGGGCTGGTAGCCCACGGCCGAAGGCATGCGGCCCAGCAGAGCGGACACTTCGGTACCGGCCAGCGTGTAGCGGTAGATGTTGTCCACGAAGAACAGCACGTCCTTGCCTTCGTCACGGAAAGCTTCGGCCATCGTCAGGCCGGTCAGTGCCACGCGCAGACGGTTGCCTGGCGGCTCGTTCATCTGGCCGTAGACCATGGCCACCTTGGACTCGTTCAGGTTCTCCTGGTTCACGACGCCCGCATCGGACATTTCGTGATAGAAGTCATTGCCTTCACGGGTACGTTCGCCCACACCAGCAAACACCGACAGACCGCCGTGGCCCTTCGCGATGTTGTTGATGAGTTCCATCATGTTCACGGTCTTGCCCACGCCGGCGCCACCGAACAGACCCACCTTGCCGCCCTTGGCGAAAGGCGAGATCAGGTCGATCACCTTGATGCCGGTTTCCAGCAGTTCCTGCGAAGGCGACAGTTCGTCGTACGCAGGAGCGGTGCGGTGGATCGGGGCCGTCAGGGTCTGGTCCACGGGACCGCGCTCGTCGATGGGCGCGCCCAGCACGTCCATGATGCGGCCCAGGGTCGCCTTGCCCACGGGCACGGTGATGGGGGCGTCGGAGTTGCTGACCATCAGGCCGCGACGCAGGCCGTCGGACGAACCGAGGGCAATCGTACGCACGATGCCGTCACCCAGCAGCTGCTGCACTTCCAGCGTCAGGTTCGAACCGTCGAGCTTGAGCGCGTCGTACACCTTCGGCATTGCGTTGCGGGGAAACTCGACGTCCACCACAGCGCCAATACATTGAACAATCTTGCCTTGCACTTGAGCCATTTTTTGCTCCAATAAGTTTGTCGGTTGAGCTGCTTACACAGCGGCGGCGCCGGCCACGATTTCCGACAGCTCGGTCGTGATCGCTGCTTGACGCGTCTTGTTGTAGACCAGCTTCAACTCGCTGATGACGTTGCCTGCGTTGTCGGTTGCGGCCTTCATGGCCACCATGCGCGCCGACTGCTCGGACGCCATGTTGTCGGCAACGGCCTGGTACACCAGGGACTCCACGTAACGCACCAGCAGTTCGTCAATGACGGTCTGCGCATCGGGTTCGTAGATGTAGTCCCAGCTGGAGCCAGACGTCTTCTCAGCCTGCATTTGCGCGGACGACAGGGGCAACAGCTGCTCCATGACCGATTCCTGCTTCATGGTGTTGATGAAGCGGGTGTAGCTCAGGTACACCTTGCTTATCTTGCCTTCCGCATATGCGTCCAGCAGCACCTTTGCAGGGCCGATCAGGGATTCCAGATGTGGCGTGTCGCCCAGACCCGTGACATGCGAAACCACCTTGGCGCCGACACGGTTCAAGAAGCCCAGACCCTTGCTGCCAATGGCCACGGCCTCCGCAGAGATGCCTTGGTCCTGCAATTCACGCAGCTTGGCCGTGACGACACGCAACACGTTGGTGTTCATGCCGCCGCACAATCCCTTGTCGGTCGTCACCACGATGACGCCGACCTTCGGTGTATCGTTCACTTGCATGAACGGGTGCACGTACTCGGGATTGGCTTGGCCAAGATGGGCTGCAATGTTGCGGATCTTCTCGCTATAGGGACGGGCCGCGAGCATCCGTTCCTGCGCCTTGCGCATTTTGGAGGCTGCGACCATTTCCATGGCCTTCGTGATCTTCTTGGTGTTTTCCACCGATTTGATCTTGCCGCGAATTTCCTTACCTGCTGCCATGATGGCTCCTCGTCCGGATTAAGCGAACGACTTCTTGAACGCAGCGATGGCAGCGGTCAATTCAGCTTCGGATTCCTTGTCCATGGCCTTGGTGGCATTGAGCTTGTCGATCAACGCGCCGTGGCTGGTCTTGAGGAACTGATGCAGGCCGGCTTCGAAGGGCAGCACTTGCTTGACTTCGATGTCGTCCATGTAACCCTTGTTCACTGCGAACAGCGAAGCACCCATCAGGGCCACCGACAGCGGGCTGTACTGGGCTTGCTTCAGCAGTTCGGTCACGCGGGCACCGCGGTCGAGCTGCTTGCGGGTGGATTCGTCCAGGTCGGAAGCGAACTGCGCGAACGCAGCCAGTTCACGGTACTGTGCCAGGTCGGTACGGATACCGCCGGACTGGCCCTTGACGAACTTGGTCTGGGCAGCGCCACCGACGCGCGACACCGAGATACCGGCGTTGATCGCGGGACGGATACCGGCGTTGAACAGGCTGGTTTCCAGGAAGATCTGGCCGTCGGTGATCGAGATCACGTTGGTAGGCACGAATGCCGACACGTCGCCTGCCTGGGTTTCAATGATCGGCAGTGCCGTCAGCGAACCGGTCTTGCCCTTGACCGCACCCTTGGTGAACTCTTCCACGTAGGTGGCGTTCACGCGGGCTGCGCGCTCGAGCAGGCGGCTGTGGAGATAGAACACGTCGCCGGGGAAGGCTTCGCGGCCTGGCGGGCGGCGCAGCAGCAGCGAAACCTGGCGGTAGGCCACGGCTTGCTTCGACAGGTCGTCATAGACGATCAGTGCGTCTTCGCCGCGGTCGCGGAAGTACTCACCCATGGTGCAGCCCGAGTAGGCCGACACGTACTGCATCGCGGCCGATTCGGCAGCGGTGGCAGCCACCACGATGGTGTATTCCATGGCGCCGGATTGCTCCAGGGCGCGCACGACGTTCTTGACCGACGAAGCCTTCTGGCCGATCGCGACGTAGATACACGTCACGCCCTGGCCCTTCTGGTTGATGATCGCGTCGATGGCCACGGCCGTCTTGCCGGTCTGGCGGTCACCGATGATCAGTTCGCGCTGGCCGCGGCCCACGGGAACCATCGAGTCGATGGACTTCACGCCGGTCTGCAGCGGCTGGTCGACGGACTGGCGTGCGATCACGCCCGGAGCGACCTTTTCGATCACGTCGGTCATCTTCGCATTGATCGGACCCTTGCCGTCAATGGGATGGCCCAGTGCGTTGACCACGCGGCCGATCAGCTCGGGGCCGACCGGCACTTCCAGAATGCGGCCCGTGCACTTGACGGTGTCGCCTTCGGAGATGTGCGTGTACTCACCCAGAATCACGGCGCCGACGGAGTCGCGCTCGAGGTTCAGGGCCAGGCCGTACGAAGGCTGGCCTTCGGCGTTGGCCGGGAATTCGAGCATTTCGCCTTGCATCACGTCCGACAGGCCGTGCACGCGCACGATACCGTCCGTCACCGACACCACGGTGCCCTGGTTACGGATATCGGTGCTGCCAGCCAGACCTTCGATGCGGCTCTTGATCAATTCAGAAATTTCTGCGGGATTGAGTTGCATGACTCTTTCCTTCTTTCTTTGTTTAGCCGGGACCTCAACCGCGATCAGGCAGTGAGGGCCGCTTTCATTTGTTCCAGACGGGCCTTGACCGAGGTGTCGAGCACTTCGTCACCCACGACCACGCGAATGCCACCGATCAGCGACTCATCGGGCTGAACGGTGAGATGCAGCTTGCGGCCAAAACGCTTTTCCAACGAAGCGCTGAGCTCCGTCAGTGCGGCAGGCTCGATGGGGAAGGCGCTGTACACCACCGCATCGGAAGAGCCCGCGAGCTGGTTGACGAGACCACGAAACTGGCCTGCCACCTCGGGCAGCGCGTTCACGCGGCCGTTCTCGATGATGACGCGCAGGAAATTTCGAGCGGCATCGGGGATAGCCGCACCGGCGACACCCGTGAACACGTCGAACAGCTGTTCTTCGCTCACTTTGGGGTTGTCTGCCAGTTGGCGCAATTGCGAATCGGCGGCAATCGCCGCCAATTCCTCCACCCAGGCGACTGTGCTGTTCAAATCCGCACCGGTCTCGGTGCTGGCTTTGAACAGGGCTTCAGCGTAAGGGCGGGCAATGGTGGCGAGTTCTGCCATGTTTGCGTTCCTTACAGCTCAGTCTTGAGGCGGTTCAGCAGATCAGCGTGGACGCTGGCATTGACTTCCTTGCGGAGAATCTGCTCGGCGCCCTTGACGGCCAGTGCGGCAACCTGCTCACGCAGGGCTTCACGGGCCTGGATTGCCTGCTGCTCGGCTTCTGCGCGGGCAGCAGCAATCAGCTTGTTGCCTTCTTCAGTCGCACGGGCCTTGGCTTCTTCAATGATGGACTGGGCGCGGCGGTCGGCGTCCGCAAGCCGCGATGTCGTTTCATTGCGCGTCTGGGCCAGTTCCTGCTCGACGCGCTTGTTGACGGCGGTCAGTTCGGATTTGGCCTTGTCGGCAGCAGAGAGGCCATCGGCGATTTTCTGGGCTCGCTCGTCCAACGCCTTCGCGATCGGCGGCCACACGAATTTCATCGTGAACAGCACCAGGATCAGGAAGACGATGGCCTGTACGAACAGGGTCGCGTTGATACTCACGGCAACACCTTTCTATGTGGGCGTTGAGGGGGAGCTTAGACCAGGGCGAACGGGTTGGCGAAAGCGAACAGCAGAGCGATAGCCACGCCGATCAGGAAAGCAGCGTCGATCAGACCGGCCAAGATGAACATCTTGGTTTGCAGTTCGTTGATCAGCTCGGGTTGGCGAGCCGAAGCTTCCAGGAACTTGCCGCCCATCAAAGCGATACCGATCGAAGCGCCGATAGCGCCCAGACCAACAATCAGACCACAAGCCAGAGCGACGAGACCGAGAATGTTTTCCATGATGACTCCAGAGGATTAAAAAAGTGAAAGGAAAGAAAGAAAGGGTCAGTGGGCTTCATGTGCCTGGCCGAGGTAAATCAGCGTCAGCATCATGAAAATGAAGGCCTGCAGGGTGATGATCAAGATATGGAAGATCGCCCAGATAGAACCTGCAATGATGTGCCCCACGGGGAGCAACACACCAGAGAGAGACATGGCAGCTGCACCACCCATCAGGGCAATCAGCATGAATACCAACTCACCAGCGTACATGTTGCCAAACAGTCGCATGCCATGCGAGACGGTCTTGGCAACGTATTCGATGATCTGCATCAGCAGATTCACGACGCCCAGGATCAGGGCGAAGACAGGGTTCTTGCTGGTGCCGAACGGTGCGGTCACCAGTTCATGGGCCCAGCCGCCCGCGCCCTTGATCTTGACGCTGTACCAGAAGCACAGGATCAGCACGGCGGACGACAGGCCCAGAGTGGTCGAGAGGTCGGCGGTGGGCACGACGCGCAGATAGGCGTGGCTGTCGCCGGTCGCACCTTGCCACAGCACGGGCAGCAGGTCGACGGGCAGCATGTCCATCGCGTTCATCGCGAAGATCCAGACGAACACCGTCAATGCCAGCGGCGCGATGAACTTGCGGCTTTCGGCATTGTGGATGTTGGCCTTGGCCTGGTTGTCCACCATCTCGACCAACAGCTCGACGGCCGCCTGGAAGCGGCCGGGAACGCCAGCGGTCGCCTTGCGGGCGGCAAGCCAGAGGGCAAAAAGGGCCAGACCACCGACGATCAGGCCGACGATCACGGAGTCATAGTTGACCACCGAGAAGTCGACGATGCTCGTCTGCTTGATGTTCTGGAGATGCTGCAAGTGGTGAACGATGTATTCACTTGCAGTTGGTGCGTGCGCGTCTGCGGCCATCGGACAACTCTTCTCTCAATATCAATCGGTTTTTCGGACACCGGAGCGTCGCAGCAGCAGCGCAATCCAGTACGTTTTCATCGTTACCACCATGCCGGCCAGCAAAGCCAACCAGCTCAAACCTGTCACCAGCTTCGGCGCCATCGCCAACATGGCAATGCACAGCATCAGCTTGGCCAATTCCCAGCCAAAGAACCCGACCATCGCAGCTCCGGCATTGGGCGCCGCCTGCTGGCGGGCCAGGCCACGCGCAAACAGGGCTGCGGGAAGCACCACCGCCAGCGCACCGTAGGCAGCCGACCAGCCCACCGCGGACCTGCCGCTCACGAGCCATGCCAGCAATGCAACCAGGGTCCCTGCCAGCACCTGCCCGGCCACCACCCGCCACGGCGACACCGGCGGATTGCGCTGGCGCCACTGCTGAGCCTCTTCGGCAGTCAGGGGGTTGAAATCGGAATCTTCGGCCTCAGCTTCAGTCTCGGGTGCGTATTTTTTGTTCATCTGGCGCCCTGATGCAGACTGAAACTTTCACAAAGCCTCTGATTATAAGTAAAAACCCCTGCCTTAAGATAGGGGTTGTTACGGGTATGGACAAATTTATGTTGTTCCGCAGGCCCTGCGAATGCTATCCAACAATGCGGGCAAGCCTTTGCCGCGTATAGGTTTTTTGCCCGGTCTGCACCACCCCGGTGCCGGCGGAACATTACCCCATAACCGTCGGTCCCGACAAGGTATTAACCTTTGAAAGTCTCTGTCATGAGCTCGTCAACCCCCCCTCCCTCCACTCCCGTTTCGGTCAATGTCATCGGCGAAGACGACGCCGTGGCACGCAAGGACTCGCTGATCGAGTACCCGTCGCTGTTTCCCATCAAGGTGATGGGCGTGCAGCATGAGCACCTGGTGTCGTCGATCACCGCCATTGCCCGCCGCTTCGACCCCACGTTCGACGCCAGCACGGTCGAGTTGCGCCCCAGCAGCACCGGCAAATACCTGGGTGTCACCATCACCGTCACGGCCACCAGCCGCGAGCAGCTCGATGATCTGTACCGCGCGCTGACGTCCGCCCCCCAGGTCAAAGTGGTGCTCTGACCGTGTCCGCGATCGCGCTGGACACGCGCCTGCTGGGACGCACGGACTACCGGGCCACCGTGCAGGCGATGCAGGAGCTCACGCGGCAGCGCACCGGGGATACGCCCGACGCACTGTGGATCTGCGAGCATGCGCCGCATTTCACGCAAGGCCTCGCTGGCAAGGCCGACCATGTGCTGCTGCCGGGCGATATTCCGGTCATCGCCACCAACCGCGGCGGCCAGGTGACCTACCACGGCCCGGGCCAGATCGTCGCCTATCCGCTGCTCGACCTGCAGCGGCGCGGCTATTTCGTCAAGGAATATGTCTATCGCCTGGAAGAAGCAGTGATCCGGACACTGGCGCATTTCGGCGTCACAGGACACCGCGTTTCGGGCGCGCCCGGCATCTATGTGCGGCTCGACGATCCCGCCAGCCATGCCATGCTGCCCCAGCGCCCGCAGCTGCGCCTGCCCGGCAGCGACGCACCCGTGCCCGACTTCAACGGCCTCGGCAAGATTGCCGCGCTGGGCATCAAGGTCAGCCGCCACTGCACCTACCACGGACTGGCGCTGAACGTGGCAATGGATCTCGAACCCTATACGCGGATCAACCCTTGTGGCTATGCCGGCCTGCCGAGCGTGGATCTTTCTACAATCGGAGTCCAGACAACCTGGGACGAGGCTGCGCATGTGCTTGGCCGACAGCTGGAAATCCGGCTCGCCCCCTGACCCCCTAGAGCCATGAGCACCATTGACGTCGTACGCGAAGCCCAGTCCGCAGCCAACTACAACCCGCTGGCCAAGCAGAAGGCTGCGGCCAAGCTGTCGCGCATTCCCATCAAGGTCGAACACGGCGAAGCGCTGAAGAAGCCCGAGTGGATCCGCGTCAAGGCCGGCTCGCCGACCACGCGCTTCTACGAGATCAAGGAGATCCTGCGCGAGAACAAGCTGCACACCGTGTGCGAGGAGGCCAGCTGCCCGAACATCGGTGAATGCTTCGGCAAGGGCACGGCGACGTTCATGATCATGGGCGACAAGTGCACGCGCCGTTGCCCGTTCTGCGACGTCGGCCATGGCCGCCCCGATCCGCTCGATGTCGATGAGCCGCTGAACCTGGCCAAGACCATTGCGCAGCTGCGCCTCAAGTACGTGGTGATCACCAGCGTCGACCGCGACGACCTGCGCGACGGCGGCAGTGGCCACTTCGTCGAGTGCATCAAGAACATCCGCGAGCTGTCGCCGCTCACGCAGATCGAGATCCTGGTGCCCGACTTCCGTGGCCGCGACGATCGCGCGCTTGAAATCCTCAAGGCCGCGCCGCCCGACGTGATGAACCACAACCTCGAGACCGCGCCGCGGCTGTACAAGGAAGCGCGCCCCGGCTCAGACTACCAGTTCAGCTTGAACCTGCTGAAGAAATTCAAGGCGCTGCACCCCAACGTCCCCACCAAGAGCGGCATCATGGTCGGCCTGGGCGAGACCGACGAGGAAATCCTGCAGGTCATGCGCGACATGCGAGCGCACGACATCGACATGCTGACCATCGGCCAGTACCTGGCGCCATCCAACAGCCATCTGCCGGTCAAGCGCTACGTACACCCCGACACCTTCAAGATGTTCGAGGAAGAAGCCTACAAGATGGGCTTCAGCCACGCAGCTGTCGGCGCCATGGTGCGTTCGAGCTATCACGCCGACCAGCAGGCGCACGCCGCAGGCGTCTGACCTCCTCGGGAGCGGCTTGCGCCGCTCACGACCATCCGTTCCAGAAACAAAAAAGCCTTCCACTCGGAAGGCTTTCTTCGTTCTGCTCCATCAAAAAATGCCTGGCTAACCGGCGTACCGCTGGCTGGCAAAAAACGACTGAAGGCTTAACAGGCCAACGAGTCGCCCCACGATGAAACTGAAACCGGCGGAACACTGCTCCCACCAGGATATGTGCTGCGTCAGTGCTTGAATCATAACAGTGAATGAGAACCAATCGCAACCATATCCCTAAAGAATTTGCGTTATGGCCTCATGCGCTGGTGGAAAGCAAGGCTGCAGGATCGTCGGCCTGGACGACCTGCCGCGCCCAGGTGCCGAGCTGGGCGGCATTCGCACGCAGGATCTCCTGCTTGACGGCAAGGATCTGCGCCGGGTGCATGGAAAAGCTGCGCAGCCCCAAGCCCAGCAGCAGCCGCGTCATGCCGACATCGCCCGCCACCTCGCCGCACACGCAGATGCTCTTGCCCTGGCGCCGGCCTTCGGCAATCACTTCTGCCACCAGCCGCAGCACGGCCGGATGCAGCGGATCGTACAGATGGGCCACGGCTTCGTCGGCGCGGTCGATGGCCAGCGTGTACTGGATCAGATCGTTGGTGCCGATCGACAGGAAATCGAAATAACGCAGGAACATGCGCACCATCAGCGCGGCCGCGGGAATCTCTATCATCGCGCCGAGTTGCACCGCGCCATGCGCCATGCCGCGCGCTTCGAGTTCCGCGCGCGCCAGTTCCACCTGCGCCAGCGTCTGCTCGATTTCGCGCTGGTGCGCCAGCATCGGAAAAAGCAGGTTCACCGGCCCGTGCACGGCCGCGCGCAGCACGGCACGCAACTGGGTGCGGAACATGCCGGGATCGGCCAGGCTCCAGCGGATGGCCCGCAGGCCCAGCGCGGGGTTGAGCGAATACTCGCGCGCCTGCGCCCGGTCCAGCGGCTTGTCGGCGCCGACATCGATGGTGCGTATCGTCACGGGCCGGCCCTGCATGCCTTCGACCGCCTGGCGGTACGCCTGGTACTGCTCCTCCTCGGCCGGCATCGGGCCACTGCGCCCCATGAACAGGAACTCGCTGCGGAACAGGCCCACGCCCTGCGCTCCCGCGACCAGCGCGGCCGGGCCGTCGCCGGGCTGTTCGATATTGGCCAGCAGCTCGATGTGCTGGCCGTCCAGCGTCACCGCGGGCGTATGCCGCAGCAGCGCCAGGCTCTCGCGCTCGAGCGCGCTCTCGCGCTGCCGCTGTGCATACTCGGCCAGGATCGCTGACGAGGGATCGACGATCACCACGCCGGCGTTGCCGTCGATGATCAGCCAGTCGTCGGGACGCACCAGCTGGGCCGCGGCCCGCGCGCCCACCACGGCGGGAATGTCCATGCTGCGCGCAACGATGGCCGTATGCGAGGTCTTGCCGCCGACCGCCGTGACGAATCCCGCAAACACGCTGGTCTTGAAATGCAGCATGTCGGCGGGCGCCAGGTCCTGGGCCACCAGGATCAAGGGCAGTTCGGGCGCCGCGCCGGGCAGCACGGGACGCGATGCCGGAACGGGGCTGGCCACGCCCTTGAGGTGGCGCAGGATGCGGTCGACCACCTGCTCGAGATCGGCCTTGCGCTCGCGCAGGTACTCGTCCTCCATCTCGTCGAACTGGCGCGAGATGGCCTCGAGCTGGGTGGTCAGCGCCCACTCCGCGTTGTAGAGGCGCTCGCGTATCCACTGTTCCACGCCATGCACCAGCGACTCGTCCTGCAGCAGCATCAAATGCACGTCGAGCAAGGCATCGAGTTCCGCCGGCGCGTCATGCGGCATCTCGGTCTGCAGGCGCTGCAACTCGTCGATGACCGCATGGCGCGCCGTGCGCGCGCGCGCAACCTCGGCGTCCACTTCGGCCGCCGCAATGAAATAGTGCTGCACCTCGATGCGGCTAGAGCCCACCAGCACCGCCCTCCCGATGGCAATGCCGCGGGAAACCGCCAGACCGTGAATTGCAAACGTCATCCGGACTGTCCTTCAGTCAGTCACGGCCGGCCACCGCACGCACGCTGCGCCTGATGCCGGCCATACAAGACAGTTTGTACCGCTTCAGCGGCACAAACCGCTCATTGTCCTTCGCCAAATTTGTCCTGGATCAAGGCCAGCAGCGCATCCATGGCTTCCTGCTCGCGCTCGCCCGAAGTCTCCAGTTCCACCTGCGAGCCAATGCCGGCCGCCAGCATCATCACGCCCATGATGCTCTTGGCATTGACGCGCCGCTCCCCCTTGGTCATCCACACTTCGCAGGGATAGCTGCCCGCGAGCTTGGTGAGCTTGGCCGACGCCCGCGCATGCAGGCCGAGCTTATTGCTGATGGTGATGGTGGTCTTGATCATGAATGGGACGGAAGTTCTGGTTCTGCAATGGAGCGGCGCCCACGGCCATCACTCCCTGGGTACCGCCAACCACGGCGCGTGCCGCGACGGCTTCAAGCGATTCATGCCGGTAGCTCACCGCGCGCAGCAGCATCGGCAGGTTCACGCCCGCCACCAGCTGGGCCGCGCGGCCAGGCACCAGGCGCTGCGCCACATTGCAGGGCGTGGCGCCAAACAGGTCGGTCAGCAACAGTACCGGCATGTCGCTCTCGCCCAGCAGTGCCTGGGCACGCGCCAGCGTGGCCTCCGGGCTTTCATCGGCTTCGACATCGAGCGCCATGACGTCGGCGGCGCTGTCGGCAAACACATGCAACGCACATGCCCGCAGCGCCTGCGCGAGCGGGGCGTGGGTGATGAGAAGAATGCGCGTAGTCATGCCAGCCATTATCGCGCGAGGTCCAATGCGGCAGACCGCCCGCGGTGACGCCGGTGCGAACTTTTGCCACCCGCCGCACTCATACCCCCTGACCACCGGATCTCCGGCAGCTTTGGGCACAATCGACAGATGGCAATCAAAAAATGGATAGCAGGCGTGGCGCTTGCCGCGGTCGCCGGCATCGGCGGCTTCATTTACCTCAATGCGGGCACCAGCCCGGCGCCGTCCTCGACCTTCGTGCTGCTCGATGGCAGCCAGAAGACCACGGCCGACCTGCGCGGCAAGGTCACGCTGGTCAATTTCTGGGCAACCAGCTGCACCACCTGCGTGGCGGAAATGCCCGAGATCATTGCCACCTACAAGAAGTACCAGCCGCAGGGCTTCGAGACCGTGGCCGTGGCCATGAGCTACGATCCGCCCAGCTATGTGGTCAACTTCGCGCAGAGCCGCCAACTGCCGTTCAAGGTGGCCATCGACAACACCGGCATGGTGGCCAAGCAGTGGGGCGACGTGCAGCTCACCCCCTCGACCTTCATCGTCAACAAGCGCGGCGAGATCGTCAAACGCTATGTCGGCGCACCGGACTTTGCCGAGCTGCACCAATTGATTGAAAAGCTGCTGGCCGAGGCCTGAGGCCCCGCGGTCGTCTGCGCGACGCGGCGTGCCTTCACCCTGAAGAGCACATGCCGCTACACTTGCGGTTCCGTTGTTTTTGCGCTCCGCCTGTGGACAAGCCTTCTGTGGCCCTGCTGACAGCGAACTTTCCGCAAGATCTGGACGCAGTGCGCCAGATCTTCGAAGAGTACGCCGAGAGTACGGGCATTGACCTGGAATTTCAGAATTTCGCGGCCGAACTGGCCGAGCTGCCCGGCGACTATGCGCCGCCGCGCGGGCAATTGCTGCTGGCCTGGGTCGACGGCGCGCTGGCGGGATGCTGTGCCTTGCGCCCGCTCGATGCCAGCGACTATCCGAACGCGGCCGAAATGAAGCGCCTCTACGTGCGCCGCCCGTTCCGCGGCTTCGGCCTGGGCCGCGAACTCACCTCCGCCATGCTCGACCTGGCACGCCAGAATGGCTATGACCGCGTGCTGCTCGATACGCTCGACGACATGGAAGCCGCGCGCGCCCTCTACACCGAGCTGGGTTTCGAGGACATCCCGCCTTACTACTACAACCCCATGGCCGGAGCCCACTACCTCAAGGCCGAGTTGTTCTAGGCCGCTGCAGCAGGCCAAAAAAAAGAGCGCCAGGCGCTCTTTCATGACCATTGCGGTCGCTCAGGCGGCCTTGGCCTGGGCCAGCAGGGTGGCGGCGTCGCTGACCTCGAACTTGCCCGGGCCTTCGACGTTCAGCTGCACGACCTTGCCGTCCTTGACCAGCATCGAGTAGCGGTTGCTGCGCAGGCCCAGGCCCTTGCCGTTCAGGTCCAGCGTCAGGCCCGTGGCCTTGGCGAATGCCGCGTCGCCGTCGCCGATCATGCGCACCTTGCTGCCGACGTTCTGGTCGCGGCCCCAGGCGCCCATCACGAAGGCGTCATTCACCGACAGGCACCAGATCTCGTCGACGCCTGCAGCCTTGAGCGCATCGGCCTGTTCGACATAACCGGGCAGGTGCTTTTGCGAGCAGGTGGGCGTGAACGCGCCAGGCACGGCGACGATGGCCACGGTCTTGCCCGCTGCGGCTTCCTGCACCTGCACGGGGCTCGGGCCGATGCTGCAGCCATTGCCTTCGACGGCAACGTACTCGGTCAGCGTGACGGCGGGCAGGGTATCTCCAACTTTGATCATAAAAGCTCCGGTTCTTCTCTACAAAAAAGCGGCACGCACAAATCGCATGCCGCAAACGAAAAAACGACCCACATTGTGGGTCGTTTTATTCAGCTTTGCAGCACTAAGGCCAGAGAGGCTTTAGAGCAGGCCAGCCTTTTGCACCAAGCGGGTAGCAACCCAGTTCTTGGTCTTGGACAGCGGACGGCTTTCCGTGATTTCAATGGTGTCGCCCAGCTTGTACTCGCCATTTTCGTCATGGGCGTGGTACTTGCTCGACTTGGCCACGATCTTGCCGTACAGCTCGTGCTTCACACGGCGTTCGACCAGCACGGTCACAGTCTTTTGACGCTTGTCGCTGACCACCTTGCCAATCAAGGTGCGCTTGAGGGATTTTTTAGCTTCCGTCATGTCGGCTCCTATTACTTGGCGGCTTGCTTTTCAGCAAGGATGGTCTTGGCGCGAGCGATATCACGGCGCGTGGTGCGCAGCGTGTTCGTGTTGGCCAGTTGTTGCGTAGCCTTCTGCATGCGCAGGCCGAAATGCGCCTTTTGCAAGGACTTGATTTCAGCTTCGAGGCCGGCAACGTCTTTTTGGCGCAGTTCAGTAGTTTTCGTCATTGTGAATTCTCCTGATTAAGCGCCAACGTGGCGAGCAACGAAAGTCGTGCGCAGCGGCAGCTTGGCGGCAGCCAGGCGGAACGCTTCGCGGGCCAGTTCTTCCGGCACGCCCACGATTTCATAGAGCATCTTGCCGGGCTGGATTTCAGCGACGTAATACTCAGGATTGCCCTTACCGTTACCCATACGCACTTCTGCGGGCTTGGTCGAGATTGGCTTGTCAGGGAACACGCGGATCCAGATACGGCCGCCACGCTTCACGTGACGGGAAATTGCACGACGTGCAGCTTCGATCTGGCGGGCCGTCAGACGGCCGCGATCCGTGGACTTCAGGCCGAAGTCACCGAATGCAACGGAGTTACCCCGCGTTGCAACACCGGTGTTGCGACCCTTTTGCTCCTTGCGATACTTGCGGCGAGCAGGTTGCAGCATGTTTATTCTCCTTTACCGTCCGCTGCTGTAGCGGGCGCGTCTGCCTTGCGAACGCGCTTAACGGCGTTGGTATCAGCACCGGCGCCGGCAGGCTTGTCGCTGCCGTCGGCCGGAGCCACGTTGCCACCGACGGGGCGGCGAGGGGCACCGCGGCCGGGGCCGGCGTTGCGGTCGCCATTACGGCCATCGCGACGCGGGCCACGGGGGCGACGCTCTTCTTCCGGACGCGGCGTTTCGGCCAGCGGCAGGTCGTTGCGGCCCAGCGTGTCACCCTTGTAGACCCACACCTTGACGCCGATGACGCCATAGGTGGTACGGGCTTCGGAGAAGCCGTAGTCGATGTCGGCACGCAGGGTGTGAAGCGGCACGCGACCTTCACGGTACCACTCGGTACGCGCGATTTCGATGCCGTTCAGACGACCCGACGACATGATCTTGATGCCCAGGGCGCCCAGACGCATTGCGTTCTGCATGGCGCGCTTCATGGCACGGCGGAACATGATGCGCTTTTCGAGCTGCTGGGTGATCGAGTCGGCGATCAGCTTGGCATCGATTTCGGGCTTGCGCACTTCTTCGATGTTCACTGCGACCGGCACGCCCAGGCGCGACGCGAGTTCCTTCTTCAGGTTCTCGATGTCTTCACCCTTCTTGCCGATCACCACGCCGGGGCGTGCCGAGTAAATCGTGATACGGGCGTTCTTTGCGGGACGCTCGATCAGGATGCGCGACACAGCGGCGTTCTTCAGCTTGGCCTTCAGGTACTCGCGAACCTTGATGTCTTCGGCCAGCATGCCGGCGAAGTCACGGTTGCTTGCGTACCAACGGCTGGCCCAGTTCCGGCTAACAGCCAGACGGAAGCCGGTAGGATGGATTTTCTGTCCCATATTCTTCCAGGCCTTTCAGTTGCCAACCGTCACGTACACATGGCACGTGGGCTTGCTGATACGATTGCCGCGGCCTTTGGCGCGCGCGGTGAAGCGCTTGAGCGTCGTGCCTTGTTCGACGTAGATCGTCTTGATCTTCAGTTCGTCGATATCGGCGCCGTCGTTGTGCTCAGCGTTGGCAATGGCGGACTCCACAACCTTCTTGATGATCACAGCAGCTTTTTTCTGCGTGAACGTCAGGATGTTCAGAGCTTGATCAACCTTCTTGCCGCGGATCAGATCCGCGACCAGGCGACCCTTGTCCACCGACAGACGGACGCCCCGGAGGACTGCACGTGTTTCAGACATGGTCGTTCCTTACTTCTTCTGGACTTTTTTGTCCGCGGGGTGACCCTTGAAGGTGCGCGTCAGGGCGAATTCGCCCAGCTTGTGGCCCACCATCTGGTCGGTAACGTAGACCGGCACGTGTTGCTTGCCGTTGTGCACGGCAATGGTCAGACCGATGAACTCGGGCAGAACCATGGAGCGACGCGACCAGGTCTTGACTGGCTTCTTGTCCTTGGTAGCGACGGCCTTTTCGACCTTGGCAACCAAGTGATGGTCAACAAACGGACCCTTTTTGAGAGAACGAGTCATTTGCTACCCCTTACTTCTTGCGACGCGACACAATCATGGATTGCGTGCGCTTGTTGTTACGGGTACGGTAGCCCTTCGTCAGGTTGCCCCATGGGTCAACTGCGTGACGGCCTTCACCGGTCTTGCCTTCACCACCACCGTGCGGGTGATCCACAGGGTTCATCACCACACCGCGAACGGTCGGGCGGATACCCATCCAGCGCTTCACACCGGCCTTGCCCAGACGGCGCAGGCTATGCTCTTCGTTGGCGACTTCGCCCAGGGTTGCGCGGCACTCGATGTGAATCTTGCGCACTTCGCCCGAACGCATACGCACTTGAGCGTAGACGCCTTCACGGGCCAGCAACGTGGCGGAGGTACCTGCGGAACGCGCGATCTGTGCACCGCCGCCCACTTGCAGTTCGATGCAGTGAATGGTCGAGCCCACGGGGATGTTGCGGATAGGCAGGGTGTTACCGACGCGGATCGGGGCTTCCGAACCGCTGACGATGGTCGCGCCGACTTCCAGGTTGCGAGGAGCAATGATGTAGCGACGTTCGCCGTCGGCATAGCACACCAGGGCGATGTGGGCCGTACGGTTGGGATCGTATTCGATGCGCTCGACCTTTGCGGGGATGCCGTCCTTGTTGCGACGGAAGTCCACCACGCGGTAGTGATGCTTGTGACCACCGCCCTTGTGACGGGTGGTGATGTGGCCGTTGTTGTTACGACCAGCCTTCTGGAACTGAGGCTCGAGCAAAGGCGCGTAAGCGTCACCCTTGTACAGGTGATCGCGCGTGACCTTGACCGCACCGCGTTGACCAGGCGTCGTCGGCTTGAGTTTGATGACTGCCATTACGCGGCCTCCCCAGACAGATTCAGCTCTTGACCGGGCTTGAGCATGACATAAGCCTTGCGAACGTTGTCGCGGCGGCCCATGGTCTTGCCAAAGCGCTTGGCCTTGCCCTTGGTGTTCAGCACAGAGATCTTCGACACTTCAACCTTGAACATCAATTCCACAGCGGCCTTGATTTCGGGCTTGGTAGCGTTCTGCAACACCTTGAACGTCACGACGTTGGCCTTCTCGGCAACCATGGTGGCCTTTTCGGACACGATGGGAGCGACCAGCACTTGCATCAGACGACCTTCGTCAAACTTGAGCGTGCTCATGCGAACATCTCCTTGAGTTTGTCGATCGCGCCCTTGGTGACGAGCACTTTCTTGTAATGCACCAGCGACACGGGGTCGGCATAACGTGGTTCGACAACGAACACGTTCTTCAGGTTGCGGGAAGCCAGGTACAGGTTTTCGTCCACTTCGTCAGCGATCACCATCACCGACTCGGCCAGGTTCATGGCCTTGAACTTGTCGGCCAGCACCTTGGTCTTGGGAGTATCCAGCGTCAGCGAGTCGACCACGGCCAGGCGGCCTTCGCGGGCGAGTTGCGACAGGATGGAAGCCATGCCAGCGCGGTACATCTTCTTGTTGATCTTCTGCGTGAAGTTTTCTTCAGGCAGATTCGGGAAGATGCGGCCGCCGCCACGCCACAGAGGCGAGGAGGACATACCGGCACGAGCGCGGCCCGTACCCTTTTGCTTGAACGGCTTGGCCGTCGTGTGACGGACTTGCTCGCGATCCTTCTGGGCGCGCGTGCCTTGACGTGCGTTGGCACGGTAGGCGACGACCAGTTGGTGGATCAGGTCTTCGTTGAATTCACGACCGAACACGGTTTCGGGGGCATCGATCTTCGATGCGGCCTGGCCTTGTTCATTCAGGAGTTCGAGCTGCATTAGTTCGCTCCTTGGGAAGATTTAGCCTTGACTGCGGGACGCACCGTCACGAAGCCACCCTTGGAGCCCGGAACAGCGCCCTTGATCAAGAGCAGTTGGCGTGCTTCGTCGATACGAATCACGTCGAGGTTTTGGGTGGTCACGGTGACGTCGCCCATGTGGCCAGTCATCTTCTTGCCGGGGAACACGCGGCCTGGATCCTGTGCCATCGAGATGGAACCAGGAACATTGTGCGAACGGCTGTTACCGTGCGACGCGCGTTGCGAGCTGAAGTTGTGACGCTTGATCGTGCCCGCGAAGCCCTTACCGATGGAAGTGCCCTGCACGTCCACCTTCTGGCCCACAGCGAACAGCTCGGCGACAGGCAGCGTAGCGCCAGCGGCGTACTTGCCGGCAACTTCGGCCGTCACTTGGAATTCACGGGTCACTTCACCGGCTTCGACACCTGCCTTGGCAAGGTGGCCGGCTTGGGGCTTGGTCACGCGCGAAGCGCGGCGCGAACCGAACGTGACCTGCAGGGCCACGTAGCCATCGTTCTCTTGGGTTTTGACCTGAGTCACACGGTTGTTGGACACATCCACCACCGTGACGGGCACTGCGTCCCCGTCATCGGTGAACAGACGCATCATGCCCACCTTGCGACCCAGCAACCCCAGGGAGTTGCTCAGACTCATTTGTTTGCTCCAAAACTTTCGCCGCTGTAACTGCAATTGGCCCAGCGTTGCGCCTGCTTCCTCACGGAAATGCGCACGAAAGAAGGTTAATAAAACTCCGCCCAAAAAAGGCGGAGCCCCAAATTCTAACGCGAACCGCTTTTTCAAGCAAGTTCGCGTTAGATCAAGACCTTGAAAGGCTCCGGGAAGAGCCTTGTCAGGAACTTATTGCAGCTTGATTTCGACGTCCACGCCAGCTGGCAGATCCAGCTTCATCAGCGCGTCAACGGTCTTGTCCGTCGGGTCCACGATGTCCATCAGACGCTGGTGGGTACGGATTTCGAGCTGGTCGCGGCTGGTCTTGTTGACGTGCGGCGAACGCAGGATGTCGAAACGCTTCATGCGGGTCGGCAGGGGCACGGGGCCCTTGACGATCGCGCCGGTGCGCTTGGCGGTGTCAACGATCTCAGCGGCCGACTGGTCGATCAGCTTGTAGTCAAACGCCTTCAGGCGGATGCGGATTTTTTGCTTGGACATGGTTAATTCCTAGTAGGGCCAAGAATTAAGCCAGGATCTTTGCAACCACGCCGGCGCCGACGGTACGGCCGCCTTCACGGATGGCGAAACGCAGACCTTCTTCCATGGCGATGGGAGCGATCAGCTTGACGGTGATCGACACGTTGTCGCCAGGCATGACCATTTCCTTGTCTTCAGGCAGCTCGATCGCACCGGTCACGTCCGTGGTACGGAAGTAGAACTGGGGACGGTAGTTGTTGAAGAAAGGAGTGTGGCGGCCGCCTTCGTCCTTGCTCAGCACATACACTTCAGCGGTGAAGTGGGTGTGGGGCTTGATCGAACCGGGCTTGCACAGCACTTGGCCGCGTTCCACGTCTTCACGCTTGGTGCCGCGCAGCAGCAGGCCGACGTTGTCGCCAGCTTGGCCCTGGTCCAGCAGCTTGCGGAACATTTCCACGCCGGTGCAGGTGGTCTTTTGCGTGTCGCGGATACCGACGACTTCGATTTCTTCGCCGACCTTGATGATGCCGCGCTCGATACGGCCCGTCACCACGGTGCCACGACCGGAGATCGAGAACACGTCTTCCACAGGCATCAGGAAGGCACCGTCCACAGCGCGCTCGGGCGTGGGGATGTAGGTGTCCAGGGCTTCAGCCAGACCCATGATGGCTTGCTCGCCCAGGGGACCCTTGTCGCCTTCCAGAGCCAGCTTGGCCGAACCACGGATGATGGGGGTGTCGTCGCCGGGGAAGCTGTACTTGTCCAGCAGTTCGCGGACTTCCATTTCCACCAGTTCCAGCAGCTCTTCGTCGTCCACCATGTCGCACTTGTTCAGGAACACGATGATGTAGGGAACGCCCACTTGGCGAGCCAGCAGGATGTGCTCGCGGGTCTGGGGCATCGGGCCGTCGGCGGCCGAGCAAACCAGGATCGCACCGTCCATCTGGGCGGCGCCGGTGATCATGTTCTTCACATAGTCAGCGTGGCCGGGGCAGTCGACGTGCGCGTAGTGGCGCGATTCGGTTTCGTATTCGACGTGCGAGGTATTGATGGTGATACCGCGGGCCTTTTCTTCAGGCGCCTTGTCGATTTCGTCGTACTTCTTGGCTTCGCCGCCGAACTTGGCCGACAGGACGGTAGCGATGGCAGCCGTCAGGGTCGTCTTGCCGTGGTCGACGTGACCGATGGTGCCCACGTTGACGTGGGGCTTGGTGCGTTCAAACTTACCTTTTGCCATGAGATTTCTCCAAAAGAGCAAAACCTGTGTGATGGTTTAACGTCTGCATCGAGTTGCTGAATCCCCCCGCACAGGAAACAGGGGGGCACTCCATCGCAGACCTGGCACGCCAAAACGGCTGCCCCGAAAGGCAGCCGTCTGGCAAAGACCGATATTTTACTTCGCGCGGGCGGCCATGATGGCTTCCGACACGTTACGAGGGGCTTCAGCGTAGTGCTTGAATTCCATCGTGTACGTGGCGCGGCCTTGCGTTGCCGAACGCAGCGACGTGGCGTAACCGAACATTTCCGACAGCGGAACTTCGGCACGGATGGCCTTGCCGCCACCGACCATGTCGTCCATGCCCTGGACCATGCCGCGACGCGAGGACAGATCGCCCATCACGGTACCGGCGTAGTCTTCGGGAGTTTCCACTTCCACGGACATCATGGGCTCCAGGATCACGGGGTTGGCCTTGCGGCAACCTTCCTTGAAACCGAAGATGGCAGCCATCTTGAACGCCAGTTCGTTCGAGTCCACATCGTGGTACGAACCGAAGTGCAGCGTGACCTTGACGTCAACCACGGGGTAGCCGGCCAGCACGCCTTGCGTGACGGCTTCGTTGATACCCTTTTCGACCGCGGGGATGAATTCGCGAGGAACCACACCGCCCTTGATCGCGTCGACGAACTCGATGCCCTTGCCGGCTTCGTTGGGTTCGATCTTCAGCACCACGTGGCCGTACTGACCCTTACCGCCCGACTGACGCACGAACTTGCCTTCGGCTTCTTCGACGGTCTTGCGGATGGTTTCGCGGTAGGCCACCTGGGGCTTGCCGACGTTGGCTTCCACGCCGAATTCACGCTTCATGCGGTCGACGATGATTTCCAGGTGCAGCTCGCCCATACCGGCGATGATGGTCTGGCCCGATTCTTCGTCGGAACGCACGCGGAACGACGGATCCTCGGCAGCCAGGCGCGACAGGGCGATACCCATCTTTTCCTGGTCGGCCTTGCTCTTGGGCTCGACGGCCTGGGCAATCACGGGCTCGGGGAAGACCATGCGTTCCAGGATGATCGGGTCGTTGACGTCGGCCAGCGTTTCGCCGGTCGTCACGTCCTTCAGGCCCACGCAGGCAGCGATGTCACCGGCGCGAATTTCTTCGACTTCCAGGCGTTCGTTGGCGTGCATCTGCACGATACGGCCGATACGTTCCTTCTTGCCCTTGACCGCGTTCAGCACGGTGTCGCCCTTGGACAGCACGCCCGAGTACACACGCACGAAGGTCAGCTGACCAACGAAGGGGTCGGTCATCAGCTTGAATGCCAGCGCCGAGAACTTCTCGTTGTCGTCGGCCTTGCGCGTCAGCTTCTTCTCTTCGTCTTCGGGGTCGGTACCTTCGATCGCAGGCACTTCCACGGGAGCCGGCAGGAACTGGATCACGGCGTCCAGCATGCGCTGCACGCCCTTGTTCTTGAAGGCCGAGCCGCACAGCATGGGCTGGATTTCCACAGCCAGCGTACGCGTACGCAGGCCGTCCATGATTTCCTCTTCCGAGAGCGAACCCTCTTCGAGGTACTTGTTCATCAGCTCTTCGCTGGCTTCAGCCGCGGCTTCGACCATCTTCTCGCGCCACTCGTTGGCCACGTCGACCAGGTCGGCGGGGATGTCGCGGTATTCGAACTTCATGCCCTGCGACTTTTCGTCCCAGAAGATGGCCTTCATCTTGACCAGGTCGACCACGCCTTCGAAGCCGTCTTCGGCACCGATGGGCACGACGATTGGCACGGGGTTGGCCTTCAGGCGCAGCTTCATCTGGTCCACGACCTTGAAGAAGTTGGCACCGGTACGGTCCATCTTGTTCACGAACGCCAGACGGGGCACGCGGTACTTGTTGGCTTGGCGCCACACGGTTTCCGACTGGGGCTGCACGCCACCCACGGCGCAGTAGACCATGCAGGCGCCGTCGAGCACGCGCATCGAACGCTCGACTTCAATCGTGAAGTCGACGTGGCCGGGGGTGTCGATGATGTTGAAACGGTGCTCGGGGAACGAACGGTCCATGCCCGACCAGAAGCAGGTCGTGGCAGCGGAGGTGATCGTGATGCCGCGCTCTTGTTCCTGCTCCATCCAGTCCATGGTGGCAGCGCCATCGTGCACTTCGCCCAGCTTGTGGTTCACGCCGGTATAGAACAGGATACGCTCGGTGGTGGTGGTTTTACCGGCGTCGATGTGAGCGGAAATACCGATATTGCGGTAGCGCTCAATGGGGGTCTTGCGAGCCATGGTGGATCCTTAATTGATCGTCTGGAGAGGGTCTGCCGACCGGAGACTGTGGGCAGCAGATATAGATGGGGCCACTCTGAATCGAGACAAGGCCGCAGGCAAAAACTTGCGAGCGGCCTTGGTCGAAAAAGGCTGACGCCGATTTAGAAGCGGAAGTGGCTGAACGCCTTGTTGGCTTCTGCCATGCGGTGCACTTCGTCACGCTTCTTCATCGCGCCGCCACGACCTTCGGTCGCTTCGAGCAGCTCGTTGGCCAGGCGCTGGGCCATGGACTTTTCACCGCGCTTGCGAGCAGCTTCCTTGATCCAGCGCATGGACAGGGCCAGGCGACGGACAGGACGCACTTCAACAGGCACCTGGTAGTTTGCACCACCCACGCGGCGGGACTTGACTTCCACCATGGGCTTCACATTGTTGATGGCAACCACGAACGCTTCCAGAGCGTCTTTGTCGGGGTGCTTCTTCTGGATCAGTTCCAGGGCGCCGTAAATGATGCGCTCTGCAACTGCCTTCTTGCCGCCTTCCATGATCACGTTCATGAATTTGGACAGCTCGACGTTGCCGAACTTGGGATCCGGCAGAATTTCACGTTTGGGGACTTCGCGACGACGTGGCATTTTTTACCTCTATCTTTGCTTCAGTTGGCGTCTTTCCAGACACCGCGGGGCCCAACAGGACTCCCACTTACTCGACCCACGCAAGACATTTGCGCTTGGGGTCACTACGTTTGCACTGCCTGCCTGGCAGCTCAAACACCGAAAATCTGTCTACAGAAAGGCTTAGGCCTTCTTGGGACGCTTGGCACCGTACTTGGAGCGCGACTGCTTGCGATCCTTGACGCCTTGCAGATCCAGCGAACCGCGGACGATGTGGTAACGCACACCGGGCAAGTCCTTGACACGACCGCCGCGAACCAGCACGACGCTGTGTTCCTGCAGGTTGTGGCCTTCACCGCCGATGTAGGAGATGACCTCGAAACCGTTGGTCAGGCGCACCTTGGCGACCTTACGCAGAGCGGAGTTAGGCTTCTTGGGCGTCGTGGTGTACACACGGGTGCACACGCCGCGGCGCTGGGGAGAGTTTTCCATCGCAGGGCTCTTGGACTTGATCGTTTCGACCGAGCGCCCCTGACGAACGAGCTGGTTAATGGTTGGCATGTATACGTCCCTAAACGTAAAAAACGAAAACGTGAATCCCTTCGGAATTTCCGAAAAGCCCTCAACTGTAGCAGCCAAGAGGCTTCAATGCAAGCGTGCCCTTCGGGCCTTGGGGGGCACCCTTCGACAGGCTCAGGGTGAGCGGATGTCTGACGAGGAAGCGTGGGGGCCAGGTTTTGCCGCCGGGCCGCCGGATGGCCGGCCCCGCCCAAGGCAAAACGCGGTGGGGGCTTTGCCCCCAATGGAGGGGCACCCTTCGACAGCCTCAGGGCGAGCGGCTTATCAGTGGGGGAGCCTGGGGGCCCGTTACTTTATCCAGAGGCGGATCGAGTCCCACAGGCGGCCGAAGAAGCCTGCTTGTTCCACTGCTTCGAGCGCGACCAGTGGCACTTCAGCCACGGTCTTGTCGTCCAGCGTGACCTTGAGCGTGCCCATGGGCTGGCCCTTGGTGAACGGGGCTATCAGCGGGTCCTGGCGCACGACTTCGGTCTTGAGCTTGCCGCCCGAGCCGGCGGGCACGGTGACGACGATGGGCTTGGCCTGGCCGATCTGGATGGTGCTGGCCTGGCCCTTCCAGACCTCGGGCGTGGCCACGGGCTGGCCCGCGTCGAACAGCTTGACCGAGTCGAATGCCGTGTAGCCCCAGTTCAGCAGCTTCTGGCTTTCGGTGGCGCGCGAGTTGGCGCTCGATGCTCCCAGCACGATGGACAGCAGGCGGCGTTCGCCGACCTGGGGCATGGTGCGTTTGGAGGTCGAGACCAGGCAGTAGCCGGCAGCCGCCGTGTGGCCGGTCTTCAGGCCGTCGACGGTGGGATCGCGGAACAGCAGGGTGTTGCGGTTCGTTCCGTTCGACGCCGGCGTGCCTTCGTAGTGGTACTGCTTGGTCGAGTAGTAGTGCATGTACTCGGGGAATTCCTGCATCAGGCGCTGGGCCAGGATGGACAGGTCGCGTGCCGTGGTCAGGTGGCCGGGTTCGGTCAGGCCTTCAGGATTCTTGTAGCTCGTGCCCTTCATGCCCAGGGCCTTGGCCTGTTCGTTCATCAGGCGCACGAAATTCTCGACCGAACCGCCCACGCCTTCGGCGAGCGCGACGGTCGCGTCATTGCCGGACTGGACGATCATGCCCTTGATCAGGTCGTCGACGGGCACCTGCATCTTGGGGTCGATGAACATGCGCGAGCCGGGCATCTTCCAGGCGCGTTCGCTGACCGGGAATCGCTGCTCGAGCGTGATCTTCTTGGCACGCAGCGCGTCGAACACCAGGTAGCCGGTCATCAGCTTGGTCAGCGAGGCCTGCTCGATGGGCGCATCGATGTCCTTGGCGCCGAGCACCTGGTTGGCCGTCACGTCCACCAGCAGGTAGTTGCGCGCGGCGATTTCGGGTGGCTGGGGCAGGCTCACCTGGGCCAGCGCCAACACGGGGGCCACCGCCGCGGTGACGGCAAGAACACGCAGGGTGTAGGAAATCGGGGTCATTTGAAGCTCGGGAATGGTCTGAAAAAACGCCCGCGCAGCGGCGGGCGGCGAAACACGGCGGGCGGCTGCGGCCGCCTGCCTCGGGCGTCACAGCCCGGGCAACAGGTGGCGCACCACCAGGCTCTTGAGCAGCGGCAATTGTCCGTGAAAGAAATGGCCGCCTCCCGGAACAACTGTGACAGGGAGTATCTGCGGCCGCGCCCAATCCATGACCGAGGCCAGCTCGACGGTGTCGTCGGCCTCGCCATGGATCACCAGCGTGCGCTGCTGGGCATCGGCCGGAACCGGCGCGACGCTGAAGCGGCTGGTGGCCGTGCCGACCAGCACGGCGCGCTCGACGCGGCCCTCGGGCCAGAGCTGGGCCAGCGCGTGGCTGGTGACGAAGGCGCCAAAGGAAAAGCCGGCCAGCGCAATCGGGCCCTCGGGAGCGACCTGGCGCACCACTTCAAGCAGATCCTGCAGCTCGCCCTGCCCCGCGTCATGCGTGCCGGCGCTGGCGCCCACGCCGCGGAAGTTGAAGCGCACGGCGGTGAAGCCGCTTTGCACAAAGGCACGCGCCAGGGTCTGCACGACCTTGTTGTCCATGCTGCCGCCAAACAGCGGATGGGGATGGGCGATGACCGCCACGCCGCGCGGCGCCTGGCCTTCGGACAGATGGGCCGCGTCGCGCAACGCCTCGATGGCGCCGGCGGCGCCGGTCAGGGTCAGGCGTTCAGTCTGTGCATTCACGTTCGGATTCCAGGAAAGCGGCGCGCACCGGTGCCGGTGCTGCGCCTGGGAGACATTGCTCGTGGGATGGAGTGCTTTTCAGCGGCCGAGTTCCGGCGGCGTGAGCAGGCGCTCGACGATCTGCCCGTTCTTCAGGTGCGATTCGACGATTTCATCGATGTCTTCGTTGTCGATGAAGGTGTACCAGGTGCCCTCGGGATAGACCACGGCCACCGGACCGGCCGCGCAGCGGTCCAGGCAGCCAGCCTTGTTGACGCGCACCTTGCCCGGGCCTGCCAGGCCCGCGGCCTTGACCTGCGACTTGCAGCGGTCGAAACCGGCCTTGGCGCCATGCAAAGCGCAGCAGTCCTCTCCTCCTGGACGCTCGTTCAGGCAGAAAAAGATGTGGCGCTCGTAGTAGCCTTTGGTGGGGGAAGTGTTGTCGCTCATGGGGATCATTCTAGGGGGGCCGCCTAGGAGTGGGAACCGCGGCGCGAAACCCGCAGCAGCACATAGAGCAGCGTGGCATAGGGCCAGAGCCAGCCCAGCCACTGGCCCAGGCCGTAGAAGCGGATGAAACGCCCTTGCTCCCAGGTCTGCAGCGTCTGCGCGAAGTAGGCGCTGGTCGGCGCCTGGTTGAGCAGGCTCAGTTGCAGCATCAGCACCAGCATCAGCACTGCTGCGCAGGCCCGGCCCGGCAGCGCGATGAAAGCCGCGGCCAGCGCCATCGCGACCCAGATGGCCAGGTGCGCGGGCAGGCCCAGCCATTCCCAGGCATGCACCGGGCCATAGCTCAGGGCTGCCGACAGTGCGGTGGCGGCAATGCCCAGGCCGACCCCGAGCGCCGCCAGCACGGCGCGGCGCCCCATGTTCGGCACCACGCAATAGGCCAGCAGGCAGGGCGCGAGCAGGCCCAGCACCTCGCACAGCATTTCGCCGCCCGGCGACAGCGGCACCAGCGGCGCATCGCGCATCGGCAGCCATTCGAGGAACGGCGTGTCTTCGAGCATGTCGATCAACGCCAACTCCAGCCGCTCGAACACCTGGCCCAGGCTGAATGGCACGGCCGCAGGCACCAGCAGCGCCACCGGCCACAGCACCAGCAGCACGATCGCGCCGCGGGCCTGCCCGGTGAACCAGCGCGCGCGAAACAGGCTCCAGCGGTCGATCGCGCCCAGGCGCTCGAGCAGCAGCGCCAGCAGGGCGCCGAGCAGCGTGCCGGCGGCGTTGAGCGCCAGGTCCATGTTCGACGGCACGCGCCGCGGCAGGTAGATCTGCAGGAACTCCATGGCCGCCGACAGCAGCGTGCCGGCCAGCGCCGCCACCGGCACCGCGGCGCGCGGCGCATCGGAGCGCAGCAATGCCAGCGCCAACAGGAAACCCAGCGGCCCATAGCCAACGATGTTGATGTTGACGTCGAACCAGGTCCAGTACGGCGGAGGAATCCTGGCCGACAGGAATACCCAGGGGTTGATGCCCTGCGCGCGCCAGCCGGCAAAGGGAAACAGGCTCGCAAAGACGATCAGCGCCGAATAGACCAGCGCGAGTGGCCAGGCGGAAGTCTTGTGCACTGCGCCGCAGCTCCCTGCCTGCCTCAGAAGGGCTTGACGACCACCAGCACCACGGCAGCCGCCAGCAGCAGCACGGGCACTTCGTTGAACCAGCGGTACCAGCGGTGGCTGCGCTGGTTCACGTCATCGATGAACTTGCGCAGCAGGCGCGCGCACGCATGGTGGTAGCCCACGGCCAGCAGCACGACCAGCAGCTTGGCATGCATCCAGCCATTGCCCGGACCACGGCCGATGCCATAGCCCTGCCACAGCCACAGGCCCAGCAGCAGCGCCGGCACGGCCAGCAGCGTGGTGAAGCGCAGCAGCTTGCGCGCCATCAGGATCAGGCGCTCGCGCTCGGCGACCGAGCCGGGCGTGACCATGGCCAGGTTGACGAAGATGCGCGGCAGATAGAAAAGTCCGGCGAACCAGCTCGCCACGAACACGATATGAAAAGCTTTGACCCATAGCATGCTGCCAGTGTACGGGTGCGACCCGTGCCGCAGTGGCGCAGGGGGGCAAAACCAGGGCGCGGCGGCCTTCTCCAGCCCGGCGCCGCAGGTTTTGCTGCACCCGCTCCCTGCGGCATGTCGAATGGGGCAAAATTTCTCCATGCATCTTTCCAGCCCCACCCCCTTTCCCCACAACCGCCCGCGCCGACTGCGCCGCGATCCGTTCACCCGCAACCTGGTGCGCGAGAACGCGGTCACGGCCCATGACCTGATCTATCCGGTGTTTGTGCACGAGGGGATGCAGCGGCGCGAGAGCGTGGCGTCGATGCCCGGCGTCGACCGCCTGAGCCTGGACCTGCTGCTGCCCGTGGCCGAGGAATGCGTGAAGCTCGAGATCCCGGTGCTGGCGCTGTTTCCAGCCATCGACGCCGGGCTCAAGACGCCCGACGGCAAGGAAGCGCTCAACCCTGACGGCCTGATCCCGCGCGTGGTGCGCGCCCTGAAGCAGGAATTCCCTGAGCTGGGCGTCATGACCGATGTCGCGCTCGACCCCTATACCAGCCACGGCCAGGACGGCGTGCTCGATGCCTCCGGCTACATCCTCAACGACGAGACCGTCGAGATCCTCGTCGGGCAGGCGCTGACCCACGCCGAAGCCGGCGTGGACATCGTCGCCCCCAGCGACATGATGGACGGGCGCATCGGCGCCGTCCGCGAGGCGCTCGAAAGCCACGGCCAGATCTACACCCGCATCATGGCCTACAGCGCCAAGTACGCGAGCGCGTTCTACGGCCCGTTCCGCGATGCCGTGGGCACGCGCGGCGCGCTGGGCAAGGCCGACAAGAACGTCTACCAGATGGACCCGGGCAACAGCGACGAGGCACTGCGCGAAGTCGCGCTCGACCTGGCCGAAGGCGCCGACATGGTCATGGTCAAGCCCGGCATGCCGTATCTGGACATCGTGCGCCGCGTCAAGGACGAGTTCAAGGTGCCGACCTTTGCCTACCAGGTCTCGGGCGAATACGCGATGATCAAGGCCGCGGCCGCCAACGGCTGGCTGGACCACGATGCGGTCATGATGGAAAGCCTGCTGGCTTTCAAGCGCGCCGGTGCCGATGGCGTCTTGACCTATTTCGCCATCGACGCCGCACGAAAATTGAAATGCACCCCCTGAGCCGCTTCGCGGCTTCCCCCTCTCAACCTTCGGTGGAGGGGGGCGCCCGGCTAGGGACGACACCATCGCTGCGGGGCGGCCCTTGCTCGGTGTCCCGCGCCTGGGCCACGCCGGTTTCGCAGATTGTGAACGGCGCTGGTGTTATCGATCACCGACGCCCGGGCGTGGCTACGCCTGGCCCAAATAGATTGAGACCTCATGCGCTCCCTCCACATTGCCGCCACCGGCCCGGCCCAGGACCTGGGCGAGGAACTGCCGCTGGCGCCGCCCGCGGCGACCGGCTTCTATTGGGTTTCGTGCACGCGGGCCGAGTTCGCGGCCGAGCTGCCGGCGCTGCAGGCCCTGCTGCACCGGCAATGCGGCGGGGCGCTGGTCGACCTGCACGTGTCCGACCTGCTCAACGCCCAGTTGCCGTCCAACTACGACGCGACGTCGCAGTACGACCTGCTGGTGTTCCAGCGCCTGGCATCCGCGGACAGTGGCGATGCACCGCCACCGCCGCCGCAGCATGGCGCACCGGTGCTCACGCGCATCGTCACGCGGCCCGTGGGCATGGTGGTCTTCGACCGGCTGCTGCTGACCGTGCACCCCGAGAACTGCCCGGTGCGCGACTACTTCGTGCAGCGGCTGCTGGCGGAGCAGCCCATCGACGCGCGCGGCGGCCCGGCCAAACGCACGAACAGCCCGGCCGACCTGATGCTGCGGATGGTCAACCATATGGTCGACGGCTATCTGGAACTGCGCCGCGAGCTCACGCGCCAGCTCGACCACTGGCAGTCGGCGCTGCTCGAACCCAAGGCGCGCATTTCCAACTGGAGCGCCATCCTGGACGCCCGGCTGGCGCTGCACCAGCTCGATGAGATCTGCGAAGACCAGCGCGCTGCGATCCAGGAGTGGATCGAGGCGCTCGATGCCTGGCCGCTGGAGGCGCAGCCCCAGGCGCAGCGCGAACGCGAGCTGCTCAAGGTGCGCTCGCGCGACGTGCTCGAGCACATCGAGCGCGTCGTCCACCATGTGCGCCGCCTCGAGCAAAGCGCCGAGACCGCGGTGCAGATGCATTTCTCGCTGCAGAGCAACCGCGCCAACGACATCATGCGCACGCTGACCACGATCACCGCCGTGTTCCTGCCGCTGAACCTGATTGCCGCGGTGTTCGGCATGAACTTCGAGTTCATTCCGCTGGTCCACAAACAGGATGGCTTCTGGTGGGCCATGGCGGGCATGGGCGTGGTGAGCGTGGTGCTGATCTCCTATTTCTGGCGCAAGCGCTACATCGACCGGCTGGAGCGCGCGTCCTAAGCCAGGTGCTTGTCGAAGAACGCCAGCGTGCGGTCGCGGGCCTGCAGTGCGCTGGCTTCGTCATACGCGCCGCGGTGGTCGCAATTGAAACCGTGGTCGGCATCGTAGAGATGGATTTCGACTTCGGGATGGGCGCGGCCAAAGGCCTGGACCGCATCGACCGGAATCCAGTGGTCCTGGCGCGCGAAGTGCGCGAGCACCGGGCATTGCGGCACGCGCGCGGACTCGGCCGGGGTCGTCATTCCGCCACCGTAGTAGCACACGGCCGCGGACAGGCCGGGCTGGGTGCAGGCTGCGCGCCAGGTCATCAGGCCGCCCCAGCAGAAGCCGACGATGCCGACCTTGCCGCCGCTGATGGCCGCGGCATGCGCAATGGCCGCCTGCACTTCGGCCATCGCACCCGGCGCGGGCAGGGCTTCGGTCGCGGACTTGAGCGCCATGCCGCGCTCCATGTCTGCCTGCGCGTATCCCAGGTCCACATTGGGCTGGACGCGCGCGAACAGCGAAGGCGCGACCGAGATGTAGCCGCGCGCCGCAAAGCGCTCGGCCACGGCCTGAATGTGCGCATTGACGCCGAAGATCTCCTGCAGCACCACGATGGCGCCGCGCACCGGACCCTCGGGCACCGCCACCCACGCGGGCGCGCTGAAACCATCGGCCGAGGTCAAATTCACGAAACTTCCCATGCTGTCTTCCCTTTGCTGTTGGTTGACGTCGACGCAGGCTGCGCCGAAGCGCCGCAAGTGCTGTAATGGCGCAGCGATGCGCGATCCCACGTGCATTCTTACAGGAGACCGCATGACATACCAAGCGCTTCTTCGGCTCGGCCCCTGCCAGCGGCGCGCAGGTGAGCGCTGATGGACCTCAAGCCCCTGATCACGCTGGTGGCGATCGTCAATCCGCTGGCCATCATCCCGTTCTTCATCCATTACACCGAGGGCTTCAGCCCGGCCCAGCGGCGCAGCACGATACGTACCGCGGCCTTCAGCGCCTTCTGTGTGATCTCGGCCTGCGCGCTGCTGGGCCTGCAGGTGCTGGACTTCTTCAACATCTCGCTGCAGAGCTTCCAGGTCGGCGGCGGCCTGCTGCTGCTCATCAGCGCGATGAACATGCTCAACGCCCGCCCCGCCGAGGATCGCCCGAACGAAGCCACGCTGGCCGCCGGCGCGGAGAAGGCCGCCACGGGACACAGCATCGCCGTCGTGCCGCTGACCATCCCGCTGCTGACCGGCCCGGCGGCCATGTCCACGGTGGTGATCTATGCCGACCAGGCACGCGACATCTGGCAGCATCTGGCACTCGTCGGCTACGGCGTGGTGGTGGCCCTGGCGACGGCGCTGTGCTTTTCGCTGGCGCAGCCGATCGGCAGGGCACTGGGCAGGACCGGCATCAACGTGATGACCCGGCTGATGGGACTGATCCTGGCGGCGCTTGCCATCGAGGTCATGGCCGGCGGGTTGATCAAGATCTTTCCGGTACTGGCGGGACCGGCCTAACCCCTGCGCGCCGCGCCATCCGCGCAGCGGCCCCTGACCCGGCCGGGGAGCGCATTGCAACGCGCCTGCGCCACCTTCAGTTGCGCCGGCATGCGGTCTTCCTGGGCCTGCCGCGCCTGCCGCGCGCCCCTGCGCTGCGACTCGAGTTCGGCCTTGGCGACTTCTGCCCAGCCATGGGCCTGGCGTTCGCAGGCTTGCTCGGCAGCGCCGCGCAGATGCTCGCACTTGAGCATGTTTTCCCGGAACTGCATCGAGATGTGCCGTTTGGCGGCCATTTGCTCGGAGGCTGCCGAGCCCAGCGCCAGGCTGCCCAAGACGAATGCAGAGAGGATGGTGCAGGCACCCAGGAGTGCCTGCATTTTGCGCAAGGTTTGCATCGTTGATTCCCTTTTTTCACACCATGCGCCTGGGCAGGCATGCGCCGCAGCGCCCCCGATTGGCACATCATTAGTTTTTACAATCGAATTTATAATTTCGATAGTATTAAAACACTGGGGTGCACTTTAGGAGAAGCACTTTGCTTCAGGCGTGGGGAAAAGAGACAACACCGCGCAGGAAAAATCCTACGCGAAAAGAGGCAGATGCCGGCTCAATAGCCGAGCTGGCGCAGCCAGGCTTCGAGCGCCGCGATGGTCTGGTCGGTGGCCTGGGTCAGCGCCCGCACGCCGCCGGCCGCATCCGCCGTGGCGGCCGGCTGCTGCGCCACCAGCGTGGTCTGGCCCAGCAGCACATCGCCCTGCGCCTGGCGATCGATCAGCGTGGCCCGCATGCGCACCCAGCCGACGCTGTCCTGCGCGGAGCGGAACATGTGGCTGAACTCCTCGAGCTCGATCTTGAGCACGGCCGGCGTGCGGCCCTGCACCTTGGGTTGGGCCGTGCCATCGCCGCCCAGCAACACCGGGCGCGTACGGCCCAGACCGCTGCTCAGGCGCTGCTGCACCAGTTGCGCCGGCGGCAGCGTCCAGCGGGCCAGCTGGTAGGGCCGCACCACCTGGGATTCGGCATAGGCCAGGCGGTAGAGCACCGCGGTTTCCGAGTCGCGCAGGCCCGGGGCCTCGATCTCGGCCAATGCAATGGCAGGCCGTGGCGCCTCGGCTGCAGCCGCCACCTCCGGCGCCGGGCCGAAGTCGTAGCGCACGGGCTGCGCGGGAGGACGCGGCAGCACCGAACAGCCGGCAAGCCACAGGCAGGCGGCGGCGCCGGCCATCCACAGTGCCGGGCGGCGCGCGTTCGGGGTGGAAGAAGTGGACATGGCGAATTCCTAGGGCTGGGTGGTGGGAGCGGCAAAACCGGGCTCGCCCGGGCCGGGCACGGCACGGCCGCTGCCGTAGATCACCGATTGCGGGTTGTCGCTGAAGCCGCCGGCGGCGGCGCCGAGCTGGCGCGCGGCGCGCGATACGTCGTCGGCAGCGCGGCTCACATGCGGCAAGGTGGTGCGGCCCAGGCCGTCGGCCGCACGCACCAGCGACTGGGTGCCCTGCGCAATCTGCTCCAGCGGCCCCTCGGGGGCGTTGATGCGCTGCACCGTCTGGCCCAGGTCGGCCGCCACTGCGGCGGTGTTCTTGCCAGCCTGGTCCAGCGACTGCAGCGCCTTGCGCGCATCGGCGGTCAGCGCGGGGAAGTCGGCCAATGCCGGCTCGATGCGCTGCGTGAGCGTGTGCTGCACGCCCGTGCTCAGGTCGCGCACGCCCGCCGCTGCGCCCGAGATGTTCTCCAGCATCTCGCTGAAGCGCTTCTGGTTCTCGTCGCCCAGCATGTCGTTGAGGCGGCGCGTGACCTCATCCACACGGCCCAGCAGCGCCGGGCCCTGGTCGGCCAGCATGCTCAGCGGCGAGGACTTGAGCCACAGCCGCGGCAAGCCGCTCGCGCCCGGCGGCTGCGGCGGCGGGGGTTCGACCGCATCATCGAGCTGCACATGGGCCAGGCCGGTCACGCCCTGGTAGCCCAGCACCGCAAACGTGGTGGCGGAGATCGGCGCGCCGGTGTCCACGGCAATGCGGATCAGCACGTTGCCGCTGGCCTGCGGATCGAAGCCGATGTAGACCACCTTGCCCACCGGCACGCCCTTGTAGCGCACCGCGGCCTGGGGCTGCAGGCCGCCGATGCCGTCCTTGGTGGTCATCTCGTACTGGTGGTACTGGTTGTGGTCGCGCGTCAGCCACAGCGCGAGGCCGGCCAGCAGGGCCGCCACCAGCACCACGAACAGTCCCGCGGCCATTGCATGCGACTTGTTTTCCATCAGGTTTCTCCCGCGGCCTCGGGGCCGTTGTTCAGGGGCGCCATGGCACGGCGGCCGCGCTCTCCCCGGAAAAAGGTTTCAATAAAGGGATGGTCATAGGCCGCGACCTCGCGCGGCGTGCCGGTGACCAGCACCTTCTTCTCGGCTAGCACGGCCACGCGCGAGGACAGCGCAAACAGCGTGTCGAGGTCATGGGTCACCATGACCAGCGTCAGTCCCAGCGCCGCGTGCAGTTCGCGCAGCAGCGCGCAGAATTCGTCGGAACTCGTGGGATCGAGCCCGGCCGTGGGCTCGTCGAGCAGCAGCAGCGGCGGATCCATGATCAGCGCGCGCGCCAGCGCCGCGCGCTTGATCATGCCGCCCGAGAGATCGGCGGGCATGCGCGTCGCATGCTCGGGCTTGAGGCCCACCATCTGCAGCTTGACCATGGCGGCGTCGTGCACCAGGTCGAGCGGCAGCGTGCCCTGCTCGCGCAGCGCAAACGCGACGTTGTCCAGCACGTTGAACGCCGAAAACAGCGCGCCATGCTGGAACAGCATGCCGACGCGGCTGGCCGCGCCCTCGCGCCCCATCTGCGCAGCGGGCCGGCCCAGCACTTCGACCGTGCCCTTGGTCGGCTTGAGCAGCCCGAGCATCTGGCGCAGCAGCACCGTCTTGCCCGTGCCCGAGCCGCCGACGATGGACAGCATCTCGCCGCGTTCGACCGTCAGGTCCAGGTCCTGGTGCACGGCAAAGGCCTTAGCGCCTTCGCCAAATACGCTCCACAGGCCTTCGATGCGCACCACGGGCGCTTCCTGCGGCGCGGGCGCGGGCGCCTTGGGGGGAGTCGAGAGATCAACCGCTGTCATCGTGTCAGATCCCTACGTCCTTGAAAACAATGGCGAATATCGCATCCACGATGATCACCATGGTGATGGCCGACACCACCGAGGCCGTGGTGCCCTGCCCCAGGCTCTGGGTATTGGGTTCGACGCGCAGCCCCCAGTGGCAGCCGATCAGCGCGATCAGCACGCCGAACACCATGGACTTGCCCATCGCCATCCAGAGGTTGGCCGCTTCGACCGCCGAAGGCAGCGCCTGGGCGAAATAGGCGGGCGTGACGCCCATCGTCAGGTCGGCCGCCAGCATGCCGCCGGCCAGCGCGGCCAGCGTGGTCCAGAGCGCGACCAGCGGCATGGCCACCGCCAGCGCCAGCGCGCGCGGCAGCACCAGCCGGAAGCCATGGGCGATGCCCATGACCTGCATGGCATCGAGTTCCTCGTTGACGCGCATCACGCCGATCTGCGCCGTGATGGCCGAGCCCGTGCGGCCTGCCACCAGGATCGCGGCGAGCAACGGCCCGAGTTCGCGGATCAGCGAAATGCCCAGGATGTTGACGATGAACGACTCGGCGCCGAACTGGCGCAGCTGCAGTGCCATCAGGAAGGCCAGCACCACGCCGATCAGGAATCCAACCAGTGCCGTGATCGGCAGCGCCGTCGCGCCCATGCTGTAGAGATGGCCCGAGATATCGCGCCAGGGCCCGCGCTGCGGCTTGCGCAGCAGGCGCCCGAAATCCAGCAGCAGCTGGCCGATCAGCTCGACCAGTTCCTTGAGATGGCTGCAGCCGGCCAGCACCAGCACGCCGAACCTGTCGATCTGGTCGAACGGGTGCCAGCGCGTGGGCTGCGGCTTTTCCACCTGGCTCAGCTCGGCGACGCGATCGAGGATTTCGCGCTGCGCCGCGCCCACCTCGCAGCGCTGCGGCCACTGGCCGCCCCAGTGGTTCCAGAGCACCTGCGCACCGACGTAGTCGAGGCGGCCGATACCGGTGAGGTCCCAGGCGGCGCCGCTGCCGACCGCGTTCAGCTCGCGCTGCAGGCGGCGCCACTGCGCGCGTTCGCCAAAGCCCGCAGCCGTCCAGTCGCCCTGGGCGAGGGCGCGTCCGGCCGAGGCGTGGCCGACTGAGGCGCCCCCGGCCGAGGCATCGGAATCCAGCACGACAGAAGGGTTTGAGGAAGGCGGCATGAAGGCAGTGGCGGCGTGAAACGACCCGGTCCCGAAGCTCGGGCCGGCATCCAGTTTTGCATAGTTGACCGGCCGCTGCGCGCAGGACGCGACCTCGTCCTGCACTCTAGCGCAAGCGACCGCGATGCCACGCAAAAAATGCCAACCCGCAGGCGCACGCCCGCGCGCTTTCCCTATCGACCGCCGAGCGAGCGGTCCGCACAATGGGTCCAGACCCATCACCCCGCGCGCCGCCGCGCAGCGATCCGCACCATGAGCGACACCACTTTCGACTACATCATCATTGGCGGCGGCACGGCCGGAGCGCTGCTGTGCAACCGGCTGAGCGCCGACCGCAGCAAGCGCGTGCTGCTGATCGAGGCCGGGCGCAAGGACGACTACCACTGGATCCACATCCCTGTCGGCTATCTCTACTGCATTGGCAATCCGCGCACCGACTGGCTCTACCAGACCGAAGCCGAAGCCGGCCTCAACGGCCGCAGCCTGCGCTATCCGCGCGGCAAGACGCTGGGCGGGTGCAGCAGCATCAACGGCATGATCTACATGCGCGGCCAGGCGCGCGACTACGACCAGTGGGCCGACATCACCGGCGACACGGCCTGGCGCTGGGACAACTGCCTGCCGAACTTCATGCGCCACGAGGACCACTGGCGGCTCGACGCGGGCGGCAATGCCGACGCGCGCTTCAAGGGCCTGCATGGCAACAAGGCCACGGGCAGCACCGGCGAATGGCGCGTCGAGAAGCAGCGCCTGCGCTGGGACATCCTCGATGCGTTTTCCCAGGCCGCGCAGCAAGCCGGCATTCCCGCCAGCGACGACTTCAACGGCGGCGACAACGAGGGCGTGGGCTACTTCGAAGTCAACCAGAAGGCCGGCTGGCGCTGGAACACGGCCAAGGCCTTTCTGCGCCCGGCCTGCTACGGCCGTGCCAACTTCGAGATGTGGACCATGGCCCAGGCCACGAAACTGATCGTGGAGACCCAGCCCGACGGCCGCCGGCGCTGCACCGGCGTCGAGGTGGCGACCGGCGACGGCATCGAGACCGTGCATGCCACGGCCGAAGTGCTGGTCTGCGCGGGCGCGATCAACTCGCCGCAGCTGCTGCAGCTGTCGGGCATCGGCCCGGCGGCGCTGCTGCAAAGGCATGGCATCCCGGTGGTGCAGGACCTGCCCGGCGTGGGCGCCAACCTGCAGGACCACCTGCAGATCCGCACGGTGTTCAAGGTGCAGGGTGCGCCCACGCTCAACGTGCTGGCCTCCAGCCTGCTGGGCAAGGCGCGCATCGGCATGGAATATGCGCTCAAGCGCACGGGCCCGATGAGCATGGCGCCCTCGCAGCTCGGCGCCTTCACGCGCAGCCGCCCCGACCTGCCCCACCCCAACCTCGAATACCACGTGCAGCCGCTGTCGCTCGATGCGTTCGGCGAGCCGCTGCATGCGTTCCCGGCATTCACCGCCAGCGTCTGCAACCTCAACCCGACAAGCCGCGGCACGGTGCAGATCCGCAGCGCGGATTTCCGCCAGGCCCCGGCCATCGCGCCCAACTATCTCAGCACCGAGGAGGACCGCCAGGTCGCCGCCGACAGCCTGCGCCTCACGCGGCGCATCGTGGCCCAGCCGGCGCTGGCGCGCTACGCGCCCGAGGAGTTCAAGCCCGGCGTGCAGTTCCAGACCGACGAGGAGCTCGCGCGCCTGGCGGGCGACATCGCCACCACCATCTTCCATCCCGTGGGCACGACCCGAATGGGGCGCGCCGACGACCCGCTGGCAGTGCTGGACAGCCAGTTGCGCGTGCGCGGCATCGACGGCCTGCGCGTGGTCGATGCGGGCGCGATGCCGACCATCACCAGCGGCAACACCAACTCGCCGACGCTGATGATGGCCGAGAAGGTCGCCGAATGGATACGCAAGGGCCAGGGCCCGGTCGCGACCTCGGGGGCGCGCCAGGCCAGCGCCGAATTGCCGCGTGTCCCTGCCGAGGCCTGAACGCTGGACGGCAGCCGGTCACACGCCTGACACAAAGAAACCCTGCCGAATTTCTACGTACTTCGGGAAACCCCCAATGCACCATGGGGGTGCAAGCGTTAAAGTCGCTCCACTCAAGTGCACCTCGGTGCGACGAAGAGGGGCCGAGGAGACGACTCGACACACAAATAGACCAATTTCAAAAAGCATACAGTGAGATGCCTTCTAAAGCGCCGGCCAGTCCGGCGCTTTTTTATTGGCCGTCCCCCGCCGCCCGGCACCGCGGCGGTGCGACAATCCCGGTCCATATGGAATGGCTCTTTGTTTCGCTGGCGTCACTGCTGGCCGGGTTTATCGATGCAATCGTGGGCGGTGGCGGGCTGATCCTGGTGCCGGCGATCTTCGCGGCGTTTCCGCATGCACCGCCAGCCACGCTGCTGGGCACCAACAAGAGCGCATCCGTCTGGGGCACGGCCATCTCGGCCTGGAAGTACAGCCGCCGCGTCGACATTCCCTGGGCCGCACTGACCCCGGCCATCGCCATCAGCTTTGCCGGCTCGTTTGCGGGCGCCTGGGCGGTCACGGTCATTTCCTCGGATTTCCTGCGCAAGCTGCTGCCGGTGATCCTGGTGCTGGTGCTGATCTACACGCTGCTCAAGAAGGACATGGGCCGCCACCATGCGCCGCGCTATGCGGGCCGCGCGCAGACGCTGATGGCCTGCGCCATCGGCCTGGTGATCGGTTTCTACGACGGCTTCTTCGGCCCGGGCACGGGCAGCTTCTTCGTGTTCCTGTTCGTGCGCCTGCTGGGCTATGACTTCCTCAACGCCTCGGTGTCGGCCAAGCTGCTGAACATTGCCACCAACCTCGCGGCCATCATGCTGTTTGCGATGAAGGGCCATGTCTGGTGGCACTTCGCGCTGCCGCTGGCCGCAGCCAACGTGATCGGCAGCCTGCTGGGCACGCACATGGCCCTGCGCCACGGCACGGGCTTCGTGCGCGGCATCTTCATCCTGGTGGTCAGCGCGCTGATCCTCAAGACCGGCTACGACGCCTTCCTGCGCTGACGCCGCGACACCCTGCAAGCAAGTAAGCGCCTGCATACCTGGCGGATCCTGTCTGGCAAGGCAACTGGGGGTTGGTCTGGTGCGCCGCATGCTGCACGCGTCCCATGATGGCCGCAGGGCCTGTGCCCTGCCCTCAGGAGATGCGCATGAACATTCTGCAGACCTTTCTTCTTGCGGTGGCGCTGTGCCTGCCCGCAGCCGCACTGCAGGCGCGGACGCTGGAGGCGGTGCGCAAGGACGGCACGCTGCTGATCGCCACCGAGGGCCAGTATGCGCCGTTCAACTATTTCCAGGGCCAGCAACTCACGGGCTTCGAAGTCGAAGTGGCCGAACTCGTGGCGCGCAAGATGGGGCTCAAGCCGCAGTGGAAGACGCTGGGCTTCGATGCGCTGCTCACGGGCTTGCAGCAAGACCGCTGGGATGTGGTGATTGCCTCGCATGCGATCACCGACGAGCGCGCCCGGGCCGTGAGCTTCGCCGCGCCGCATTACTGCTCGGGCGGCACCATCGTCTCGCTGTCCCCATCGCTGCGCAGCGCCAGGGATCTCGCGGGCAAGGTCGTCGCAGTGCAGACCGGCACCACCTATGCCGCCGAGGTCGGGCGCCTGCCCGGCGTCAAAGCGGTCAAGAACTTTCCCGGCGACGCCGATGCGCGCAACGCGCTGGCTTCGCGGCGCGTCGATGCGATGGTCACCGACCGCTTCGTCGCCAAGGAACTGCTGCGCAAGTCGCCGCAGGCCGGCTTCCATGTCGGCGACCGCGTCACCACCGAGCGCATTGCCGCGGCAGTCGCCCGGGGCAACACGGGCCTGGCTGATGCCTGGTCGCAGGCGCTGCGGGAAGCGCTGGCCGATGGCAGCTATGCGCAGCTGTCGCAGAAGTACTTCCAGGAAGACGTGCGCTGCCCGGCCCGGCCCTGATCCATCGGCGCGCCAGGCCTTTGCACCATGTCCCTTGCCCCGTGGCCCGCGCGCTGGACGCGCCTGCAACGCAGCAACGCCACGCTGGTCGCGGCGCTGCTGCTGCTGGTGCTGTTCATGGCCGCGCTGGGCTGGCTGTTTTCCTGGCTGCCCGAACCCATAGGCTCGAGTGCCCGGGCTTTTGCGCAAGGCACGCGCACCACGCTGTGGCTGACGCTGGTCAGCGGCGCGGTCGGGCTGGCGCTGGGCACGGCCACGGCGCTGGCACGCACCTCGCGCTGGGTCGTGCTGCGCTGGGCCGCGCGCTTCTATCTGTGGGTGGTCCGCGGCACGCCGCTGCTGGTGCAGATCCTGTTCGTGTATTTCGCACTGCCGGTGCTGGTGCCCAGCCTGCGGCTGCCGGAATTCACGGCCGCCGTGGTGGCGCTGGGCCTCAACGCCGGCGCCTACAACAGCGAAGCCATCCGCGCCGGGCTGCTGGCCGTGCCGCAGGGCCAGACCGAGGCCGCGCGCGCGCTGGGCCTGGGCCGGCGCCATGTGTTTCTCGATGTGGTCATGCCGCAGGCATTCAAGATGGCGCTGCCGCCGCTGGTCAGCAACTTCGTCGCGCTGCTCAAGGATTCGTCGCTGGCCTATGCCATCGGCGTGGTCGAGCTGACCAATGTCGGCAATCGCCTGCAGGCGCAGACCTTCCAGCCGATTGCCACGCTCAGTACCGTGGCCCTGACCTATCTGCTGCTGACCACGCTCGTGACCCAGGCTACACAGGCCATCGAATACCGCTTCGACATCGAAGGCCGGGCGCAATGAAAGGCAGGCCCTATATCGTGGTCGACCGGGTCTGCAAGTCGTTCGGGCCGCAGCCGGTGCTGCGCGAGGTCTCGACGCAGTTTCGCACCGGCGAGGTCAGCGTGATCATCGGCGCGTCGGGCTCGGGCAAGTCCACGCTGCTGCGCGCGATCAACCGGCTCGAGCCGCATGACAGCGGCAGCATCACGATTGATGGCGTACCCGTGGGATCCGACGAGGCCACGCTGCAACGCCAGCGCATCGCCGTCGGCATGGTGTTCCAGCAGTTCAACCTGTTTGGCCACATGACGGTGCTGGACAACCTCACGCTCGCGCCGCGGCGCATCCACAAGACGCCGCGGGGCGAGGCCAACGTCCAGGCCATGGCGCTGCTGCGGCGCGTCGGCCTGCAGGAACACGCCGCCCGGTATCCCTGGCAGCTGTCGGGCGGGCAGCAGCAGCGCGTGGCCATCGCGCGCGCGCTGGCCATGCGCCCCCAGGTGATGCTGTTCGACGAGCCGACCTCGGCGCTTGACCCGGAAATGGTGCAGGAGGTGCTGGACGTGATGCGCGAACTCGCGCGCGCCGGCATGACCATGGTCATCGTCACCCACGAGATGGGCTTTGCGCGCGAGGTGGCCGACCGCGTGCTGTTCTTCGACCAGGGCCGCATCGCGCATGAGGCGCCGCCGGCCGAGTTCTTCGGCCAGCCGGCGAGCGAGCGCATCCGCGCCTTCATCGGCCGCATGGGCGGCTGACGCGCCCCGGCCTTCAGTCCTCGGGCACCCAGGCCGCGCTGGCGGCCGCCGCTGCAGCCATTGCCGCCTGGGTCGGCGGCCGCAGCGCGGGCGTGGCGGGCTTGGCTCCGGACGCACTGTTCTTGGCGCCGGCCTCGGCGGGTGCGGCCGGCGGGTAGGGATCAGGCAGGACCTTGCGCGGCAGGCCTTCGAGCGCGACGCTGTCGGCGGGCAGGGTGATGTCGTTGGCGCGGCGCGGCTGGCCCATGGGCGTGCGCGCCTGGCCCGAGCGCACCGAGGCCATGTCTTCTTCGCTGGGATACTGGCCCAGCAGCCAGTAGTCGAATACCCGGCGCGCGATCGGCCCGGCCGCCACCGCGCCAAAGCCGGCGTTCTCGACGATCAGCGCCAGGGCGATCGTCGGATTGTCGGCAGGCGCGTACGCCATGTAGAGCGAGTGGTCGCGCTGGTACTCGCTGAGCCGGGCGGCATTGTATTTTTCCTTCTGGCCCACGCTCACGGCCTGGGCCGTGCCGGTCTTGCCGGCCGAGGTATAGGGCGCGCCCATGAAAATGCCGCGCGCCGTGCCCTCGACCGTGACGGCCGCGACCGCGCGCCGCACCGCCGCGACGTTCTGCGGCTTGTAGCCCAGGTCGATGCCTGCGGGCTGGGGCAGCGGCTCGTAGCGCCGCGTCAGCGCGTCGACCTTGCCCAGGCCCAGGTGCGGCTGGTGCTTCACGCCATTGTTGGCCAGCGTGGCCATCGCATGCGCGAGCTGCAGCAGCGTGAAGTTGTTGTAGCCCTGGCCAATGCCCAGCGAGATGGTCTCGCCCGCATACCATTTCTTCTGCTCGGGGCGCTTGTAGGTGTTGCGCTTCCACTCCTGGCTGGGCAGCACGCCGCGGGCCTCGCCGCGCACATCGAGCCCGGTGAGCTGGCCGAAGCCCAGCGGCTTCATGAAGTCGTGCATGGTGTCGACGCCCATGTCATTGGCCAGCTGGTAGAAGTACACGTTGCTCGACTTGACGATCGCGCGGTGCATGTCGATCGCGCCGTTGGGATGGCCGCTGCGGAAGGTGTGGCCGCCGAAGGTCCAGCTGCCGTTGTCCTGCACGATGGTGTCGGTGCGGCGCGCGCCCAGCTCGAGCGCGCCCAGCGCCATGAACGGCTTGTAGGTCGAGCCCGGCGGATAGGTGCCGCGCAGCGCACGGTTGAGCATGGGCCGGTCGATGGATTCGTTGAGCTGCGACCAGCTTTCCTGGTCGATGCCGTCGACGAACAGGTTCAGGTCGAAGGTCGGGCGGCTGACCATGGCCAGCACCTCGCCGTTGCGCGGATCGATGGCCACCAGCGCGCCGCGGCGGTTGCCATAGAGCTGCTCGACCATGCGCTGCAGCCGGATGTCGAGCGACAGCACCAGGCTGTCGCCGGGCGTCGCGGCACGGCTGCCGAGCTTGCGCACGGCGTAGCCGCCGGCCGAGGTCTCGAGCTGCTCCCAGCCGGTGAGGCCGTGCAGGTCCTTTTCGTAGCTTTGCTCGATGCCCAGCTTGCCGATGACCTCGGTGCCGCGGTAGTTGGCTGCGTCCTCCGAGTCCTCGATCACTTCCTTCTCGCGCTGGTTGATGCGGCCGATGTAGCCGATCACATGGCTGGCGGTGTCCTCGAGCGGATAGGAGCGGAACAGCCGGGCCTTGATGTCGACACCGGGGAAGCGGTAACGCTGGGCGGCGAAATGCGCGACTTCCTCGTCGCTCAGGCGCGTGCGGATCGGCAGCGACTCGAAATTCTTCGAGTCCTCGACCAGGCGCTTGAACTTGCGCCGGTCGCGCGGCGTGATCTCGACCAGGGTGGCGAGTTCGTCGATCGTGGCTTCGAGGTCCTTGACCTTGGAGCGCGTGATCTCCAGCGTATAGGCCGCATAGTTGGTGGCCAGCACCACGCCATTGCGGTCGAGGATCTGGCCGCGGTTGGGCACGATGGGCACGACCGCCGTGCGGTTGCTTTCGGCGCGCTCGGCCAGGTCTTCGTGGCGCACCACCTGCAGCACCAGCAGGCGCCAGACCAGCACGCAGAACGCCAGCAGCACCACGGCCGCGATCACCCAGACACGCAGGCGAAAGCGCGACTGTTCGGCTTCGGAGTCCAGGACTTCCATCATGCGGCCACCCTCCCCCTGCTCACAGCGGCCGGTTTTCGTCGGCGTCGGGCGCGCGCCGCTGCGGCGCGAGCAGCAAGCCGCTGATCAAGGGCCACAGCAGCGCTTCGACCAAAGGCGCGATGGCCATGGTCCAGCCCGGGAAGTCATCGCCGCCGATCAGGCGCACGACCAGCGCCACGGCATGCGCCAGGAAGAACAGCGGCAGCATCTGCAGCGCCTGCACCGGCAGGCTGAACCACAGCAGGCGCCGGCGCACCAGGTTGGTGCCGAACAGCAGCAGGCAGTAGACCAGCGCATGCTGGCCCAGCAGCGCGCTGTGCTGCACATCCATGCAGAGCCCGAAGATGAAGGCCAGGCCCATGCCCACGCGCTGCGGCTGGTGCACGCTCCAGAAGGCCAGCAGCAGCATCATCAGATCGGGCAGCCAGACCACGCGGCCCAGCGGCAGCATGTTGATGGCCAGGGCCGCAATCAGGCTGGCGCCCATGAATACCGGATTGACCGGCAGCAGCAGCGGCTGGCCGCGCGGCATGATCATCGCGAAGTCTCCTGGCGCGCGCGCGCCGCGGGTGCAGCAGCAGCCGCGGGTGCGGCCGCCGCAGTTGCCTTGGCCGGCGGGGCGGGCGCCTTGGCAGCAGCGGCCGCGGGGGCTTGCGCCGGCGGCGCGTCGTCCGCGGCCACCAGCGCCAGCGGCGGCAGCACCAGCACATGGCGCGCCTGCTGGACGCGGGCCATGGGCTCGCAATAGATGCGCGAGAACGCCGAATCGGCGCGGTGTTCGACCCGCAGCACGCGCGCCACCGGAATGCCCGCAGGATAGACACCGTCGACGCCGCTGGTGGTCAGCAGGTCGCCTTCGACCACATCGGCATTGCTGGGCACGAAGCGCAGCTCGATGCTGCCGCCGCCGCCGGGCGCCGGGTCGCCATAGGCCACGCTGCGCGCGCCGGTGCGCGGATTGAAGACGGGAATGGCTTGGTCGCGGTCGATCAGCAGCGTGACTTCGGCGCGCCGCGGATAGACGCGCGTCACCTGGCCCAGCACGCCATTGGCGTCGAGCACCGGCGAGCCGAGCACGATGCCCGAGGTCTCGCCGCGGTCGATGACGACGCGGCGCGTATACGGGTCGGGCGTGTCATGGACCACTTCGGCGGCCTGGCCCGGGCTGGCGAGGTGCTCGCGCAGTGCCAGCAGGGCGCGCAGATGCAGGTTCTCGTCAAGCAGCTGCTCGGCGAGGTGCGCGCTCTGCGCGACCTGCACCAGCCGCTGGTCGGCGGCGCGCGCCTCGGCCTGGGCCTGCTCCAGCGTCTGCAGGTAGTTCATGCCTTCGTTGACCAGGGCCACGGGCTGCACCATGAGCCATTGCACTGGATACAGCACGCTGGCCACGGCCTTGCGCACGGGTTCGGTGAGCTTGAAGCGCGCGTCGGCCACCATCAGGAACAGCGCCAGCGCGCTGTAGCAGGCCAGCTGCGACAGCGCCGACGGCCCCTGGCGGAACAGCGAGGGCACGCGCCGGTCGAGGGTTCCCGCGGGCATCAGGCGTGCCCCGGCGCTGACGGCGTTGCCGCCGGCAGTCGAAAATCTTGCGCAGCCATGTGTGTCAAATCTCGCCGCCTACCGCAGTCCGTGCAGCCTGGCGCTCACTCGCTGGTGAAGATGTTGCCCTGGCGGTCGAGGGTTTCCAGCGCCATGCCGCAGCCGCGCACCACGCAGGTCAGCGGCTCTTCGGCGACCAGCACCGGCAGGCCGGTTTCCTCGGCCAGCAGGCGGTCGAGATCGCGCAGCAGCGCGCCGCCACCGGTCAGCATCATGCCGCGTTCGGCGATGTCGGCGCCGAGTTCGGGCGGGGTCTGTTCGAGCGCGTTCTTCACGGCCGAGACGATCTGGTTCAGCGGTTCGGTCAGCGCTTCGAGCACTTCGTTGCTCGAGATCGTGAAGCTGCGCGGCACGCCTTCGGACAGGTTGCGGCCCTTGACTTCGATCTCGCGCACTTCGGAGCCGGGGAAGGCCGAGCCGATCTGCTTCTTGATCAGTTCCGCGGTGGGCTCGCCGATCAGCATGCCGTAGTTGCGGCGGATGTAGCTGATGATGCTTTCGTCGAACTTGTCGCCGCCGACGCGCACCGAGCCCTTGTAGACCATGCCGCCCAGCGAGATCACGCCGACTTCGGTCGTGCCGCCGCCGATGTCGACAACCATCGAGCCCGAGGCTTCGGACACCGGCAAGCCGGCGCCGATGCCGGCGGCCATCGGTTCCTCGATCAGGTGCACGGTGCGCGCGCCCGCGGCCTCGGCCGCGTCCTTGATGGCGCGGCGCTCGACCTGGGTCGAGCCGCAGGGCACGCAGATGATGATGCGCGGGCTGGGCGACAACAGCGTCCGGGGATGCACCATCTTGATAAACTGCTTGATCATCTGCTCGGTGATGACGAAGTCGGCAATGACGCCGTCCTTCATCGGGCGGATGGCTTCGATGTTGCCGGGCACCTTGCCGAGCATGGCCTTGGCCTCGCTGCCGACGGCCTGGATCACCTTCTTGCCATGCGGGCCGCCTTCGTGGCGGATCGCGACAACCGAGGGTTCATCCAGGACAATGCCTTTGTCACGGGCGAAAATAAGCGTGTTTGCTGTGCCAAGGTCAATGGCCAGGTCGGTGGAGAAATACCGACGAAAAGCTCCGAACATTCAACAGTCCTCTCAGGCATGGCAGGCGCGTCGGCCGGTCATCACCAGGTGTCAGGGGGGGGATGGGAGTGCAATTAGGTCCAATGCCGCAAATACCGCCTGGAAAAGATGGTAGAGCGGCAAAGCCGAGATAATACCGTATCCCCTGTGAACAACCCCTGCCGGCTTGACCCGGATCACAGCTTTACTTCTGGTTTCCTCTTTCCAAAACCCCCTATGGCACTGACCTCTCACGACATCGGGCGCATCGCCAATCTGGCGCGGCTTGAACTATCCCCCGCCGAAAGTGAGCGCATGCTTGCCCAGCTCAACGGCTTCTTCGGCATCGTCGAGAAGATGCAGGCCGTGGATACTTCGGGCATTGCGCCGCTGTCCCATCCCGTGGCGGCCATCGAGGACGTGCAATTGCGCCTGCGTGACGACATTGCCAGCGAACCCAACAACCGCGAAGCCAACCAGCGCAACGCGCCGGCCGTCGAGCGCGGCCTGTTCCTGGTTCCCAAAGTGATTGAGTAAGGCTTCCCGCATGACTTCGCATTCCACCGATCTGCACGATCTGAGCGTGACCGCGCTCGCCGAACAACTGCGCACGCGCCAGGTGTCGGCCGTTGAAACCGCCCAGCACTTCCTGGACCGCGCCAAGGCGCAGCAGAACCTGGGCGCCTATGTGGCGCTCAATGAAGAAGCCACGCTGGCCCAGGCGCGCGCCGCCGATGCGCTGCTGGCGACCGGCAACGCCGGCACGCTGACCGGCGTGCCGATTGCGCACAAGGACATCTTCGTCACGCGCGACTTCCCCACCACCGCCGGCTCGAAGATACTGGACGGCTACCTCTCGCCGTTTGACGCGACCGTGGTCACGCGCCTGGCCGAAGCCGGCGCCGTGACGCTGGGCAAGCTCAACTGCGACGAGTTCGCGATGGGTTCGGCCAACGAGAACTCGGCCGTCGCCCCCGTGGGCTTCGACGCGCCCGCGCCGGTGCGCAACCCCTGGGACCTGTCGCGCGTGCCGGGCGGCTCGTCGGGCGGCTCGGCCGTGGCCGTGGCCGCGCGCCTCGCGCCGGCCGTGACCGGCACCGACACCGGCGGCTCGATCCGCCAGCCGGCCTCGTTTTGCGGCGTCACGGGCATCAAGCCGACCTATGGCCGCGCCTCGCGCTACGGCATGATTGCTTTTGCATCGAGCCTGGACCAGGCCGGCCCGATGGCGCGCAGCGCCGAGGACTGCGCACTGCTGCTGAGCGCCATGTGCGGACCCGACCTCGACCGCGACTCGACCTCGCTCGACCGTCCTGTGGAAAACTTCGGCGCGACGCTGGGCAACGACATTGCCGGCCTGCGCATCGGCGTGCCCGAGGAATTCTTCGGCGACGGCCTGTCGGCCGACGTGCGCGCCGCGGTCGATGCCGCGCTGCAGGAATACGTGAAGCTGGGCGCCAAGCTGGTGCCCATCCACCTGCCGCGCACCGAGCTGTCGATTCCGGTCTATTACATCCTGGCGCCGGCCGAGGCGTCGTCCAACCTGTCGCGCTTCGACGGCGTGAAGTTCGGCCACCGCGCCAAGCACTACACCGACCTGGTCGACATGTACAAGAAGACGCGCGCCGAAGGCTTTGGCGACGAGGTCAAGCGCCGCATCATGATCGGCGCCTATGTGCTCAGCGAAGGCTACTACGATGCCTACTACCTGCAGGCGCAGAAGATCCGCCGCATGATTGCCGACGACTTCCAGGCCGCGTTCCAGCACTGCGACGTGATCGCCGGCCCGGCCGCGCCCACGGTGGCCTGGGAACTGGGCGCCAAGAGCGACCCGCTGGCGAACTACCTCGCCGACATCTACACGCTGCCCGCATCGCTGGCCGGCCTGCCCGGCATGAGCCTGCCCGCGGGCTTCGGCGCCGGCGGCATGCCCGTGGGCCTGCAGCTGATCGGCAACTACTTCCGCGAAAGCCAGCTGCTGGGCGCCGCGCACCGCTTCCAGCAAGCCACCGACTTCCACCTGCGCCGCCCCCTGGCCTTGTGATCACGCAGGAGCACCGTTACCCCATGACTGCCAAACTCATCCACGGCTACGAAGTCGTCATCGGCTTCGAAACCCACACCCAGCTCGCGACCCAGTCGAAGATCTTCAGCCGCGCGGCCACGGCCTTCGGCGCCGAGCCCAACACCCAGGCCTGCGCCGTCGACATGGCGCTGCCCGGCACGCTGCCGGTCATGAACCGCAAGGCCGTCGAGTGCGCCATCAAGCTCGGCCTGGCGCTGGGCTCGCACATCGCGCCGCGCAGCATCTTCGCGCGCAAGAACTACTTCTATCCCGACCTGCCCAAGGGCTACCAGATCAGCCAGTTCGAGATTCCCGTCGTGCAGGGCGGCGAAGTGTCGTTCTTCCTGGGCGAGGAAAAGAAAACCGTGCGCCTGGTGCGCGCCCATTTGGAAGAAGACGCGGGCAAGTCGCTGCACGAGGACTTCATCGGCCAGTCGGGCATCGACCTGAACCGCGCCGGCACGCCGCTGCTGGAGATCGTCACCGAACCCGACATGCGTTCGTCCGAGGAGGCCGTGGCCTATGCGCGCGAGCTGCACAAGATCGTGACCTGGATCGGCATCTGCGATGGCAACATGCAGGAAGGGAGCTTTCGCTGCGACGCCAACGTCTCGGTGCGCAAGCCCGGCGGCCCGCTGGGCACGCGCCGCGAGATCAAGAACCTCAACAGCTTCAAGAACATGCAGCAGGCGATCGACTACGAGATCCGCTGGCAGATCGAGGAGCTCGAGGACGGCCGCCAGATCCAGCAGGCGACGGTGCTGTTCAATCCCGACACCGGCGAGACGCGCGCCATGCGCACCAAGGAAGACGCGGCCGACTACCGCTACTTCCCCGACCCGGACCTGCCGCCGCTGGTGGTGGCCGAGAGCTGGGTCGAGCAGGTGCGCGGCGCGATGCCCGAGCTGCCGCGCCAGCGCGCCGCGCGCTTCGTGGCCGACTACGGCCTGCCCGAGTACGACGCGACGACGCTGACGCAGAGCCAGGACATGGCCAGCTACTTCGAAGCCGTGGCCCAGGCCTGCAACCAGCCCAAGCTGGCGTCGAACTGGATCATGGGCGAGATCTCGCGCCGCCTCAACACCGAGGAAATCGGCATCGACCAGGCCAAGGTCGGCAGCGCCCAGCTGGCGCAGCTGATAGGCCGCATCTCCGATGGCACGATCAGCAACAACGCCGCGCGCCAGGTGTTCGAGGCGCTGTGGGCCGGCGAGGCCGGCGATGACCTGACCAGCGTCGACGCGCTCATCGAGGCCAAGGGCCTCAAGCAGATGAACGACAGCGGCGCGCTCGAAGCCATCATCGATGAAGTCATTGCCGCCAACCCCGGCAACGTGGAGCAGTACCGCGCGGGCAAGGACAAGGCCTTCAACGCGCTGGTCGGCCAGGTGATGAAGGCCTCCAAGGGCAAGGCCAATCCCGGCCAGGTCAACGAGCTCCTGAAATTGAAACTCGCCCCCTGAGCGTCTTCGACGCTTCCCCCTCTCATCCTTCGGTGGAGGGGGAGGCCCGCTCAGGGACGGCAGCCTCGGTGCGGGGGGCCCGCCTAGGGGCGGCCCTTCCTCGCTGCCTCCTTGCTGAGCCACGCCAGTTTCCTAGGCCGCGAACTACGCCAAAGCTGAAACTGCATGCAATCTCTCACGCGACTCCTCGGCAGCTGGGGCCCTCTGGCCCAGCGCCCTTCCGGCGGCGAACTGCTGCACAGCTCGCTCGGCGCGGCACTGGGCCTGGCGCTGTCCGGGCTGCTGGTCTGGCTGGGCGCGGCCGACGGCCTGCTGTTCCTGTTTGCCCCGCTGGGCGCGAGCGCGGTGCTGGTGTTTGCGGTGCCCAACAGCCCGCTGGCCCAGCCCTGGCCGGCGATCATGGGCAATACGCTGTCGGCGCTCTGGGCGCTGCTGCTGCTGAGCGCCCTGCCCCATTTGCCCAGCCCCTGGCCCGAGGCGTTTGCCGTTGGCGGCGCGATTGCCGTGATGCTGCTGTGCCGCGCGCTGCATCCGCCGGGCGGCGCGATGGCGCTGCTGGTGGCGCTGACCGCGCCGAAGCTGGTGCCGCTGGGCTGGCACCTGATTGCCACGGTGTTCCTGTTGACGCTGGCCCTGGTGCTCGCGGGCGTGTTCTACCACCGCGCGACGCGCCGCAGCTACCCGCTGCGCCATGCCGCGCCGGCCCAGGCGCGCCAGCCCAGCGCCGGCCGGCTCGCGCTGAGCAACGCGGACCTGACGGCCCTGCTCACGCGCTTCGACCAGTCCTACAACCTCAGCCCCGAAGACCTGGGCGAACTGCTCGCGGCGGCCGAGGAACAGGCCATCCAGAAGCGCTTTGCCGCGGTGACCTGCGGCGAGGTCATGTCGGCCAGGCTGCTCACGGCCACGCCCGCGGACACGCTGGAAACCGTTGCCGACCTGTTCCACCGCCATCCGGTCAAGAGCCTGCCCGTGCTGGGCGCGCAGGGCGAGCTGCGCGGCCTGCTGCTGCGCTCGGACCTGTTCGACTGGCTTTGGGAAGGCCACCGCCGCAGCCGCTGGCGCGCGCTGCTGCGCCCGCGCCTGCCGGTGACCACGGTCGAGCGGCTGATGCGCGCGCCCGAGCTGTGCGTGCAGGAAGCCACGCCGCTGGGCGAACTGCTGGGCGCGCTGGCCCAGCACACCGTGCCCTTCATTCCGGTGCTGCGCGGCACGCAGCTCGCGGGCCTGATCACGCGCACCGATGTGATCCGCGCGCTGCTGGCGCTGCGCTAGGTCGGGCCGTGACGTTACCCCCGGGGTTACGTGACAAGCAGCGTAACGTGGCCGCCCGCCCTGCTTCGAGAAAACGGTCTACATCAATGAAATCAATGACTTGGCAAACTGCTGCGGCACGGAAACGCACCTAAATCGGATGGCATGGATGTTGCGGAACTGGACGCATGCCGGAACACGGAGCTTGCGCTTCGCACTCCGTTCAGGTTCAGACACCAGGAGCACGATCTGTATGTCCGCCCACTTCGACTTCATCCGCCGCACCCCACCCGACCTGTGGCCGCCCGCCATGGGCTCGGATGTCTATGAAGGCCCGGCCTTCGTGCCCGAAGCCTGCCAGGCGGGATTGCGCGAGCAGGCCATTGCCTATGCACTGAGCCGCCATGTGCCCGGCATGGCGCGGGGTTTCGTGGTGTCACTCAACCATGGCGAGTGGCATGTCAGCGGCGAACTGGCAAGCCGCATCGCGGCGCTGGTGCGCGAAGCGCTGCTGGACGAACTGGCACGCAACGACTGAGCGCGCGGCGCGTCCCGGCCATGCCCGGGAATTAACCTCTATGCGCTTGCGGCTTTGCGCGCCTTCAGCCCCGGCGCGGCCCAGGCCATGCCGGCGCCCCAGCCTGCCCGCAGTCACCTACACTATGCCCATGAAGCGGCCGCACGCACCAGGCCGCCACGGGTTCGATTGCGACGACAGAAAGGGACACAGCCATGAGTACCACCATTGCCCAGCTCGATCTCGACAAGCTCCGCCACATCGTGCAGAAGTTCGATGCCTCGTCGTTCACCGCTGCGGGTATCGCCAGCGAATACAGCCAGGGCACGGCCTCCGATGAAGAGGTGGCTCAGATAGAGGAACAGCTCCAGCGCCACGCGCCGGTGCTGGGCATCCAGGCCCTGCCGGCCCAGGGCAGCGGCGCCGCCACCGTCTGGCGCACGGTCTGAACACGGCCGGCGGCCGCACCCGCGCCGCCATCGCGCGGGTCTTTTCCATTGCGCTGGCGCGCGGCTGAACTTTTGCGCCTGCCGCTCAACTAACCCCTGACCTTTCACTTCCGGTTTCCTTCCTGCCCATGCCCTCCCTGGATTTCAAGCTTGAAAAAAAGCACTTCCGCCAGTTCTACGACCAGCACCTCGATGCGCTGGAGGAGGCCAAGGAGACTTTTGCGGCGCTCGCGCGCTCGCTGCTCAAGCAGGTGCCCGGGCTGCAGCTCTCGAAGATCGAGGCGCGCGTCAAGGACCGCGAGGAATGCATCCACAAGTTCCAGAGCAAATACCTGCTGCAGCTCGAAAGCGCGCAGCAGCCGTATTCCATCGAGGAGCATGTGACCGACCTGATCGGCCTGCGCATCGTGTGCCTCTACGAGGACGAAGTGCACCGCATCAAGAAGGTGCTGTCCGAGCATTTCGAGGTCATCGATACCACCGACAAGTCGGCGTCGCTGGAAAGCACCGAAGGCGAATTCGGCTACAAGGGCCTGCACCTGGACCTGCGCCTGGGCGCGGCGCGGCGCGGCCTGCCCGAATACGCGGCCTATGCCGACGCGCGCGTGGAGGTGCAGATCCGCACCATCATCCAGGATTCGTGGAGCGTGCTCGATCACCAGATCAAGTACAAGAAATCGATTCCCGGCAGCCTCAAGCGCCGCATCAACACGCTGGCCGCGCTGTTCGAGCTGGCGGACCGCGAGTTCCGCGAGATCCGCGATGCCACGGCCCAGGAACTGGCCGAGGCCGAAAGCCCGAACGCCTATCAGGAACTCGAAGCCGAGGAGCAGCCTGGCAGCCCGCCACCGCACGCGAGTGCCGCGGCCAGCGACAAGGCCCATGCCGACTCGGCGCTGGCGGCCACGGCCGCGGCCGCGCGCGGCCACCAGCTCGATGCCTTTGGCTTCCTGCGCATTGCCAACCATTTCTTCAACGGCTTCGAGTTCACGCCGCACAAGGTCGACAGCTTCACGCAGGAGATCAACAGCTTCCGCCCGGGCCTGACGCGCACCGGCTTCAACCAGAGCATGCGCACGCATGTCAGCACCGTCAAGGACTACAAGAAGCATTTCGAGCAGCAGCATGCGGGCGACACCATGAGCCCGTACGAGGTGATCCGGCACTGCATGTATCTCAGCGACAAGCGCAGCTTCCAGCACCTGCTGGGCGCCGACATGCGCCAGGCCTTCGAACGCTGGCTGGCGGCACCGCAAGACACGGCCCCCGCGCACTGACATGGATTGGTCCGAATACCCTTTTGCCCGGCTTTACACGTCGGTGCTGGCGGCGCTGTTCATCACGCTGGCCGCGGTCTGGCGCGTGCGGCGCGCGGCCCGCGCCGTGGCGGCGGATTCCTCCCAGGGGCGCACCGCCCGCCGCCTTGCCTGGGCTTTTGCTTTGGGCGCGCTGGCCTGGTGGGGCTATGCCGCCTATACCGGCTACGGGCGCTTTCTCACCGATGCGGCACTGGCGCAGCTGATGAGCACCGATACGCTGGTGTCGCTGGCGCTGTTCATTGGCGCGATTGCCTGGGGCGGGGCCTTCATGCTGCAGCTGGTGCTGCGCCTGCTGCGCAACGAGCAGCAAAGGCGCGGCTGACGCTTCAGGGCGGCGTGGTCCACAACGCGCGCAACTGCGCCAGTTCGGCATCGAAGCGCTGGTGGATGCGCCGCTTCTCCTGCTCCTGGGCGGCAAGATAGCGCGCCTGCTCGGCCATTGCGTCGTCGTTCTGGGCGACCTGGCGGCGCAGCGCCGCGGGCGCGCGCGCCGGGTCCTTGGCGTAGAACTCCATTTCGGCATCGAGCTTGCGGCGCTCGGTGCGCAGGTCGGCGACGCGGCGCTGCGCCAGCGCCGCCAGGTCGTCGATCTGGGCAATGGCCGCGGCGCGTTCGGTATCATGCGCCGCCTTGTCGGGGTAACGGTAGACCAGCGCGCGCAGGCGCCGCTCTTCCTCGCGCGCGCGCTGCTCGGCGAGTTGCTGCTGGCGGCGCTGCGCCGCCAGCGCCTCGCGCTCCACCTCGGTCAGGGTCGGGCCGACGCGCGCGCGTTCCACGCCCGAGGGGCCGTACACACGCTGTTCACGGTCGAGGCAGGCGGCAATCGGGCGGTCGGCGGTGATGCGCCGGCCCTGGGAATCAGTACAGCTGTAGATGCCGGCCTCGGTTCGAGGCTGGGCCATGGCCGGCGCCACGGCGCATGCGATGGCAGCGGCTGCCGACCCCGAAACCCTGGCGATGATCGGCATCCACTGCATGTACCGGATTACCCCTTGTCGTTGACTCCGTAACGCTGGCGATAGGCCAGCACGCGGGCATGGTGTTCCTGCATGGATTGTCCGGCATCCGGCGTGCCTTGGTCCAGATAAAACAGCAGGTCGGCCAGGTTGGCAATCGTGCAGACCTGCATGCCCAGCTGGTGGCGCACATACTGCACTGCGCTGTGCGGCACGTCCTGGCCGTTCTCGGTGGCCATTTCCTGGCGGTCGAGGGCAATCGCCACGGCATGCGGCACCGCGCCCGCGGCCTTGATCAGCGCAATCGACTCGCGCGCCGCCGTGCCCGCCGACATCACGTCGTCGATGATCAGCACCCGGCCCTGGAGCGGTGCGCCGACCAGGCTGCCGCCTTCGCCATGGTCCTTGGCTTCCTTGCGGTTGTAGGCAAACGGCACATTGCGGCCCTGGCGCGCGAGTTCCACGGCGACCGTGGCGGCCAGCGGAATGCCCTTGTAGGCCGGGCCGAACACCATGTCGAACTCCATGCCGCTGGCGAGGATCGCTTTTGCATAGAATTCTGCGAGCCGGCCCATCTTGGCGCCGTCGTCGAACAGGCCCGCATTGAAGAAATACGGGCTCATGCGCCCGGCCTTGGTCTTGAATTCGCCAAAGCGCAGCACGCCTGCGTCGACGGCAAACCGCACAAATTCCAGCGCCAGAAGATTCTTGTCGTCCTGACGCGCGTCACCTATCACCATGGGAACCATCCTTGTTCAAATTAACCAGCCTCAACCTCAACGGCATCCGCTCCGCCACCACCAAGGGCGTCGAGTCCTGGATCGCGGCCACTGCGCCGGATTGTATTTGCGTGCAGGAAGTCAAGGCCCAGGCCGCTGATATTGCCGGGCGCTTCGAAGTGCTCGCCGAACTGCGCGGACACTTCCATTTCGCCGAGAAGAAGGGCTACTCGGGCGTCGGCATCTACAGCCGGCACGAACCCAGCGATGTGGTCGTCGGCTTCGGCTCGCACGAGTTCGACGCCGAGGGCCGCTATGTCGAGGCGCGCTTCGACACGCCCGCGCGCAAGCTGTCGATCATCAGCTCCTACTTCCCCAGCGGCTCGTCGGGCGAGTTGCGCCAGAGCGCGAAATTCCGCTTCCTGGCCGAGATGCACACCCACCTGATGCGCATGAAGGGCGAACGCGAATTCGTGCTCTGCGGCGACATCAACATCGCGCACCAGAACAACGACCTGAAGAACTGGCGCAGCAACCAGAAGAACAGCGGCTTCACGCCCGAGGAACGCGCCTGGATGACGGCCCTGCTGCACACCACCGAGCCCACGGGCGGGCTGATCGACGTCTACCGCCACCTGTGCCCCGACACCACCGACGCGTGCTACACCTGGTGGAGCAACCGCGGCCAGGCCTATGCCAAGAACGTCGGCTGGCGCCTCGACTACCACCTGGCCACGCCCGCCACGGCGGCGCTGGCGCGCGCCGAGCACATCTACAAGGACGTGAAGTTCTCGGACCACGCGCCGATCACGGTGGATTACGAATTCACGCTTTGAGGCAAGGGCTACCGCGCCATTGAGTCTTGTATCTGACACAAAACCGCCATCCCGGGCGGGCCTTTTGCGGTGGCTCAAGTGGCGGGAATTAGCTTATGTCTAAACTAGGGTTATTACCTAATTCCATTGCGCAAAATGCGTTCAGCATGTTCGGTTTTATCGAACCGCAATGGCGGCGGTATTAGGACTTCGACATTCACTCTGGAACCTGATCATGAAGAAAATTCTCGCTACCCTGGCTCTGTCCGCTTGCGCTGCTGCTCCCGCCTTTGCCGCCGACTGCGCCACCACCGTTGAAGCCAACGACATGATGCAGTTCAACACCAAGAGCATCACCGTGCCCAAGGAATGCAAGAACTTCACGGTCACGCTGAAGCACACCGGCAAGATGCCCAAGACCGCCATGGGCCACAACCTGGTCGTGACCACGGCCGCCGACATGCAGGCCGTCAACGCCGACGGCATGAAGGCCGGCGCTGCGGCCGACTTCGTGAAGAAGGACGACGCGCGCGTGATCGCCCACACCAAGGTCATCGGCGGCGGCGAAAGCACCACCGTGGAATTCCCCGTGGCCAAGATCAAGGCCGGCACCGACTACAGCTTCTTCTGCTCCTTCCCCGGCCACGCCGGCATCATGAAGGGCGCGCTGAAGCTGGGCGCCTGATCGCCCTTTGCGTTTCGAACCGCCCCTGCGCAGCAGGCTGCCGGGGCTTGGGCGCAGCGGGCGCGGCGCCAGGGCGGGTCATCTGGCGCCGCCTCCCGGCACGCCAGCTCAGGGAGATTACCGAACGGCAACGATATGCCTTTCGTTATTCCACTAGACTCGGCAGTGGGTGGTATGCCATGTGGGAATGCCAGGTACAGCGAAGGTCGGGCCGCCTCGCGGCTCAACCGACTCTGTATCGATGACCGACAATCCTATCCAATGGATAGCCGCGGCTTTGTTCGCCCTGGCCCTTGCACACACCTTCGCTGCCAAGCAGCTTGAAAGACTCTCCCACCGCTTTCCGCGCCATGCAGGCTTTTTTCATCTGCTGGGCGAGGTCGAGGTGGTCTTTGGCTTCTGGGCCATCATCCTGGTCATCTTCATGGCCTTCTTCATGGGTGGGCTGGCAGCGCTGGAATACGCGGAATCACGCAACTACACCGAACCGCTGTTCGTCTTCGTAGTGATGGTGATCGCCGCCTCCCGACCCGTGCTTTGGACCGTCACGGCAGCCACCCGCAAGCTGGCGCAGCTGGCACCGGTCAGGACCTGCGTGGCGATGGTCTGGCTGGGATTGGCAGCCGTGCCCTTGCTGGGGTCCGCAGTGACCGAGCCCGCCGCCATGACGATCGCTGCCCTGATGCTCGCGCCGCTGGCCTTTCGCACGGACATTCCCGCAAGCTCCAAGTACCTGGCCCTGGGTGTGCTGTTCGTCAACATCTCCATCGGTGGCACGCTGACGGCCTATGCCGCGCCGCCCGTGCTGATGGTGGCCAGCGCCTGGAACTGGGACAGTGCCTTCATGTTCCAGAACTTTGGCTGGAAAGCGGCGCTGGCGGTGCTCGTCAACGCCACCCTTGCGACGCTGGTGATCCGCCCGCACCTGAAGGATGCCCCCGCTGACATGCAGGATGCCGGCAGGGAATCCATCCCCCTCACGGTTGTCGCCGTCCATCTGCTGCTGCTTGCCGCCGTCGTGGTATTTGCCCACCATCCGGTGGTGTTTCTGGGCCTCTTCCTGATGTTCATGGGCTATACCCATGCCTACGCCCGCCATCAGTCGCCGTTGATCCTGAAGGAGGCGCTGCTGGTGGCGTTCTTCCTGGCGGGGCTGGTCGTGCTCGGCGGCATGCAGCGGTGGTGGCTGCAACCCATCGTTTCCGGACTGGAGCCCATCGCCCTGTTTCTGGGCGCGCTGGGCCTGACGGCGATCACAGACAACGCCGCGCTCACATATCTCGGTTCTTTGATCCAGGGCATCTCCGACGAGTCCAAGTACATGCTGGTCGCCGGTGCGGTGGCGGGTGGCGGCCTGACCGTGATTGCCAACGCGCCCAATCCAGCCGGGGTGGCCTTGCTGAAGCGCGGCTTCACGGAGGAGACCGTGAGTGCGGCAGGCCTGCTTCTGGGGGCATTGCTGCCCACCAGCGTGGCGGCCCTGGCACTGCTTTTCCTCTGAAACCCCATGCAGCCGCGGCTGAAACATGGGCTTGCGGGCCGCTGCGACGCCGGGGCGGCAGAGGATGCCAGCGACTGACGTCCGGCAGGGCACACCAGGCAGTGACATCTCCATGCAATCCATAGAACGCATCCTGATCGTCGATGACGATCCCGAAATCCGCGGCCTGCTGTGCGAATACCTGGCGGCGGCGGGCTACAGGATTGCCGCCGCCGCCAACGGGACGGAAATGCAGCAGCAGCTCGCCCAGCACGCGATCTCGCTGGTCGTGCTGGACGTCATGATGCCGGGCACGGACGGGCTGACGCTGTGCCGCAACCTGAGTGCGCGCGGCGGCCCGCCGGTCATTCTGCTCACGGCCCGGGGTGCATTACTCGACCGCATCGTCGGCCTGGAGATGGGCGCCGATGACTATCTGCCAAAGCCGTTCGATCCCCGCGAGCTGCTGGCGCGCATCAAGGTCGTGCTGCGCCGCACCCACAGCTTTCCGCCGGCACGCGAGGCCGAGGCCGCGCCGGTGGTGCACTTCTGCGGGTGGCAGCTCAACACCCGCCAGCGCCAGTTGCTTTCGCCGCAGAAAATCGTCATTGCGCTGGGCGATTCGGATTACCAGGTGCTGCGCCTGCTGCTGCAGAATCCGCACCGCACGCTGAGCCGCGATTTCCTGATCGAGCAGGTCTTCGGCAAGGAGCGGGCACCGACTGACCGCGCCATCGATGTGTGCATCAGCCGCCTTCGCATGGCCCTCCAGGAGGATGCCCGTCGCCCGGCCCTGATCCGCACGGTGCGGCATGCCGGCTATGTGCTGACAGCGGACGTGCAGGAAGGCGCGCACGGACATGCCGCCGCCTGACGGCCACCCGCCGGCGGGAAGGCAGCGCTGGCGCCAGCGGTGCTGCCGGTGGCTGCGCCCCTGGAGCGACTCCCTCTGGAGCCGCCTGGCCTGGGTGCTGGGGCTGGGCATGCTGATTACCCAGGGGGTCACCAGCTCGGTATGGTTCGATCTGCGCTACCGGCACGCCATGGAAATGCCGATTCGGCTGGTTTCGGTGCAGCTGGCCGACACCCTGCGCACGCTCGAGCTGGCTTCGGCGCTGCCCGCCGCGCAGCAACTCGCCAGCCTGGAGTCGGGGCAGTTCCAGCTCACGCTGCGCCATGGGCCCATGCCCAGCGGGGAGGATCCCGATGACCTCATCCGCTCCGTCGAGGACATCTTGAACCAATCCCTCAGCGACCGGCTGGGCGTGCAGCGCCACGCACAGGTACTCGCGGCCGAACTGATCGACGACCACGGCAGGACGGCAACCCTCTGGCGCCTGCTGGCGGCACGCGAGCCGGTCGGCCACTTTCGCATAGCGGTGCCGCTGCCGGCGCAGCCAGGGCAGTGGCTGGAGGTGGTGGCGTCCGAAGCGCAGGGCGGTATCGAGGCCGAGCCGGTGAGCATGATCATCGACTATGTGCTGCGGATCTACGTCCTGCGCATCCTGCTGGTCATTGCCGTGGCGCTGCTGGCCGTGCGCTGGGTGCTGCAGCTCATGCGCCGGCTGGCTGCCGCAGCCGATGCCCTGGGACGGGATCTCCACCGCGCGCCGCTGCCCGAGGACGGGCCGCGCGAAGTGCGCCAGGCGGCGCAGACCTTCAACCTGATGCAGCGCCGACTGCTGGAGGACCGGCGTGAACGCACGCGCTTCCTGGCGGCGGTGTCGCACGACCTGCGCACGCCCATCACCCGCCTGCGCCTGCGCACGGAACTGCTGCCGTCCGGACCGCTGCAGGCCAGGTTCAGGCAGGATCTCGAGGCGATGGAACAGATGGTGTCCTCCACGCTCGACTTCATGCGCGGGGAAGAACATGCCGAAGCCCGCCAGAAGGTCGACGTGAACGGTCTGCTCGCCGGGCTGCGCGCGGACTTCGAGGAAGCTGGCGCAAAGCTGGCGCTGCAGGGGCAGGCGCGGCTGCCGCTGTCCGCGTATGCCGCCAGCCTGCGGCGCTGCCTGCAGAATCTGCTCGAGAATGCGATCCGCTACGGCGGCGCGGCGGAGATCCATGTGGCCGACAGCGCCCGGGAACTGCGCATCGCCATCGTCGACGACGGCCCGGGCATTCCCGAAGAATCGATGGAACTGGTGTTTGAACCGTTCTACTGCGTGGAGTCGTCGCGCAACGCCGAGCTCAAGGGATCGGGCCTGGGTTTGTCGATTGCACGCTCGATTGCACAGGCCCATGGCGCCACGCTGGAACTGCGCAACCGTTCCCCCAGGGGCCTGGAGGCCGTTCTGACCATTCCTCGCATCTAGCACGGGCGGCCCTGCTAGCCGACGATGAAGCTGGGCCACAGCGGCATGGGAATTCCCAGTGTCACGACATGGGCGAGATAGCTGCCCAGACCCAGCACGCCGGCAAACGCCAGCAGGGCCGCAGGCCGGATGTCCTCCCCGGACAGGCGCCAAGCAAACCCCGCAAGGTAGATGCCGCTGACCATGCCGATGGCGGGCAGGCCATAGTCCGAGAATCCCCCCAGCGCCATGGCAAACAGGGCGTTGCCGCCCAGCACCGCGAGCAGGCTGGTGGCCAGGCGCGGCCCGACGCGCAAAGGGTTGCGCTGCAGCAGCGTCATGGCCATCACGATGTCGCCGGCCAATGCGCACAGGATGCCCGCCACGACCGGGTGCGGGACCGCGGACCAGGCAGCTTCGGCGCCGCGATCGACGAAGCGTGCAGCGCACGCCAGAGCTGTGCCAAACGCACAGAAATAGGCGCCCGAAAGAAATCGGGCCAGCCGCGGGTCTGGTCTTGGGAGGTAAAGATGTCTCGGCACCGCATCAATTTATCGGCGCCCCGAAGCCGCGGCGATGCGCTTGCAGCCTCCTTTTGAATTGAAATATTGCCGCCCTGCGGGCCAACATATTCCAATACAAACGCCCTCCGCCCGCGCTCCGCGCAGTCCTAGACTCCGGCCTACCAGTGGTCCGGCGGCACCGCCGTGCTTGGCAGTCCCGATGCGCCCGGGCATCGGAACCTCCTTCTCGAGTCATTCGACTCTCAACGCTTTCAAAATGAAAATCACAAGAGACATTCATGATCTGGTGGGCGGCTTGCTGATGGCGGCCGCCGGGCTCTACTTTGCCGTTCATGGCTCCCAATATGCGTTCGGAACCACCGCCCGCATGGGTCCAGGCTACTTTCCGGTCGTGCTGGGCTGCGTTCTGTTCGTTCTGGGCCTGCTCGTCGCCCTGCCCGCGTGGTGGCGGCGGGGGCAGGCAATCGAGGTCCAGTGGAAGAACCTGGGATGGTCGATATTCGCGCTGGTGTTCTTCGCCGCGGCGTTGAACCGGCTTGGCGTCGTTCCGGCGTCCTTTGCCGCCTGCCTGCTGGCCCTGGTGCCTTCGCCCATGCGCCTGCGCACCCGGCTGGTGGTCTGCGCCTCGGTGGCGCTGCTGACCGCTCTCATCTTCCCGCTGGGCCTGCAGATGGCTCTTCCCTTGTGGCCCTGGAGCGCTTGAGCGCGTACGACTATGGAACTCCTAGGAAATCTCTGGCTTGGCCTGCAAGTGGCCGGTGAGCCCATCACGCTGGCGTACTGCTTCTTCGGCGTATTTCTCGGCACCGTCGTTGGCGTGCTGCCCGGAATCGGCGCCCTCGCGGCCATCTCGCTGCTGCTGCCCCTGACCTATCACATGACTCCCGCCGCGGCCATCATCATGCTGGCCGGTGTCTATTACGGCGCGCAGTATGGCGGCTCCACCGCCTCCATCCTGCTGAACCTGCCGGGCACGCCGTCCTCGGCCGTCACCTGCCTGGACGGCTATCCGCTGGCCAAGAAGGGCAAGGCGGGGCTGGCGCTGTTCGTGACCACCATCGCCTCGTTGGCGGGCGCGATGTCGGGCCTGGTCCTGCTGGTGCTGTTCTCGCCGCTGATCGCGGAAATCGGACTGAAGTTCGGTCCGGCAGAGTTCTTCTCGATGATGGTGCTGGGGCTGGTGGCCGCCTCTTCCATGACCGCGGGCTCGCCCGCCAAGGGGCTGTGCATGGTGGTTTTCGGCCTGCTGCTGGGCATGGTGGGAACCGATGTGAACTCGGGCGTGGCACGGTTCAGCTTCGATGTGCCGGAACTGACGGATGGCATCAATCTGGTCGCGCTGGCAATGGGCTTGTTCGGCGTGGCGGAGGTGGTTCGCAGCATCAACTCTGCCGACCTCAATCGCAAGCTGGAGAAGGTATCGCTGGCTTCCATGATGCCCACGCGGGCAGAACTGAAGACGACCGTGAAGCCCATGGCGCGTGGCTCCGCGCTGGGCGCTGCCCTGGGCGCCCTGCCGGGCGTGGGCCCCTCGATTGCCGCTTTCATGGCCTATGCCATCGAGAAGAAGGTCGCCAAGGATCCCAGCCGCTTCGGCCAGGGCGCCATCGAAGGCATCACCGCGCCGGAGTCCGCCAACAACGCGGCGGCACAGACGGCCTTCGTTCCCTCGCTGTCGCTGGGCATCCCTGGCGACGCGGTGATGGCCATCATGCTCGGCGCGCTGATCATCCATGGCATCCAGCCCGGACCGATGCTGATCACCGAGCAGCCGGCCCTGTTCTGGGGACTGATCATGAGCTTTGCGATCGGCAACATCATGCTGGTCGTGCTCAATCTGCCGACCATCGGGCTCTGGGTCGCACTGCTGCGCATTCCATTCGCATGGATGTATCCCGCCATCCTGGTGTTCGTCGCCCTCGGGGTCTACAGCGTCAACAACAACACCTTCGATATCTATTCGGTGGCGGTGCTGGGCGTGATGGGCTACGCGCTGATGGTGCTGCGCTTCGAGCCCGCGCCGCTGCTGCTGGGTTACATTCTCGGGCCGATGCTGGAAGAGCATCTGCGCCGGGGATTGCTGCTTTCGCGCGGCGACCCGATGGTCTTTGTCACGCGCCCCATCAGCGCCACGCTGCTGGCATGTACCGCTGCCATGCTGATGTGGGCGATCTGGTCGACGGTGCGCAAGTCCATCAAAGCCAAGCGCGAACTCGAGGTGGCCGAACAACTGTCAAGTTAAGGATGTGAATGCTGAGTGCAACCGGGCAACCCGCTATGGATCAGGTTTTCGGTTGGCTCGATGCCCTGCTGCTGGGCATCTTGCAGGGGGTGACGGAGTTCCTTCCCATCTCCTCGAGCGCCCACTTGCGCATCTTCGGCCCCTTGCTGGTCTCGGGGGCTGACCCGGGGGCGGCCTTCACGGCCATCACGCAGCTGGGCACGGAGCTGGCGGTGCTGCTGTATTTCCGGGCCGACATCTGGCGCATTGCAAGCCACTGGTGCCGCTCGCTGCGCGGCGGCGCCGGCGTCGACGCGCAGGCGGCTCGCCTGGGCTGGCTGGTCTTGCTGGGAACCCTGCCGATTGCGCTGCTGGGCCTGCTGCTCAAGGACTTCATCGAGCACAGCCTGCGCAATCTGTATCTCACGGCGGCGATGCTGATCGGCTTCGGCCTGGTGCTGGGGTGGGCGGATCGCATAGGGCGCAGGGCACGGGAGATGTCCTCGCTGACGGTAAAGCACGGCATCCTGATGGGCTTTGCCCAGGCCCTCGCACTGATTCCCGGCGTCTCCCGCTCTGGCGGCACCATCACCGCCGGACTGCTGCTGGGCTACACGCGCGAGGCGGCGGTCCGTTACTCGTTCCTGCTCGCCATTCCCGCCGTGCTGGCGTCTGGCCTCTATCAATTGCTGCGGTCCTGGGGCCAGCCAGGGCCCGTAGGCGCCGGCCCGACGCTGCTGGCCACGGCGGTGGCGTTCGCCGTCGGCTACATCGCGATCGCCGGCTTCATGCGGTTCATTTCGCGCCAGAGCTTTCGCCCCTTCGTCTACTACCGTATCGTTCTGGGCGTCGCCGTCATCGTGGCGCTGCAAATGGGCTGGCTCGCGCCCCTCTGAGGGTCGCCCCGGCGAGCTGGCGGCCGCGCCGGCGCAGGGCCCCACGGGCCGTGGATCGCGCCACGCCGCCGCAGCCGGCAAGTGGACGGAGTACCATCCACGCCACAGGCAGGTGACCGGCCCGCCGCCCTCTTCGGACCACCGCATGCCCTCGACCGACGATACCGCTGGATACGCCGATTCCAGTGCCTTCTCGCTGCGCCGCATCGCCCTGCCTGCCTTCGGCCCCTCGCTGATGTTCGGCATCGGCGAAGGCGCGATCCTGCCGATGATTCCGCTGATGGCGCGCGAACTCGGCGCCAGCATTGCGCTGGCCGCGCTGATGGTCACGCTGCTGGGCCTGGGCTCGCTGCTCAACAACATTCCGGCCTCGTTCATCACCATGCGCTGGGGCGAGCGCGGCGCGATCATTGCCGCGGGCTTCTGGAGCGCTGCCGCGATGCTGCTGTGCCTGCTGACGCGCCGGCTGGAGCTGTTCGGACTGGGCTGCTTCATGGTCGGCATGTCGCAGTCGGTCTACAACATCGCGCGCCAGAGCTATCTCACGGCGGCGGTGCCGATCGGTTATCGCGCCAGGGCGCTGTCGACGCTGGGCGGCGTGATGCGCATCGGCCTGTTCGTCGGGCCCTTCCTGGCGGCCACGGTGGTGCATGCCTATGGCATGGCGGCAGCGTTCTGGGTCGGCATTGCGGGCGTAGTCGGCGCCGCGCTGATCGGCATGCGCGTGCCCGACCTGCCCGAGCCGGCGCCGCCCGCGGGGCAGGCGCCGGTCCCTACCGGTTGGCGCACGATCCTCCGGGAGCATCGCCGCGTGTTCCTGACGCTGGGCCTGGCGGTGCTGCTGGTGAGCGCGGTGCGCGCCTCGCGCCAGGCGGTGCTGCCGCTGTGGGCCGACCATCTGCTGCTCGCGCCCGCCGCGGCCTCGCTGATCTACGGCCTCGCGGGCGGCATCGAGATGCTGCTGTTCTATCCCGCGGGCAAGATCATGGATGCGCGGGGCCGGCGCTGGGTCGCGCTGCCCTCGATGCTGATCATGGGCGCGGCGCTGGCGCTGGTGCCGTTCACCACCGGCTTCACCAGCCTGCTAATTGCGGCCATGGCGATCGGCTTTGCCAACGGCATCGGCTCGGGCCTGATCATGACGCTGGGCGCCGACCACGCGCCGCGCCACGGCCGCGCCTATTTCCTCGGCGTCTGGCGCTTCATGGCGGATCTCGGCTCGACGGCCGGGCCGGCGCTGGTGGCGCTGCTCGCGGCCGCGGTATCGCTGCCGCTGGGCGTGGGCGCGACCGGCGCGATTGCGTTCACGGCCGCGGCGCTGATGGCGCGCTGGGTGCCGGCGCGCACGCCGCAGGCATGAAAAAACGCCCTGGGCATCGCTGCACAGGGCGTCTTGCATGGCGCGGCCCGTTGCCGGGCCGGGATTGAGCGTTTACTTTTTGAGCTTGTACGCCACCACATAGTCGCCGGCCTTGGTGCCGATCGAGCCGTGGCCGCCGGCCACCAGCACGACCATCTGCTCGCCCTGGCTGTTGAGGTAGCTCATGGGCGTAGCCTGGCCGCCCGCGGGAATGCGCACATCCCACAGGATCTTGCCGCTGGCCACGTCATAGGCGCGGAAGTTGTTGTCCACGGCAGCGCCGAGGAAGGCCACGCCGCTCGCGGTCATCAGCGGGCCGCCGATGCCGGGCACGCCGACGCGGATCGGCAGCGGCACGGGCGACAGGTCGCGGATGGTGCCGTTGCGGTACTGGTAGGCGATCTTGCCGGTACGCAGGTCGGCAGCAGCCACCGTGCCCCATGGCGGCACCTGGCAGGGCACGCCGATCGGCGACAGGAAGGGATGCATGCGCACGCCGTAGTCGGCGCCGACGTTGGCGTTCAGGCCCTGCTCGCCGGCATTGGTCTGCTGCCCGCGCACATGCTCCTGCGGCACCAGCGTCGAGACGAAGGCCAGATAGGTCGGCATGCCGAACATCACCTGGCGCTGCGGATCGACCGCGACGCTGCCCCAGTTGAAGACGCCGAAGTTGCCCGGATAGACCAGCGAACCCTGCAGCGACGGCGGCGTGTAGCGGCCCTCGTAGCGCAGCTTCTTGAACGCGATACGGCACATCATCTGGTCGATGAGGCTGGCACCCCACATGTCCGATTCGCGCAGTGGCGGCGGCTCGAAGCTCAGTGCCGAGGTCGGCTGCATCGCGGCCACGGTCTGGCCCGGAATCTCCGTGCCCTGGGGCGCGGCGCGTTCGGTGATGGCATGCACCGGGCTGCCGTCGCGGCGGTCGAGCACATAGACATCGCCCTGCTTGGTCGGCACCACGATGGCCGGGGTCCGGCCCTTGGCGAGATCCAGGTCGAGCAGCACGGGCTGGGCCGGCGAATCCATGTCCCACAGGTCGTGGTGCACGAACTGCTGCACCCAGCGCACCTGGCCGGTGGCGAGGTCCAGGGCCACGACCGACGTCGCGTACTTTTCCTCGTCGGCATTGCGGTAGATGCCCAACTGGTCCGGCGTGCGGTTGCCCATCGGGAAGTAGACCATGCCCAGTTCCATGTCGACGCTGGCCACCGACCAGCTGTTGGGCGACGAGGCGGTATAGGTCTGGCTGCGGTCGTTCGGATCGAAGGCCGTGGTGTCGCCGGCCTTGCCCGAGTCCCAGTTCCACAGCAGCTTGCCGGTGTGCACGTCATACGCGCGGATCACGCCCGAGGGCGAGTTCACGGCGTAGTTGTCGTTCACCGCACCGGCGACGATCACGCGGTCGCCCGCGACGGCCGGTGGCGAGGTCGAGTAGTAGAAGCCCGACTGCTTGAACGGCATGTTGTGCGTCAGGTCGAGCGCGCCATCCTTGCCGAAGTCGGCGCAGGGCTTGCCGGTGGCGGCATCGAGCGCGTAGAGCTTGGCATCGGAGGTGGGCAGGAAGATGCGCTTGGCGCACAGCGCCGGGGCGGCGGCCGGCGTACCGGCGGCCGGCGCTCCGGCGGCCGGCGTACCGGCGGCCACGGGCGCATCGCTGTGATACGACACGCCGCGGCAGGTCTGGTGCTGGCGCTGCTTTTCCAGACCCGACTTCGGATCGAAGCGCCAGCGTTCCTTGCCGGTGTCGGCATCGAGCGCAATGGCCAGGCTGTGCGGCGTGCACAGGTACAGCGTGTCGTTGATCTTGAGCGGCGTGGCCTGGTAGGTGGTCTCGCCGACGTCGCCCGGGCCGCGCATGTCGCCGGTGCGGATCTGCCAGGCAACGTCGAGCTTGCCGACATTCTCGGGCGTGATCTGCTTGAGCGGCGTGAAGCGCTGGCCATGCTGGGTGCGGCCATAGGCCGTCCATTCGCCTTCGGCCAGCGGGCTGTCGCCCAGCTTGGGGTCGGCGTTGACGATGTCCATCGCCAGCGTGCCTTCGGTCTCATGCAGGTGGCGTGGAATGCCCACCAGCGCGACCACGGCCGACAGCAGCGCCGTGCCCAGCACCGGCCAGCCCAGGCCGAAGTGGCCCGTGCCCTGCGCATTGCGGCGCGAAGCCGGAATCGCCATGACCAGGCCGACGATGACCGGCAGGCCCAGGCGCGTGGCCAGCGGCCACCAGTACAGGCCCGCTTCCCACAGCGACCAGGCCAGCAGCACCAGCAGCCAGATCGCGTACAGCGGCGTGGCCCAGCGCTTGCGCTGGAACACGCCAACGGCCACGGCCAGCACGACCAGGCCGCTGAACAGATAGAACGGGCTGCCGCCCAGGGTCAGCAGATAGACGCCGCCCGCGGTGAGCGGCAGGCCCAGCAGCGCCAGAAGCAGCAAGGTCAAGACACGCATGACGCGCCCTTCCCGCAGATGAATGAGAGGTTTGAGGCCATGTTTGAAATATGGTTTTTGTGCATGGTTGGAGAAATATGCGGCGCTGGCGCGGCGCGATTCGCATGCGCGCGAGGTAAATGCGAAAGAGGCGCCCGCAGCAATGCCGCCCGGGTCGCCATCTTATTTACGCGGGAAAGAGCTTGTTGCCAGCGTTACTATTTCGGACACCTGTGTCCGAAGCGGAAAAATGCATCCCACACTCTGCCAAAGCCGGCCGCGCCAAGCGATGGCCTGGGAAACACTTGCCGCATACGGCATCGGACCTCTGCAGAAAAATCCGCACTTCAGAATGCGCGCAAAAGACGGCACATTATCTGACAGCCGTAAATAATCAGCGGTGTTAATGATCCCCGCGACGCCCCATAATCCACCGAAAATCAGCCATCGAGAACCAAAGACGGCTCGGCGTTGAGAAGCCGGATATCCGAGGATGCGCGCACCGGCCGCGCTGAAGCATTATGGACAGCAGCGATGCAGGCGCGGCAGGCTCAGGGCGCTTCGTCGGCAAAGATCGCCACCGCGCGCGTCCAGCCGGCCGAGGCGCCGCGGATCTTGTGCGGAAAGCAGCTGATCATGAAGCCCGTGGCCGGCACCGCCTCGAGGTTGTGCAGCTTCTCCAGATGGCAGTAGCCGATGTCGCGGCCGGCCTTGTGCCCTTCCCAGATCAGCGCCTTGTTGCCGGTCTCGGCCACGCGCGCCGCGGTGTACGAGAACGGCGCATCCCAGCTCCAGGCATCGGTGCCCGTGAGGCGCACGCCGCGCTCGAGCAGGTACATCGTCGCCTCGTAGCCCATGCCGCAGCCCGCGCCCAGATAGTCGGGGTGGCCGTAGCGGCTGCCGGCGCGCGTGTTCACGACCACGATGTCCAGTGGCTGGAGTTCGTAATCGATGCGCTGCAGTTCGGCTTCGACATCGGCCGCGGTGGCGACGTAACCGTCGGGAAAGTGGCGGAAGTCCAGCTTCACGCCGGGCTGGAAGCACCATTCGAGCGGCACCTGGTCGATGGTGATCGACGGCCGCGCGCCGCCCAGCTTGGCATCCTGCGTCGAATGGAAATGCCAGGGCGCATCGAGGTGGGTGCCGTTGTGCGTCGTGAGCGTGACCCACTCGGCCGCGGCCGCCTCGCCATCGGGATAGTCCGCGGGCGTGGTGCCCGGGATCATCGCCATGAACTCGGGCAGCGTGTCGGCGTGCTTCTGGTAGGTGATCTTGGGCGCCAGCGGCGGCGGGTCCGAGAGCACGTCGTTCTCGAGATAGATCGACAGGTCGACAAAGCGGTGCTTGGGCTTCTTCATGCGCATCTCCTCAGGAAGCCACCACGCCCACGGCGCGCGCCAGTGCCTGGTGGACCTGGATTTCCTTCTGATAGAACTGCTCCAGCGCGGCCAGGGTCATCGGCCCCTGCGGATCGGTGCCCTGGCTGCGCAGGAAGGCCTGCACGTCGGGGTCGCGCATCGCGGACTCGAAGGCGGTGTTGATGCGCTGCGCCGCGGCCTCTGGCACGTTGCGCGGCACCAGCAGCGCACCCCAGGCGGTGTGCACGAAGTTCTTCAGCGCGGGCTCGAGCGTCTTGAGCGGCGTGGCCTGCGGCAGCAGCGCCGGCGCCTGCTCGGCGGTGCTGCCGAAGGCACGCAGCTTGCCGGTCATGATCAGATCGAGCGCCAGCCCGCCCAGCGGCACGAACGACAGGTCGATCTGCCCGCCCGCGAGGTCCTGCACCGCCGGCGGCACGCCGCGGTAGGGGATGTACGCCAGCTCCACGCCGCACAGCTGCGCCCACTGCGCACCCATCAGGTGGATCATCGAGCCCTGGCCGATATGGCCGAAGCTCAAGGGCTTGCCGGACCTGTCGGCCTGGCGCGCCAGCGCCAGCAGTTCCGAATGCTTTTGCGCGGGCAGGTCGGGCCGGCCGGCCAGCACATAGCTGGTGCGGCCCAGCAGGCCCACGGCGCGCATCTGACCGGGCTTGTAGCGCACGCTGAGCAGCGTCGCGGGGGTGAGGATGGGCTCGGTCTGCGAGACCATCACCGCGGTCATGCCGTCGGCGGGCGCATTGAGCATGCGCTGCACGCCGATGGCGCCGCCCGCGCCGGGCAGGTTCTCGACGATCACGGTCTGCCCCAGCGACTGCTGCATCAGCTGCTGGAGCTTGCGCGCGAAGACATCGCTGGGATTGCCCGCGGGCTGGGGCACGATGATCGAGAAATGGCGCCCGTTCTGCGCCAGTGCCCGCGGCCCGAAGGCGCTCGCGGCCAGCGCCAAGAGCATGGAACGCCGGGTTGCCGGCAAGGCCTGTTGTGCGTGATTCATGAACTGCTCCCTGTGCTTCAAAACCGGTGCCGGATGCCCAGCGCCACGCTGGTGCCGCGGGCCTCGACGGCCTGCGCCGGCGCGCCCAGCGTCTGGGTGCGCGTCTGGTCGCGCATCAGCACCAGGTAGGCATCGGTGCGCTTGGACAGCAGATGGTCGTAGCCCAGGCTCAGCAGCTTGCGCTGCAGGTTGCCGCCGGCGGCCGTGGCCGGCACCGCCAGCACCGCGTCGCCGGTGCGGCGCGAGGCATAGCCCGCCAGCAGCCGGCCCGCGCCCAGCGGCACCGCAGCGCTCAGCTCCCACAGGCGGTAGCCGATATCGAGCGGCTGCGCCGCCGTGCCGCGGTTCTGGATGCCGCCCAGGTGCGCGAACAGCTTCACGCTGCTGAAGTCATAGGAGGCGGCCAGCTGCCAGGCGCGCGTGTCGTTGGGCGAGGTGCCGTCGGCAAATGTCAGCGGGTTGCGCTTGACGCTTTGCAGCGCCAGCGATGCCGCCAGCGGACCCTGCGCATAGGCCAGGCGCAGCGCACTGTTGCCGCCGCCCTGGCCTTCGGAAAACCCATAGGCGGCCGCGGCGCTGACACCGCTCCAGACCGGGGTTTCATAGGTCACGGAATTGGCCCAGCCCGTGCCGCCCGTGAGCGGGCTGCCGATGAAGGTCGTGAGGTTGAGCGGACTCAGCGCCGTGGAGTCGCCAAACGCGTTCGAGGTGATGCTGTTGACGAACAGCAGCGAGGACATGTTGCCCAGGCGCACGCGCCCCCAGGCGGGATGCGCGAGCCCGACCCAGGCGAACCGCGAGAACGCCGGATCGGCCGCGACGTTGACCGGTGCGCCGATCGCATCGTTGCGCCCGAGCTGGCCGGTATCGTTGCGCACGAAGGACGACAGCTCGAAGGCGGCGCTGAGCCCGCCGCCCAGGTCCTCGCTGCCGCGCAGGCCCCAGTGGCTGGTCGACAGGTTGCCGCTGTTGAGCTTGGACTGGGCCTCGTCCTGCGCGTTGACCCCGCCCGGCGCGCCCTTGAAGCGGCCCACGCCGGCGTCCATCAGGCCATAGAACTGCAGGCTGGAGCCGGCAGCGCCCTGGGCGTGGGCGCCGGAAATGGCGGCTGCGGCCAGCGCCAGCAGGACGGTGTTGCGGCGCCTGGGCCGCATGGACGCGGGCACGCCTGCCGTGTCGGCATGGTTTTGCATGGTGTTTGTCTCCCGTTGATATTGTTTTTGCTGCCGCCGGCCTCGGCGCCGGCAACAGGGATGCACTCTAGAGACTTGGCTTGTATTCCTGAAATGGATTCTTTAAATTCCAGCAATCCATGCGATGAATACCAATAAGAACCCTGGGACATGCGCTTCAACAAACTCGACCTGAACCTGCTGGTGGCGCTTGATGCGCTGCTGGCCGAACGCAACATCAGCCGTGCAGGCCAGCGCCTGCACCTGAGCCAGCCCGCGATGAGCAACGCGCTGGCGCGGCTGCGCGATTACTTCGGCGACGAACTGCTGGCCGTGCAGGGGCGGCAGATGGTGCTCACGCCGCGCGCGCTGGGCCTGATCGAGCCGGTGCGCGAGGTGCTGGCACGCATCGACAGCACGATCACCACGCCGCCGGTGTTCGATCCGGCCAGCGCCACCCGTACCTTCGTGCTGCTGCTGTCGGATTTCACCACCGCGGTGTTCGTGCCGCCGCTGCTCGAGGCGCTGTACCGCGAGGCGCGCGGCATAGGCATCGAGCTGCGCGCGCTCAACGACAAGCCGGGCGAGCAGCTCGATCAGGGCGACGCCGACCTGCTGGTCATTCCCGCGCAGTTTGCCGCGCCGGGCCATCCGTCGCAGCCCCTGTTCGAGGAGGAATACCTGTGCGTGACCTGGAACGGCAACAGCCGCATCCGCACGCAGTTGACCTTCGAGGATTATGTCGAGTGCGGCCATGTCGTGGCCAACTACGCCACGGGCCAGCAGCGCGCGGCATTCGACGGCTGGTTCCTGGAGCGCTTCGGCATCAAGCGCCGCGTCGAGGTGTCCGCGCCCAGCATGACGGCGCTGGCGCAGATGGTGATTGGCACCGACCGCATCGCCACCATGCACCGGCGGCTGGCGCTGCAGGCGGAAAAAGTGCTGCCGATCCGGCTGTGGCCGCCGCCGCTCGAAGTGCCGACGCTGGTGCAGACGCTGCAGTGGCACCGGCACCGCGATGCCGATCCGGCGCTGCAATGGCTGCGCGAACTCGCGCTGCGCGTGGGCCGCGCGATCTGAGAAGATAGGCACCATGCTTGAATACCTCACCATCCCTGTCACCGCCTTCCAGCAGAACTGCTCGCTGGTCTGGTGCAGCGAAAGCCGCGACGCGGCCGTGATCGATCCGGGCGGCGACCTGCCGCGCATCCTGGCCGCGGCCGAGCGCCTGGGCTTGAACCTGCGCGCGATCTGGCTCACGCATGCGCACATCGACCACGCAGGCGGCGCGGGCGAGCTGGCGCAGTCGCATGCGCTGCCCATCATCGGCCCGCAGGAGGGCGATCAGTTCTGGATCGACGGCCTGCCGCAGCAAAGCGCGATGTTCGGATTTCCACCCGCGCAGCGCTTCACGCCCACGCGCTGGCTGCATGACGGCGACAGCGTGCAGATCGGCCGCGAAACACTGCACGTGCGCCACTGCCCGGGCCACACGCCCGGCCATGTGGTGTTCCACGCACCGCAGATCGAGCGCGTGTTCGTCGGCGACGTGCTGTTCGCGGGCAGCATCGGCCGCACCGATTTTCCCCAGGGCAACCACGAGCAGCTGATTGCCAGCATCGTCGAGAAGCTGTGGCCCATGGGCGAGAACACGGTGTTCATTCCGGGACACGGGCCGGAAAGCTCGCTCGGGCGCGAGCGCTTGAGCAACCCTTATGTGGGCGGGACCTGAGGGCGCGCGGCTTTCCTGAGCATAGGACGTTCATCCTTCGACGGGCTCAGGACGAACGGAGGGAGTAGGTCGCTAGCCTTCAAAGCGTTCGTGGCGACCAAACCGTCCGTGTGATCAAACCGTTCGTGGTGAGCCCGTCGAACCATGAACGGCCCGCACGCATGATTCGAGCCCCGGACGAACTTGGGGGCCTGGTTTTGCCGCCGGGCCGGCCTGGGCGGCCCCCCCCCCAAGGCAAAACGCGATTGGGGGGCTCTGCCCCCCCAGGAGAGCCACACGCAGTGGGCGAACGTGGGGGCTTGTTTTGCCGCCGGGCCGGCCTGGGCGGCCCCCCCCAAGGCAAAACGCGATTGGGGGGCTCTGCCCCCCAGGAGAGCCACACGCAGTGGGCGAACGTGGGGGTTTATTTCCTCGCCTGCCGATACAAGCCCTCGACTTTCGGCACATTCCTCTGCAGTTCGCGAATCCGGTCCGGGCCGCTCGGGTGGGTGGAGAGAAAAGCCAGGCCGTTGCCGCCACCGCCGCCCGTGGCCTGGCCCATCTTCTGCCACAGCGTGACCGCGGCCTGCGGGTCGTAGCCGGCGCGCGCCGCCATTTCCAGGCCCACCAGGTCGGCATCGCTTTCATCGGCGCGGCTGAAGCGCAGGCTCAGCAGCTGCGAGCCGAGCTTGGCCGCGGCGTTGCCCAGGTCGCCCAGGCCCAGCAGTTGCGCGCCCAGCGACAAGCCGATGTTGGTGGCCTGGTTCTTGGCCAGTTGCTCGCGCGAATGTTCGCGCAGCGCGTGCGCCATCTCGTGGCCCATGATCATGGCCGCCTCGTCATCGGTCAGCGCCAGCTTGTCGAGAATGCCGGTGTAGAACGCGATCTTGCCGCCGGGCATGCAGAACGCGTTGATTTCCTTGCTGCCGATCAGATTCACTTCCCAGCGCCAGGAACGCGCGCGCTCGTTCCATTGCGTGGCCTGCGGCACCAGCCGGCCCGCAATGGTGTGCAGGCGGCGCAGCTGCGGGTTGGTCGAGGGCGCAAGCGCGCCCTGGGCCTTGGCCTGGGCCAGCAGCTGCTGGTATTGCTGCGTGGCCGCCTCCTCGAGCGTCTCGGCGGGCACCAGCTGGCGCAGGCGCGAGCCGCCGCCGACATCGACCTGGGCCAGCGCCGCGCCGCCGGCCGTGGCCAGTGCCGCCGCGCCGCCCAGGCGCAGGAAGGCGCGCCGCGCCTGCCACGGGCTTGCGGCCGCGCAGCTGCAATGCCAGCAACTGGCGGCCGAGGAAAGAGTGGAATGGTCGAGATGCTGCATGCGCAAAAGTCTAGCGGTTCTGCCACTGCGGGCCGTCAGACAACACCGCCACCCCGGGCTGCGCGCACGGGATAATGGCCTTGCAGCCTCCGACCGCCATGAACCAATCCACCTCCTCCCCCGCCGCGCCCGCCGCGCCCGACGCAGCCCCCGCCCCCACCCGCAGCTGGCGCGCCACCTGGCGTGTCTACCGCGAGCCCGCGAGCTGGCGCATGCTGGCGCTGGGCTTCTCGGCGGGACTGCCGCTGCTGCTGGTGCTGGGCACGCTGTCGTTCTGGCTGCGCGAGGCCGGCATCGACCGCGCGACCATTGGCTACCTGAGCTGGGTCGGCCTGGTCTATGCCTTCAAGTGGCTCTGGTCGCCGCTGGTCGACCATCTGCCGCTGCCACTGCTCACGCGCCGGCTGGGGCGCCGGCGCAGCTGGCTGCTGCTGTCGCAGCTGCTGGTCATGGCCGGCCTGGTGGGCATGGCGTTCAACGACCCGCTGAGCAGCCTGCAACCCGTGGTCTGGTGCGCGCTGGCGGTGGCGTTTGGCTCGGCGACGCAGGACATCGCGCTCGACGCCTTCCGCATCGAATCGGCCGACGCCGACCGCCAGGCGGCGCTGGCCGCGACCTACCAGACCGGCTACCGGCTGGCGATGATCTGGGCCGGCGCAGGCGTGTTGTGGATCGCGGCGCGCGCGCAGGGCGACGCCAGCGGCTATCTGCACAACGCCTGGCAGGTCGCGTACTGCGCCATGGCCGCGAGCATGCTGCTGGGCGTGGTCACGGTGCTGCTGTCGCGCGAGCCTGCGCCGCGCGCGTTGCCGCGCGCGCGCAATGCCGGCGAATGGCTGCGCGGCGCCGTGGTCGAGCCGTTTGCCGATTTCATCCGCCGCTACCGCTGGCAGGCGGCGCTGATCCTGGCGCTGATCGCGGTCTACCGCATCAGCGACGTGGTGATGGGCATCATGGCCAATCCCTTCTATGTCGACATGGGCTTCACCAAGGACGAGGTCGCGGCCGTGACCAAGGTATTCGGCGTGGTCATGACGCTGGCCGGCGCCTTCCTCGGCGGCGCCATGGCCATGCGCTGGGGCGTGATGCGCGTGCTGATGCTGGGCGCCGTGCTGTCGGCCGCGAGCAACCTGCTGTTCGCGCTGCTGGCCACGCGCGGCCACGACCTCACGGGCCTGGTGTTCGTGGTCTCGGCCGACAACCTCGCCGGCGGCATTGCCTCGGCGGCCTTCATTGCCTACCTGTCGGCGCTGACCAATGTGCAGTACTCGGCGACCCAATATGCGCTGTTCAGCTCGATGATGCTGCTGGCGCCGAAGTGGATCGCCGGCTTCTCCGGCGTGTTTGTCGACGCGCATGGCTATGCGAGCTTCTTTGTCGCCACCGCGCTGCTGGGCCTGCCGGTGCTGCTGCTGGTCTGGGCCGCGGCGCGCGTGCCGCTGCGCAAGGATTGACAGCGGCCGCCGGGCCTGCGAGATTTACCCCATCTTTACGCAGGCGACAAGCCAGCGCGACACCGCGGCGCGACCATCGCCTGCATGGCCCTGCTTTCTTCCTCACTATCCCCGCCCGAATCCATGAGCGTGCACCACCTGCTGATGATTGAAGATGACGCCCGCCTGGCCGAGATGGTCGGCGAGTACCTGGGCCAGAACGGCCTCAAGCTCGAGCACCGCGGCGACGGCCTGAGCGGCCTGGCCGCGCTGCAGGTCATCGACCCGCAGACGCTGCCCGACCTGGTGATCCTCGACCTGATGCTGCCCGACATCGACGGCCTCGAAGTCTGCCGCCGCATCCGCGCGCTGCCCGGCGCCGCGGCGCAGATCCCGGTGCTGATGCTGACCGCCAAGGGCGACCCCATGGACCGCGTGATCGGCCTGGAGATCGGCGCCGACGACTACCTGCCCAAGCCCTTCGAGCCGCGCGAGTTGCTGGCGCGCATCCGCGCCATCCTGCGGCGCCAGGGCCATGGCGCGGTGGAGGCGCCCAGCCAGGCGCTGCGCTTCGGCTCGCTCGAGATCGACCGCGATGCGCGCACCGTGACCGTGGCCGGCCAGGCCAGCGAGCTGACCTCCTACCAGTTCGACCTGCTGGTGGCGCTGGCCGAGCGCGCGGGCCGCGTGCTGTCGCGCGAGCAGATCATGGAGGCCGTGCGCGGCCGCGAGCTAGAGGCCTTCGACCGCTCGATCGACGTGCACATGGGCCGCATCCGCGCGGCCATCGAAGCCGACCCCAAGGCCCCCAAGCGCATCCTGACGGTGCGCGGCGTGGGCTATGTCTTTGCCAAGCAGCAGGACTGACGCCATGTCGCTGCTGCGCCTGTTCTCCCGCCGCCTGTACCTGCGCATCTGGCTGGCCGTGGTCGGCGGCGTCGCGGTACTGACGCTGCTCGTGGCCTGGGCCTGGCAGACCGCGGCCGAGTTCAACGCCCAGCAAAACAGCGCCAGCGCCGCGCCGGCGCGCGAGATCGTGCTGCGCGACGGCAACGGCCAGGTGTTGGCCCAGGGCCTGGGCATACGCCGCCCCGGCGACCCGTCCGAAGGCCTGCGCTTCGACATCGCCGGCGCCGACGGCACGAACTTCAGCCTGCACATGGCGCCGCGCACCCAGCGCGGCGAGCGCCCGCCGCCGCATGGCCCGGCCGCGTTCTGGCTGCGGCCGTTTGGGTTCCTGTGGATGCTGGCGCTGGTCGGCCTGGCGGTGGCGCTGGGCGTGTTCCCCATCATCCGCCGGCTGCTCAAGCGGCTCGAGAACCTGCAGCGCAGCGTGCAGCGCTTTGGCGAGGGCGACCTGGCCACACGCGTGCCGGTGCATGGCAACGACGAGCTGGCCGACCTCTCGCGCCAGTTCAACGCCTCGGCCGAGCGCATCGAGGCGCTGATGGCCTCGCAGAAGTCGCTGCTGGCCAATGCCTCGCATGAACTGCGCTCGCCGCTCACGCGCATCCGCATGGGCATGGAGCTGATGGCCGGCGGCCAGCCCTCGCCGGCCTCGCGCGCCGAGATCCTGCGCAATGTCAACGAACTCGACCAGCTGGTCGACGAGATCCTGCTGGCCAGCCGGCTCGATTCCCGCGAGGTCGATGTCGGCACCACCGAATCGGTCGACCTGATCGGCCTGGGTGCCGAGGAATGCGCGCGCGTCGATGCCGAACTGCAATTGCAGGATCTGGCGGCGCTCGAAGTGCCGGGCATCGCCAAGCTGCTGCGGCGCGCGGTGCGCAACCTGCTGGAGAACGCGCGCCGCTACAGCCAGGGCGAGATCACGCTGGAGCTGTCCTCGGACGGACGCTGCGCCGAGATCCGCGTCAGCGACCAGGGCCCGGGCGTGCCGGCCGACCAGCGCGAGCGCATCTTCGAGAAGTTCTACCGCCTGCCCGGCGCGAGCGAGCGCTCGGGCGGCGTGGGCCTGGGCCTGGCGCTGGTGCGCTCGATTGCCGAGCGCCACGGCGGCAGCGTGCACTGCGAAGGCCGCAGCGACGGCCAGCCCGGCGCCTGCTTCGTGCTGCGCCTGCCGCTGGCCTGAGCTCAGCGCAGGGACTGCGCAGCCACGCCGAGGGGATCGGGCGCTGCCGGCTGAGGCGCGGCCGGCTGAGGCGCGGCGGGCTGAGGCGCGGCGCGGCGCGTGTACAGCGCATCGGCGCATAGCAGAATCAGCAGCAGCACGAAGAAGTGGCTTTCACGCGAGCTCCAGAGCGAGGCATTGATCAGGCTGTTGACGGCAAAGATCACCGCAAAGCTCAGCAGCAGACGCCGCTGGTGCGGCTGCGCATGGCGCGCGGCCCAGACCGGCGCACCGATCAGCGCCAGGAAGAGCAGCAGCCCGGGCAGCCCGTTTTCCATCCACAGGAACAGGTACTGGTTGTGCGGATGCCAGCGTCCGAACGCGCACCAGCCCTCGGCCGTGACCTGCGCGCACCAGGCATCGTGGTAGCTGCCCGTGCCCCAGCCGGTGAGCGGCTTCTGCGCCACCAGCGCCCAGGTGTTCTTCCAGAAGTTGATGCGCCCGCCGATGCTGGTGATCTCCATGCTGTCGCTGTTGCGCGCTTCGGTGACCGCGAGCTGCACGCGCTGCTGCACTTCGACCGACGTCGCGCCGACCACGAGCAGGCCCAGGCCCAGCAGGCCCAGCGCCGCCCAGCGTTTCCAGCCCTGCGTGGCCAGGATGAAGAATGCCAGCAGGGCCATCAACAACAGCAGATAGCCGGTGCGCCCGCTCGACAGATGGGTGATGCTCAGCGCGCCCAGCGCCGCCGCCAGCCACCAGGCGCCGCGCTGCCAGACCGCCGCGCTGGCGCGCAGCCCGCGGTCCATGGCCAGCACCACGAAGAAGGTCATCATCACGTTCTGCGTGATGTAGTCGCCGATCACCGTATGGTTCTGCCCCCAGCCCTGGTTGTGGGTGCTGGACCAGGGCAGGTCCCAGAAGATGTTGGCGTAGACCGAAACCAGGATGAACAGCATGGCCAGCGCAAAGGCATTCATGCAGCGCCGGCGCCAGGCCTGGTCGGACAGCAGCGCAATGCCTACCGGCACCCACAGCAGCTTGCTGTACTTGGACAGATGCAGCACGATGTCGTCGTGGCTGGCCGGCGTGTAGAGCGTGCCGACCAGCATCAGCGCGTAGAGGCCCAGCGCCGCCCAGACCACGGGCGCGCGCCGCACCGTGGGCCAGCGTTGCCAGATGCGCCCGCTGAGCAACCCGAACAGCAGCACCAGCGCCATCGCGACATAGCCCAGCGCCATCGCCACGGGAAACGACAGGAACACCAGCACCAGGCAGGCCAATGCGGCGGATTCGGAAAACGCCTGCATGCGGCGAAGAGCAAAGGTCATGGAGAAAATGCAAAAACGTTTTTATGGCCGCCTGGCCCCAGCCATGCGGGAGACGCCTTGAATCCAGGCTGTGCGTTGCTGCACAGGTATTGGGTAACAATCCGACTATGAAAAATCCAACCGTTCACGCCATGTACTGGGACAACATTCCCGGCAGCATACTGTCCAAGCAGCGCGAGGTTTTCGCGCATCTCGACATTCCGCTGCAGCAGGAACGTGCCGACCAGCAGCCGCATGGTCTCTGGATGAACGAGGTGCTCGAGCGGATGGCGCCCGAGGACATCGTGGTGTTCTGCGACATCGACGCGCTGGCATTGAACCGCGCCGCCTATCTGGCGGCCGTGCAGCATGCCGAGAACGGCGCGCTGTTCGGGCTGGCCCAGTTCTCCAACCACAAGCAGGGCACGCAAGTGTATGCGGGACCGATGTTCATGGCCTTTCGCAAAAGTATGTGGATGCAACTGGGCCGTCCCACCATGCGCTCGAGCAAACTGCACGATGCGGCCGAAGTCATGTCGGTGCTGGCGCGCGAAGCCGGCATTCCGGTGGTCATGCCTTCGGTGTGCGCCTGCCTGCTGCCCAAATGGTCGCTGGGCAACGAAGGCGTTTTCGGCATCGGCACCTTCTATGGCCAGCGCGAGTTCTTCCATCTGTTCGAATCGCGCAAGCCGGCCTACGAAGCCATCTTCCATGCGGTGGCCGACGACGTGCTGGCCGACCGGCCGCTGAACTTCCGCCACTACCTCGAGATCGTCGAGCAGCTGCAGGCCGCCGAAAGCGGCCAGCCGCCGCGCCGCCGGCCCTGGTGGAAACGGCTGTGGAAGTGAAGCGCATGGCCGCCGATTCCGTCTCCCTGCCGCTGGTCTTCGTCAACCTCGACCGCGATGCCGAGCGGCGCCAGCGGCTCGAAGCCGAGCTCGCGCGGCTCCATCTGCGCGGCGCGCGCCTGCATGCGGTCTGGTGGGCCGATGTACCCGCGGCGCAGCAGGACGCGCTCTACAGCGCGGAACTGAACCGCCGCCAGTACTACAAGCCGCTGGTCAATGGCGAAAAGGGCTGCTATGCGAGCCATATCCAGGCGTGGCGCCAGCTGCTGGCCAGCGACGCGCCGGCCATGGTCGTGCTCGAGGACGATGTGCGCCTCGACGACCGCCTTGCCGACGGCATTGCCGCGATTGCCGCGCTCGACATTCCCTGGGACATGGTCAAGCTGATCGGCCGCGAGCACGAGAAGGTGCGCAGCCAGCGTCCGCTGCTGCCCGATGTCGCGCTGATCGAATACCAGCGCGTGCCCAGCATGACGGCCGGCTACGTGATCAGCCGCGCGGGTGCCGCCAGGCTGCTGCAGACGCGCGTGCCCTTCGGCCGGCCGATCGACGTCGACCTGCGCTTCTGGTGGGAAAACCAGCTGCGCATCCTGGGCACGCTGCCGGCGCTGCTGGTCCTCGACGAGACCAGCCTGGAAAGCACCATCTGGAGCGAGCGCCCGCGCGTGCCGCTGCTGCAGAAGCTGCGCAAGTTCGCGATGAAGCTGCAACTGACGCTGGGCAATGCGCGCCACCGGCGCACGCAGCGCGGGCTGTAACCAGCATCGCAGCCAGCGCCTAGGAATCCGTTCGGGCTGAGCCTGTCGAAGCCGCGTCCCCCGCATGCACACGCCGCAGCAGCGCTTCGTAGCCAGCCTGCATGACCGACACATCGAATGCGGCTTCGGCCTCGGCGCGCGCCGCCTGCGCCAGCGCCTGCGCGTACGCGGGCTGCTCCAGCAGCGTCCTGAGCGCCTGCGCCAGCGCCGGCGCGTCGCCTTCGGGCACCAGCAAGCCGGTGCGGCCCGCATCGATCACCTCGCGCACCCCGACCACATCGCTGCCTATGCAGGCGCAGCCCGCGGCCATGGCCTCGGTCAGCGCCAGCGGCATGCCTTCATAGTGCGTGGACAGCACGAACAACTGCTGCTGCATCAGGAACTGCGGCAGCTGCGCCACCTGGCCCATGAATTCGACCTGCGCGCCCAGGCCCAGCCGCTCGACCTGGGCCATCGCCTGGTCGCGCAGCCGCGCCTTGCCGCCGCCGGCCAGGTACAGCCGCGGCCGCAGCCCCTGCTCACCCAGCAGCGCCAGCGCATCGATCAGCGTCGCATGGTCCTTCTGGCGCGCGAAGCGCGAGGCCATGACGATGGCCGGCGCGCGCTGCGCCCAGGGCTGCAGCTGCGAGGCGGGAAACCGCGCCAGGTCGATGCCGTTGGGGATCGCCACGCAGCGTTCGCGCGCGAAGCCCAGCTCCAGCAGCCGGTCGCGCACGCCGCGCGAGACGCCCACGCTGGCCGCGCTGCGCCGGTCCAGCCACAGCGCCTGCTTCAGGCGCCAGCGCGTGTAGCGTTCGCGCGAGTTGTGCTCCACATGCACCAGCTTCGGCACGCCGGCCAGCAGACCCGCATAGCGTCCCCACAGATGGTCGCTGAAGCCATGGGCGACGAGGATGTCGGGTTGCCATTCGAGCGCGATGCGGCGCAGCGCCCAGATGGTGGCCGCATGCGACCAGCCCGGCACGACGCGCACATCGAGCCCCTGGTCGCGCAGCGCCTGCACGCGCGCGGCATCGGTATTGCGTTTGCGCCGCAGCACCAGCAGCACCGGCATCGACTGGCTGCGCTGCGCCGCCAGGCACAGATCGACCGCGACCTGGGTCGCTCCGGAAAATCCACCGGTCACAAAATGCAATACGCGCACGGCGTTGTCCTTTGGAAGCTGGCCGTCCATCCTTCGCCCCATCGTCAGGGCTCAGGACGAACGGTTTTAGTCCGTTCGTCCTGAGCTTGCCTCGCCGGCCGCGTCGAAGGATGAAGGGCCCACTCGAGAAATGGAAATCGCTCGCTGCGAGCCGAGCAACCCCAAGGCCTGACACAGATAGCAAAAAGGGGCACCAGGCCCCTTTTTCATCCGCGCTGCGGAGTCAATGCCCGTGGCCGACCACCTCACCCGCCTTGAGCTTGTACAGCGTGCCGCAATACGGGCACTTGGCTTCGCCGGTGTGGGCGATTTCCAGGTAGACCTTGGGATGGCTGTTCCACAGCTTCATGTCAGCGCGCGGGCTGGGGCAATACACGCCGCCAAAAGTGTTGAGGTCCTTGGCGGCCAGTTCTACGACGGCTTGGGTCATTTTCGTTCTCTTGTCTCGGGGGGCTGGAAAAACCGCTTACACCAGCGTGAGCCAGTGCGCGTACTTGGGGTTGCGGCCGTTGACGATGTCAAAGAAGGCCGCCTGGATCTGTTGCGTGATCGGGCCGCGGCTGCCGCTGCCGATGGCAATGCGGTCGAGTTCGCGGATCGGCGTGACTTCGGCGGCGGTGCCGGTGAAGAAGGCCTCGTCGCTGATGTAGACCTCGTCGCGCGTGATGCGGCGCTGCTGCACTTGCAGGCCCAGGTCCTGGCAGATCGCGAACACGGTGTTGCGCGTGATGCCGTTGAGCGCGCCGGCCGACAGGTCGGGCGTGACCACCACGCCGTCCTTGACGATGAAGATGTTCTCGCCCGAACCTTCGGAGACGAAGCCGGCCGCGTCCAGCAGCAGCGCCTCGTCGTAGCCATCGTCGAGGGCTTCGGTGTTGGCCAGGATGGAGTTGGTGTAGTTGCTCACCGCCTTGGCCTGGCTCATGGTGATGTTCACATGGTGGCGCGTGTAGCTGCTGGTCTTGACGCGGATGCCGCGCGCCATGCCCTCTTCGCCCAGGTAGGCGCCCCAGGCCCAGGCCGCGACCATCAGGTGGATGTCGTTGCCCTTGGGCGAGACGCCCAGCTTGCGGTCGCCGATCCAGGCCAGCGGGCGCAGGTAGCAGGACTTGAGCTGGTTGGCGCGCACCACCTCGATCTGCGCCTGGTTCACCTCGTCCTGCGTGAACGGCATGCTCATGCGCAGGATCTTGGCGCTGTTGAACAGGCGTTTCGTGTGGTCCTCGAGGCGGAAGATGGCCGTGCCCTGGTCCGTCTCGTAGGCGCGCACGCCCTCGAACGCGCCGCAGCCGTAATGCAGCGTATGCGTCAGCACATGGACCTTGGCATCGCGCCACTCGACCAGTTGGCCGTCCATCCAGATCTTGCCGTCACGGTCGGCCATCGAAGGAACTGCGGAGCTCATGGGAATCCTTTGTGCATGATCGCAAAAAGGAGATTCTACGGCGTGGGCGTGTGTTCGATCGCGGGCGCGGGGGCTTCTTCCTGCCTGGGGCGGTAAAGCTCCCAGGAGACCAGGCGGCCATGGTTGAAGGTGCAGGTCACATGGGACTGCGAACCGTCGGTCCAGCGGAAGATCTCGGGCTGCTCGCCTTGGGGCGACAGCTGCTTGCCCAGCGCACGCGTCATGGCCACGACATGCATCATGTTCACGCCCGCACGCAGCTTGGCATTGAGCATGACGGCGCTGGCGACATAGCCGATCGGCATGTTCGAGGCCTTGCGCACCACGGCCATCAGCCGGTTGAAGTGCAGCAGCAGCCACATGACGATACCGCCGCCGACGCCGGCCACACCCAGCCAGCCATAGCTTGTATAGGCAGCGTACAACAGCACTGCCAGTCCCACGGGGACCCAGATTTTGCGCAAATTCATGGCCTAGATTGTCTTATGGACGCCATACCCCGCGGTTGTGGTGAGTGCGTATAACCCTGAAACCCTTGCTTCAGCTGATGCCGCGCACGATGTTCATGGCCTCATCGACGCGCTCGACGGCATGGATGGTCAGCCCGGGAATCGCCTTTTTGGGCGCGTTGGCCTTGGGCACGACCGCCATGGTGAAGCCGAGCTTCGCGGCTTCCTTGAGCCGCTCCTGGCCGCGCGGCGCGGGCCGCACCTCGCCGGCCAGGCCGACTTCGCCAAACGCGATGAAGCCGCGCGGCAGCGCCTTGCCGCGCAGGCTCGAAGTGATTGCCAACATCACGGCCAGGTCGGCCGCCGGTTCGTTGATGCGCACGCCGCCGACCGCGTTGACGAACACGTCCTGGTCGGCGCAGGCCACGCCCGCATGGCGGTTGAGCACGGCCAGCAGCATCGCCAGCCGGTCCTTGTCCAGACCGACCGACAGCCGGCGCGGGCTCGGGCCGCCTTGGTCGACCAGGGCCTGGATTTCGACCAGCATTGGGCGCGTGCCTTCGAGCGTGACCAGCACGCAGCTGCCGGGCACGGGTTCGGTATGCTGGCTCAGGAAGATCGCGCTCGGGTTGGTCACGCCCTTGAGGCCCTTTTCGGTCATGGCGAACACGCCGATCTCGTTGACGGCGCCAAAGCGGTTCTTGATCGCGCGCACCAGCCGGAAGTTGCTGTGCGTGTCGCCCTCGAAGTACAGCACGGTGTCGACCATGTGCTCGAGCACGCGCGGGCCGGCCAGCGCGCCTTCCTTGGTCACATGGCCGATCAGGATCACGCAGATGCCCGTGGTCTTGGCGGCGCGCGTGAGATGCGCCGCGCACTCGCGCACCTGGGCCACCGAGCCCGGCGCGGACGACAGCTGGTCGGAATAGACCGTCTGGATGGAGTCGACCACGACCACCATCGGCTGCGTGGCCTCCACCGTGGCGAGGATCTTCTCGAGCTGGATCTCGGCCAGCACCTGCACCTGGCTGTTGTCCAGCCCCAGGCGGCGCGAACGCAGCGCGATCTGCGCGCCGCTTTCCTCGCCCGTCACATACAGCGTGGGCAGGCCCTTGCGGTGCAGCGCATCCATGGCCTGCAGCAGCAGCGTCGACTTGCCGATGCCGGGGTCGCCGCCGATCAGCACCACGCCGCCTTCGACGATGCCGCCGCCGAGCACGCGGTCCAGCTCCTCGATGCCGCTGGGCGTGCGCGCCACATCGGTGGCTTCGATGGCCGACAGCGGCGTCACCGGCTGGGCATTGGCCAGCCCGGCATAGCCCTGGGGCGCGCTCAGCCGGTTCTTGCCGCCGCTGGCCGATTCGGGCACCGATTCAATCAGCGAATTCCAGGCCCCGCAGGACGGGCACTTGCCCAGCCAGCGCGGGCTGGTCGCGCCGCAGGCATTGCAGACATATTGGGTTTTCTCTTTGGCCATGGAGCGAGCATATCGTGGCGCAGCAGAGTCCCAGGCTGGGCCGCGGAGTTCCCCCCCTGGCCTCGCATCTGGAGCACAGGCCCTTCATCCTTCGACGCGGCCGGCGAGGCAAGCTCAGGACGAACGGTTTTCACTTGGAGCCCTGCGCCTGGCGAAGGGCCGAAGTGTCGAAGGGTGGGACTCAACCCTCGTTGAGTTCAGCGTGGTGCGCCACCTCGCCGCGCTTCCAATAGGCCGCAATGCGCATGCGCTTGGCGTCGACGCCGGGCTTGGCCAGCACCACGCGGCGCAGCGCCGCCATGTCGTTGTGCTCGCCTGCGGCCCAGATGAAACCGTCGCCCTCGGGCAGCTCGAGCTGCTCGGCGGCTTGCGTGAGCGAATCCACCCACTGCAGGTCCACCTGGGCGGCGCTGGGCAGCGGGCGCTGGTCGCGCGCATCGGCCACCTGGATGCGCACCGTGGCCCTGGCCGTGGCCGGCAGCTCGGCCAGGCGGCGCTCGATGGCCGGCAGCGCGCTTTCATCGCCCAGCAGCCAGTGCCATGCAAAGGCCTTGGGAATCACCAGGCTGCCGCGCGGGCCGGCCACGCCCACCCACTGCCCCAGCGGCGCATTGACTGCCCAGTCGGCCGCGGGGCCGGTGTTGTGCAGCGCGAATTCGATCTCCAGTTCGTTGCGCTCGGGGTCGTAGCGCAGCGGGGTGTAGTCGCGCGTGGTCGGACGCTCGCCCTCGAAGCTCGGGCGGCCGTCGACGATCTTCGGCAGATGGGGCCGCTCCAGGCCGGGCTGGGGCAGGATGAATTTCAGATGGTCGTCGAAACCGGTGCTGACAAAGCCGGCCAGCTCCGGCCCGCCCAGCGTGACGCGCACAAAGCCTGGCGTGGTGGCTTCGCGCCGGAGCAATTGCACGTGGCGCGCGGCAAATGGATGGCGTTCGCGCTCGACGCGCAGGGTGGTCTCGGAAGAAGAAGTGCTCATGCAGGCCTCTGGCGTTAAAATGTTGATTTAGTCAACGAAATATCCGCGACCTCGTTGATTTTGTCAACTATAAAATCCCCACTGCGATGACTGACAAGACCCCCGCCGACGTGTTTGACGCCATGCATGACCTGATGCATGCCTACCGCCACCGCATGCGCGCAGCGATGCAGACCGAGCTCACGGCCAATGAAATGCGCGCCCTGATGTTCGTCGGCCGCCATCCCATGCGCACGCAGAAGGAGCTGGTCCAGCACAGCGGTGCCGACAAGGCGCAGATCGCGCGCATGCTCGGCACGCTGGAGGAAAAAGGCTGGCTCGAGCGACTGCCCCACCCCCGGGATGCGCGCAGCCGCTGCCTCACGCTGAGCCGCGCCGGTCAGGCGGTGTTCGAGCGCATGCGTGAACGCCGGCGCGGGATCACGGTGCAGCTGCTGCAGGGCTTGTCCGAGGACGAACAGTTGCTGCTGCAGGGGCTGCTGGAGCGGATGCTGGGGGACCTGGCGGGGGCTTGAGTGGCGGTCGATGTCTTCGACCGGGCCACGCAGGCAGGCTCAGGAAGACCGGCTCTTAGCGCACCGTTGGGTGGTAGCAGCCGTTCGTGGTGAGCGTGTCATCCACCGTTCGTGGTGAGCCTGTCATCCACCGTTCGGGGTGAGCCTGTCATCCACCGTTCGTGGTGAGCCTGTCGAACCATGAACGTCCCGTCCTCATGAGTCGAGCGCCGGCCATCCATCCTTCGACGCGGCCGGCGAGGCAAGCTCAGGACGAACGGTTTTTCGCTCTCAGTTGAATGGTATCGACGTTCGTGGTGGGCCCTGAGCAGGCGCGTCAGGCGCGTCGGTCGCGTCCAAGGGTTGAACCATGAACGGCCCTGCCCTCAATCCACCACCACCGGCACCCGCGGCGCCACGGCGCACATCAATTCGTAGCCCAGCGTGCCGCCCGCGTGCGCGACCTCGTCGATCGACAGCCGCGCGCCGTTGGAGGCATTGCCCCAGAGCGTGACCTCGCTGCCCACGCCCGCGCCGTCGATCGATGTCAGGTCGACATTGAGCATGTCCATGCTGATGCGCCCCAGCACGCGCGTGCGCTGGCCGTCGACCAGGACCGGTGTCCCCGTGCTGCACGAGCGCGGATAGCCGTCGGCATAGCCGCAGGCCACCACGCCCACGGTCATCGGCGCGTCGGCGGTGAAAATCGAGCCGTAGCCCAGCGTGTCGCCGGCACGCATCTGCTGCACGCCGATCACGCGCGTCGACAGCGTCATGGCGGGCTGCAGCCCCCAGTCCTGGTCGCTGTGCAGCGGATAGTCGGGCGAGCTGCCGTACAGCACGATGCCCGGGCGCACCCAGTCGCAGCGCACCTGCGCGTCATGCGCCAGCGCCAGCGTCGCGGCGCTGTTGCACAGGCTGCGCTCGCCGGGCAGGTCCTGCGTCGCCGCGTGGAACACCTGCAGCTGGTGGCCGACGCCGCGCGGGCCGTCGGCATCGCTGAAATGGCTGATGAAGGAGATCTCGTCGACCTGCGGCAGCGCATTGAGCCGCGCCCAGGCCGAGCGATAGCGCTCGGGTGGAAAACCCAGGCGGTTCATGCCCGAGTTCATCTTCAGGAACACGCGGTGGCCGACCTGGGTCTTGTGCGCTGCCAGCCAGTCGATCTGCTCGTCGCAATGCACGACATGCCACAGCCCGAGGCGCGAGCACAGCTCCAGGTCGCGCGCCTCGAACACGCCTTCGATCAGCAGGATCGGCCCGCGCCAGCCGAGCTGGCGCACGCGTTCGGCTTCGGCCAGGTCGAGCAGCGCGAAACCGTCGGCGCCGCGCAGCGCGTCAAACGCGCGTTCGATCCCGTGCCCATAGGCATTGGCTTTGATGACCGCCCACAGTTTGGCATCGGGCACGGCCTGGCGCACGCGCTCGAGGTTGTGGCGCAGGGCGCTGGAATGGATGGTGGCGAGGATGGGACGCGGCATGGTTCAGAAGCAAACGGAGACAGGGAATTCTGGCATTGCCGGGCCGAAGCTGCGTGTTATAACCAGCGCTCACTGCGTTTGCGTCCCCCATTACCCCGGCAAAGGCCTTGCTGATGCCCGTTCCAGCCATTTCATGAAGCGCGGTTTCTACACCATCATGTCGGCGCAGTTTTTCAGCTCGCTGGCCGACAACGCCTTGTTTGTGGCCGCCGTGGAGCTGCTGCGCACCGGTGGCGCACCCGAGTGGCAGCGTGCCGCATTGGTGCCCATGTTCGCGTTGTTCTACGTGATCCTGGCACCGTTTGTCGGAGCCTTCGCGGACGCATTGCCCAAGGGGCGCGTGATGTTCTTCAGCAACGCGATCAAGGTGGTCGGTTGCCTGATGATGCTGTTCGGCCACCATCCGCTGGTGGCCTATGCCGTGGTCGGGCTGGGCGCGGCTGCCTATTCCCCGGCCAAATACGGCATCCTGACCGAGCTGCTGCCCGCGTCGCAACTGGTCAAGGCCAACGGCTGGATCGAGGGCCTGACCATCACCTCGATCATCCTGGGTGTGCTGCTGGGCGGCCAACTGGTCGGCCCCGTGCTGTCGTCCTATCTGCTGGCATTGAATCTGCCGGGCGTCGAGAACGCGGCCGAAGCCTCGATTGCCGCGCTGGTGCTGATCTATGTGCTGGCCGCGTGGATCAACACCCGCATTCCGCATACCGGCGTGGCCATGCGCCCGCTGCGCCAGGACCCGGGCAAGAGCCTGCTGAGCAACACGCTGGCGCTGCTGCCCGATTTCTGGAACTGCAGCCAGCGCCTGTGGAGCGACAAGCTGGGCCAGATCTCGCTGTCGACCACCACGCTGTTCTGGGGCGTCTCGGGCAACCTGCGCTACATCGTGCTGGCCTGGAGCGCCGCGGCGCTGGGCTACAGCACCACGCAGGCGTCCTCGCTGGTGGGCGTCGTGGCCATCGGCACCGCCGTGGGCGCGGTCGCGGCCTCGAGCTACATGAAGCTGGAAACCGCGACCCGCGTGATTCCGCTGGGCATCGCCATGGGCGTGCTGGTGATCTGCATGAACTTCATCGACACCATCTGGATTGCCGTGCCCTTCCTGATCGTGCTGGGCGGCCTCGGCGGTTTCCTGGTCGTGCCGATGAACGCGCTGCTCCAGCACCGCGGCCACAACCTGATGGGCGCGGGCCGCTCGATCGCGGTGCAGAACTTCAACGAGCAGGCCTGCATCCTGCTGCTGGGCGCGTTCTACAGCCTGTCGACCAAGCTGGGCCTGTCGGCGTTTGGCGCGATCACGCTGTTCGGCCTGGCCGTGGCCGGCATCATGCTGTGCATCGGCCGCTGGCATGCGTACAACGTGCGCCGCTATCCGCGCGAAGTGGTGCGGCTGCGCAAAATCGCCCGCCAGGACGATTCCCACTGACGCGCTGCGTTGGCGTGCATCCAGCCGGGATGCCTTCGTACAGGCGCCGTGCCGGCAGCCGGCTTAAGCTGGCCGGCACGACACCCAAAGGACAACCATGGCTGATGACGACACCCCCGGCTCCGTTTACGACTTCACCGCCACCGACATCCAGGGCCGCGAAGTGCCGCTGTCGCTCTACGAGGGCCAGGTGCTGCTGATCGTCAACACCGCCAGCGCCTGCGGCTTCACGCCGCAATACGCAGGCCTGCAGGCGCTGCACGAACAATACGCAGGCCAGGGGCTCACGGTGCTGGGATTTCCATGCAACCAGTTCGGCCACCAGGAGCCCGGCAGCGCCGAGGAGATCGCGGGCTTCTGCGAACGCCATTTCGGCGTGCAGTTTCCCCTGATGGAAAAGATCGACGTCAATGGCGCCAATGCCCATCCGCTGTACCGCTGGCTCGAAGCGCAGGCACCCGGGCTGCTGGGCAGCAAGGCCATCAAGTGGAACTTCACCAAGTTCCTCGTGGACCGCGACGGCCAGGTGATTCGCCGCTATGCGCCGCAGGATGCACCGGCCAAGCTGGCCAAGGACATCGAAGCGGCCTTGGGCTGATCGCGCGGCCCCAGGAAAAAAGCCCCGGGCGCTGGCGCGCACGGGGCTTGATGAAGCGTGGCGGCGGCTGCGCCGCCGGGCGTCAGGCCTGGTCGTCGGCCGCGGGCGCGGCGGCCGCCACCTGGGCCGCGAGCGCCTTGCGCCGGCGCGCGCGCTCGATGGTCTGGGCGGCGCTGCGCGCGACCATGCCATACATGTCGGCAAACGCCGCGAGGTCCTGGCCGCTGGCCTCGAAGGCGCGCAGCAGGGCTTCGTCCTTGGCGGCGCGCGTTGCGGCTTCGGCCAGCGCTTCGTCGACCAGGGCGTTGGTGGCATCATCGCGCGTCTGCACGCGCTCGGCATAGGCCTCGCGGCTCAGGCCCGAGGCGTCGAAGGCCTGGATGATGCGGTTGAGCAGCTTGGGACGCAGGTCTTCGTTGGAGCGCTGCTGGCGGCGGCGGAACACTTCGAGCAGCGCGTGGTGCACATGCTCGGGTGCCATGGCCTCGACCGGCTGGCCCTGCAGGTCGTGGCGCGGCTGGCCCGCGGCCACGGCCGTGAGGTAGCGCGACGAACGCGTATGGATCGACAGCGCGACCTTGAGGCCGTCGCGGTCGAAGACCTCGGGCTGGGCGTCGAGCAGGTCCTGGAAGATGCCGCGCTTCATCGGCAGCGGCGTTTCGCCGAACAGCTGCGGATACAGCTCGGCGAGTTGCAGCAGCAGCGGGTGCTGGCTGCGCGGCGCCTGTGCCGTGCGATTGGCGGGCGCGGCGGCAGCGGGCTTGGCGCGCTGCGCGGCAGGTGCTTCGGCACCCGCACCGGCGCTGGCCTTGCGGCCGCGGCCACCGCGGCGGCGCGGCTTGCGCGCGGGATCACCCGCCGCGGAATCGGTGGCCGGGGCGCCGGCCTCCGAGGAGCCGGCTGCAGCAGAAGCCCCGGCGCCGGTGTCAGCCTGCGCGGCAGCAGCGACCGGGGCGTTCCCGGTGGCCGGGATCGCGGCATTCTGTTCTTGAGGTTCAGACACGGGTTCAGTCATGGCGTAGCGCAGCTCGGCGAAATAAAAGACAACCTCACATCATGCCAGCATTGGCATACGCTGCACAGCGGCGTTGTCTCTACACGGCGCGCGGGCTGCGCGCTCAGCGCGCCGGCAAGGCCTCGTCCAGCACTTCCACCCAATGCCGCACCGGCACCTCGGTGCCGCTTTGCAGGTGCGTGATGCAGCCGATATTGGCCGACAGGATGGCCACGGGCGGCGCTTCGCCGCAGGCCTCGCCCAGCGCATCGAGCTTGCGCTCGCGCAGCTGCGTGGCGATTTCCGGCTGCAGCACCGAATAGGTGCCGGCCGAGCCGCAGCACAGGTGCGATTCGTTGCGCGCCACGCGCAGCGCAAAGCCCAGCTGGCCCAGATAGGTCTCGACACCGCCACGCAGCTTCTGGCCGTGCTGCAGCGTGCAGGGCGGGTGGTAGGCCATGACGCCCGCGGGCGGCACGATCTTGCCTTGCAGCCGCTGCGCCAGCTCGGGCAGCAGCTCCGGCAGCAACTCGCTCAGGTCGCGCGTGAGCGCGCTGATGCGCGCCGCCTTGGCCGCATAGACCGGGTCATTGCGCAGCGCATGGCCGTAATCCTTGACCATCGCGCCGCAGCCCGAGGCATTCATGACAATGGCTTCGACCGCGCCGCTCTCGACCTGCGGCCACCAGGCGTCGATATTGGCACGCATCTGCGCCAGCGCGCCGTCCTCGTCATTGAGATGGAACTTGACCGCGCCGCAGCAGCCCGCCTTGGGCGCGATCACGGTCTGGATGCCGGCCGCGTCGAGCACGCGCGCCGTGGCGTAGTTGATGCGCGGCAGCATCGCCGGCTGCACGCAGCCCGCCAGCAGCATGAGCTTGCGCGCATGTTCGCGGGCGGGCCAGGCGCCGGCCGGGCGCGGCGCCGTGACCTTGGCCTGCAGCGCCTTGGGCAGCAGCGGGCGCACGGCCTGGCCCAGCTTCATGGCCGGGGCAAACAAGGGCGAGCTCAGGCCTTCCTTCAAGGCCCAGCGCTTGGCGCGCTCGGCCAGGGGCCGCTCGACCTGAGCATCGACCACCTTGCGGCCGATATCGACCAGATGGCCGTACTGCACGCCGCTCGGGCAGGTGCTTTCGCAGTTGCGGCAGGTCAGGCAGCGGTCGAGGTGCAGCTGGGTGGAGCGCGTCGGCGCCTGGCCTTCGAGCACCTGCTTGATGAGGTAGATGCGGCCACGCGGGCCGTCGAGCTCGTCGCCCAGCAGCTGGTAGGTCGGGCAGGTCGCGGTGCAGAAGCCGCAGTGCACGCATTTGCGCAGGATGGCTTCGGCCTCGGCGCCCTCGGGCGTGCCTTGGTAGGCGGGGGCAAGTTGGGTTTGCATGGCTACTGTCTTTGGAAGACCTGGCTCAGGCGAGCGGCAGCAGCCGCCCGGGGTTGAAGATGCCGGCGGGATCGAAGGCCTGCTGCAGGCGCGCCTGCAGCGCGGCCAGCGCGGGCGCAAGCGCCGTAGCCGATGTGGCGGTGGCGGCGGCCGCTTCTGGCTGGAACATCTGCGCCGTGCCGCCCGCCTGCGCCGCGAGCGCCTGCAGCTGCGGGCCCAGCGCGCGCGGCGCCTGCACCCAGCGCAGCGCGCCATGCCATTCGATCAGCGGCCCGCGCGCGCCTTCGGGCAGCGCCAGCACCGGGGCATGGGCCGGCAGCGACAGCCGCCACAGCGCCAGCGCCGGGTCGGCCAGACGCTCTTTGAACCAGGGCAGTTGCTGGTCGCGGCAGGCATCCCAGTCGGCGGCCACGCGCGCATCGTCCTGGCGCTCGCCGCCCAGCAGGCTGCAGGCTGCCTGCACCGCGGCCTTGGCGCCGCGCAGGCGCAGGAACAGCGTGCCGCGGCCCGCATCCTCGAGCCAGCAGCTGGCGTTGAGCGGCAGCGGCTGGCCGCCCCAGGTATTGAGCCATTGCAGCGCCTGCGCCTGCGTGCACTCGAAGCGCAGCGTGGCCTCGGCCGGGGCCATGGGCAGCACCTTGAGGCTGACCTCGGTGATCAGGCCCAGCGTGCCCCTCGAGCCGGCCATGAGCCGCGAGACGTCGTAGCCGGCCACGTTCTTCATGACCTGGCCGCCAAAGCGCAGCAGCTCGGCGCGGCCATTGAGCAGCTCGACGCCCAGCATGTAGTCACGCACCGCACCGACGCTGGCGCGCGCCGGTCCGCTCAGGCCTGCGGCCACCATGCCGCCGACGGTCGAATCCAGGGAAAAGTGTGGTGGATCAAACGGCAGGCACTGGCCCTGCGCGGCCAGCAGCGCCTGCAACTCGGCCAGCGCGGTGCCGGCGCGCGCGGTCACGACCAGCTCGCTGGGCTCGTAGCTCACCACGCCCTGCAGCGCGCGCGTGTCGAGAATCTCGCCGGCAAGCGCGCGCGCATGGAAGTCCTTGCTGCCGCCGCCGCGCAGGCGCAGCGGGGTGCGGTCGGCAATGGCGGCGCGCACGCGCTCGGTGATCTGGCTGAGGGCTGAATCCATGCCCAGATCGTAGCGGCAGGGGGCGCCACGCGGCTGCCTGGGGCGCGTGAATTTTTTGCACGCAGGGTGTGAAGGTTGGGCCGTTGGGGGCACCGGAGGCGAGGCCCGTCATCCTTCGACAGGCTCAGGACGAACGGTTGCTTCCTTTGGCACTGACCTTGGCACAAGGCATCCTGTCGAAGTGTGGAAGTTTCTCCAGGCCAAAAAAAGGCCCACCGAAGTGGGCCAAGTTCCAGCGTCCGAGGAGAACCTGGTATTCGCAATGCGGGGAAGCAGACGGCCCTGCCACCAGCCAGAGGCCGTCTGTTCCGGGGGCTTACCGGACGTAAGCGGTTTCGCCGTGGGAGCTGATGTCCAGGCCCTGGCGCTCTTCTTCCTCGCTGACGCGCAGGCCGACCAGCAGATCCGCGATCTTGTAGGAGACAAAAGCCACGACACCCGACCACACCAGGGTCACGAGCACGCTCTTGATCTGCACCCAGACCTGGTGGCCCATGGAGTAGTTGGCCGGCTCGACACCGCCCAGGCTGGCGGCGCAGAACACGCCTGTCAGGATGGCGCCGACGATACCGCCGACACCGTGCACGCCGAACACGTCGAACGCGTCATCGGCACCCAGCATGCGCTTGAGACCACCCACGCCCCAGACGCACAGCGGGCCGACGATCAGGCCCATCACGATGGCGCCCATGGGGCCGACGAAGCCGGCGGCGGGAGTGATGGCGACCAGGCCGGCCACGGCACCCGAGATCGCGCCCAGCATCGAGGCCTTGCCCTTGTGCAGCGCTTCGGCAGCGAGCCACGACAGGGTGGCGGCGCCGGTGGCGACGATGGTGTTGACGAAGGCCAGGCCGGCAATGCCGTTGGCCGCGCCGGCGGAGCCGGCGTTGAAGCCGAACCAGCCAACCCACAGCAGCGAGGCGCCGACCATGCTCAGCGTCAGGCTGTGCGGGGCCATCGATTCCTTGCCGAAGCCCAGGCGCTTGCCGATCACGTAGGCGCCGATCAGGCCGGCGATACCGGCGTTGATGTGCACCACGGTGCCGCCGGCGAAGTCCAGCGCGCCGTCTTCGGCCAGCAGGCCGCCGCCCCAGACCATGTGGGCCATCGGGATGTAGCTGAAGGTGAACCACAGCACGGCGAAGATCAGCACGGCGGCGAACTTGATGCGCTCGGCGAAGGCGCCGACGATCAGCGCCACGGTGATGGCCGCGAACGTGGCCTGGAAGGACACGAACACGTATTCGGGAATCGTCGCCAGCGCGCTCGACAGCGTGTCGGGGGTGATGCCCTTGAGGAACAGCTTGTCGAAGCCGCCGAAGAACTTGCCCGCGCCGCCGAAGGTCAGCGTATAGCCGTAGATGGTCCACAGCACGGTGATCAGCGAGAAGATCACGAAGACCTGCATCAGCACCGACAGCATGTTCTTGGAGCGGCCCAGGCCGCCGTAGAACAGGGCCAGGCCGGGGATGATCATCAGGATCACGAGCATGGTCGAGGTCAGCATCCAGGCGGTGTCGCCGGAGTTGAGCGTGGGCGCGGCGGCTTCGGCCGCGGCAGGTGCCTCGGCAACGGGAGCCGGAGCGGCCACTGCAGCGGCCTCGGGGGCCGGGGCGGCTACGGGCGCTGCGGCTTCAGGGGCGGCAGCAGCGGGTTCCGCCGTGGTCGTCACGGCAGGGGCTTCGGCAGGCGCGGTCTGCGCCAGCGCGAAACCGCCCGACAGCAGGCCCAGGCCGAGGCACAGGGAGGCAAGCAATTTTTTCATGGCAATCTTTCTGATCGGTACGGATGCAGGCCTCAGAGGGCTTCCTGGCCGGTCTCGCCGGTGCGGATGCGCACCACCTGCTCGAGGTGGGAGACGAAGATCTTGCCGTCGCCGATCTTGCCGGTGCGCGCCGCGGCTTCGATGGCTTCGAGCGCGCGGTCGACCATGTCGTCGGCAATCGCGGCTTCGATCTTCAGCTTGGGCAGGAAGTCGACGACATATTCCGCGCCGCGGTACAGCTCGGTGTGGCCCTTCTGCCGGCCGAAGCCCTTGACCTCGGTCACGGTGATGCCCTGCACGCCGATGTCGGACAGTGCTTCGCGCACTTCGTCGAGCTTGAAGGGTTTGATGATGGCGGTCACCATTTTCATGATTCGTTCCTCCTTGGACGGGGCGCGCCGCGCCCCTTGCATTACAGGGCCTTGGTCAGCGTGACGACAAAGCGGTTCTTGTTGATGTCGCCGAAGAAGTTCTTCTTGTTGGCGCCGACCACGGCCGCGCCCAGCGACAGGCCGTCGCCGAAGTCATAGGCGCCGCCGACGCTGTAGTCGACATAGTTGGGCACGCCTTCGACGTCACTGGAGAAGCGCGTGTAGCCGACGGCGGCCTTGAGCGTGACCTTGGGCATGACTTCCTGTGCGAATGCCAGGTTGAAGTAGCCGGTGTTGCGGCCTTCGGCGGTGCCGAAGTACTTCTTCGACACGGTGTGCGAATATTTGGCCGTCAGCGGGCCGAAGCCGGCGCCCAGGTACAGCTCGGTCGTGTTGGCGTCGCTGGCACCGGGGTAGACATAGGTCAGCGCGCCCAGGTCCCAGGCAATGCCGCCGCCCTCGAACTTGTAGCCGCCGTAGAAGTCGCTTTCCAGCGAATTATTGGGCAGCCAGTTGACGCTGGAGTTCCAGTTGCCGACATACCAGCCGGTCTCGCCAAAGCTGTAGTCGAAGCCGCCCTGCAGCGCCGGCTTGAACGCCTTGGTACGGCCCGTGTCCTGGTCCTGGCCACGGAACTTGTAGTTGCTGGTCACGCTGACGTTGGCGGTCAGCTGGGCGCTGGCCAACATGGGCAGGGCGGCGATAAAGGCAACACCGACGGTCTTCATCCAGGCACGGGACATGAGGCTCTCCAGTTGTAAAAATTTTCGACAAACGGAGAAAAGCATGAACTGTGCCAGCCAATGTCGGTCGAAGCCGCCACCGTGGGCCCGCATGTCCGGCGCGGTGCGCATTCAGGAGAATGCACCTTGTTGGTGCAAAAAGACCGGCGTTCCCCTGGTGGCGGGCTGCACCAAAGTGGACGGCGCCTGCGCTCAGGGATGCCAGCGGGAACCGCGCACCGCCGCGGTGCTGGGCGTGCCTGCCAGTTCATACGACAGCTGCTTGGCCGTGGCCAGCAGCGCCTGGGCCAGCGCTTCGAGCTTTTGCACCGGCAGGCGCGAGGCCGGGCCCGAAATGCAGACCGAGCCGAACAGGCGCCAGTGCATGCCGAACACCGGCGCGGACACCGTGGCCACGCCCTGCTCGCGCTCGCCAATCGAGTAGTGGTAGCCGCGTTCGCGGATTTCCTCGTAGAGCGCGCCGGGTTCGCCCGAGAACGCCAGGATCACGCGGCCCGGCGAGCCCTTGTCGAGCGGCAGTTCCTCGCCCATGCGCACGTGGTGGCGCAGCGCCTGCGGGCCCTCGACGCGCACGATGCAGGTGCGCGCATTGCCTTCGCGCACATAGAACGCCGCGCTTTCGCCGCAGGCCAGCGTCAGCGCACGCAGCGCCGGCTCGAGCACGTTCTGCATATCGAAACCCGCCTTGTAGCGTGCTCCCAGCCAGCCCGCGGCCGATCCCAGGCGCCAGTCGCCGTCCTCGCGCTGGACCATGTAGCCGGACAGCGCGAGCGTGCGCGCAAGCCGCAGCACCGTGGTCTTGTGCAGCCCGCAGCGCCGGCTCAGCTCGGCCAGCGACAGGTGCGATTCGCCCAGTGCATAGGCGTCGAGGATCTGCAGCGCGCGCGCCACCGCGGTGACCGCGCCATTGGAGCCGGCCGGCTCGGCTGCGGACGCATCGGGTTGCGCCACGGCGGCCGTGGACAAGTTCTTGGGATCGGAGGCGGATGACTTCATGGCGCAACATGTTTCGCTGTACGAAACGGCATTGTATGGGTTGAAACGTTTTTTTAAACTGCACGCAACTACCAAAGCGCATTGAGGTAGTTGACAACTAAATCAATGGAGACAACATGCCAAAGACTTTTCGCCGTCACGCGTTGTTCGCGCCGCTGTGCGCCGCCACCCTGGGCCTCGTGGCAGCCGCCCTGCCCCTGGCCAGCGCGCACGCGCAGGCCACCTATCCTGCCAAGCCGATCCGCCTGATCGTGCCCTTCCCGCCCGGTGGCGGCACGGACATGATCGCGCGCACCGTGGCGCAAAAGCTCACCGACCTGAACAAATGGACGGTCGTGATCGACAACCGCCCCGGCGCGGGCGGCAACCTGGGTGTCGATGCCGCGGCCAAGGCCGTGCCCGATGGCTATACGCTGGTCATGGGCCAGACCAGCAACCTGGCCATCAACGCCGCGCTGTACGCCAAGCTGCCCTACAACCCGCTCAAGGACCTGACGCCGGTGGCGCTGGTGTCGTCCTCGCCCATCGTGATGGTCACGGCCGCCGGTTCGCCCTACAAGACGATTGCCGATGTCGTGGCCGCGGCCAAGGCCAAGCCCGACGGCATCACGCTGGGCTATCCCGGCAATGGCACCGTGGCCCACCTCGCGGGCGAGCTGGCCCAGAACGCCACGGGCATCAAGCTGCGCCATGTGCCCTACAAGGGCGCGGCCCAGGCACTGACCGATGTGGTCAGCGGCCAGATCGATCTCTATGTGTCGTCCATTCCCACGCTGATCGGCCAGGTGCGCAACGGCAAGATGCACGCGGTCGCGGTCACCTCGGCCAAGCGCTCGGTGCAACTGCCGCAGACGCCGACACTGGCCGAATCCGGCTACAAGAACTTCGAGGCCATCACCTGGTTCGGCGTGCTCGCGCCCGCAGGCACGCCGCCGGCCATCGTGCAGCAGCTGAACAAGGCCATCAACCAGGCGCTGCAGCAGCCCGATGCGGCCGAACGCCTGCGCTCCGAAGGCGGCGAAGTGCTGGGCGGCTCCGTCGAGAACTTCCAGCAGCTGCTGAAGGCGGAAATCCCGCGCTGGGCGCAGATCGTCAAGGACTCGGGCGCCGGTCTCGACTGACGCCTGGCAACCCGGCGCGCCGACCCGGCGCGCCCACACCACCACCGCAGATCACAGGACATGCCCCGGCGGCATGTCCGCGGGATGCGCACGCCCATTGCCCGCGCCCATTGCCCGCGCCTGTTGCACGCGCCTGTTGCACGCGCCTGTTGCACGCGCCTGTTGCCTGCGTCCTGTTACACGCGTCCCACCCTGCCCATTTCATTTCAACCGGACCACAGCACCATGACCCAACTCCCCGAAATCATCCGCGATATCGAACGCGTGGCCCCCGACGTCGTGCGCCAGGCCGCGAGCTTCCAGGCCGCGATCCTGGCCGACGTCGCCGGCCGCCGCGGCACCATGCACGGCCGCGTCGCGCCCGTGCACCAAAACATGAAGGTGGCCGGCCCGGCATTCACCGTCGAAGTGCGCCCCGGCGACAACCTGATGATCCATGCCGCGATCGCGCTGGCCCAGCCCGGCGACGTGCTGGTCATCGACGGCAAGGGCGACCTGGCGGCAGCGCTGATGGGCACGCTGATGCTCAGCGCCTGCAAGAAGCTGGGCCTGGCCGGCGTGATCGTCGATGCGGCGATCCGCGACAAGCTTGAAATCCTCGAACTCGACTTTCCGGTGTTCAGCGCGGGCTTCAATCCCGCGGGCCCGACCAAGTACGTGCCCGGCCGCATCAACCACCCGATCTCGGCCGGCGGCACCAGCGTGAACCCGGGCGACCTGGTGGTTGGCGATGCCGACGGCGTGGTGGTGATCGAGCGCGCCAAGGCGCCGGGCATGCTGGCGCTGGCCGACAAGAAGGTCGCTGACGAGGCCGCACGCATCGAAGCGATCGCGCGCGGCGACACCGCCTCGAAGTGGCTGCCCGCCGCGCTGCGCGCCGCCGGCGTGCTCAAGGACGGAGAGTCGCTGTGAGCACCATTCTCATTACCGGAGCCGACCTGGCAGCGCCGGCGCTGGAACTGCTGCGCGACTACGACATCGTCTACGCCGGCAAGACGCCCACCGAGGACAGCCTGGTCGCGCTGTGCCGCGCGCATGACCCGGTGGCCATCATCGTGCGCTACGGCAAGGTCGGCGCCGCGGTGATGGACGCCGCGCCCGCGCTGAAAGTGATCTCCAAGCATGGCAGCGGCACCGACACCATCGACAAGGTCGCGGCCCAGGCGCGCGGCATCGAAGTCGTTGCCGCCGTCGGCGCCAATGCCGCCGCCGTGGCCGAGCAGGCCCTCGCACTGCTGCTGGCCTGCGCCAAGTCCGTGGTCGAACTCAATGACCGCATGCACGACGGCCACTGGGACAAGTCCACGCACAAGAGCCTCGAACTGGGGGGCCGCACCATCGGCCTGGTCGGCCTGGGGGCGATCGGCCTGCGCTTTGCGCGCATGGCCGATGCGCTGGGCATGCGCGTGATCGGCTTCGATCCGTACGCGCGCAAGCTGCCCGACTACGTGCAGAGCGTGGACCTCGCAACGATCTGGCGCGAGTCCGATGCCATCTCGCTGCACTGTCCGCTCACGGACGACAATCGCGGCCTGCTCGATGCGCAGACGCTGGCGCAGTGCAAGCGCGGCGTGATCGTGGTGAACACCGCGCGCGGCGGCCTGGTCGACGAAGACGCGCTGCTTGCCGCCGTGCGCTCGGGCCAGGTGATGAGCGCCGGCCTCGACAGCTTTGCGGTCGAGCCCATGACCGCCGGCCATCCGTTCCAGCACGAGCCGCACTTCGTGCTGAGCCCGCATATCGGCGGCGTGACCAGCGATGCCTACGTGAACATGGGCGTGGGCGCGGCAAAGAACCTGCTGCAGGTGCTGGCGCGCAGCGGCGCAGCCGCGCACTGACGCGAGGGCCTGGCGCCGCGGCGGGGTTGCCGCGGCGCCAGGCCCGCCCGATGAACCAGGAGACAAGAATGTTCAAGAAATACCACGCGCTGGCGCTGCTGGCCCTTGCGGCAACGGCGCCCGGCATCCAGGCGCAGACCTATCCCGCCAAGCCCGTCAAGCTGGTGGTGGGCTTTGCCGCGGGCGGCCCGACCGACGTGGTGGCGCGCGCGTTTGCCGACCATGCAAGCCGCGCGCTGGGCCAGCCCTTCGTGGTGGAGAACAAGCCCGGCGCCAACACCATTCTCGCGGCCGCAGCCGTGGCCGCCGCGCCCAATGACGGCTACACGCTGCTGTTTGCCGCCACCAACCACACGATGATTCCCGCGCTCTACGCCAGCCAGGTGAAGTTCGATGCGCAGCGCTCGTTCCGCCCGGTCTGCAGCGTCGCGACCAGCCCCACGGTGCTGGTGGTGGGCCGTTCCATGCCGATCAAGACCCTGGGCCAGTACATCGACAAGGCCAAGAAGGAACCCGGCCGCGTGACCGCGGGCAGCGCCGGCAGCGGCAGTTCGGGACATTTCGCCACCGAGATCTTCGCGCGCGCCCAGCGCATCGATCTCAACCATGTGCCCTACAAGGGCGCGGCGCCGGTCATCACCGATTTGATGGGCGGGCAGATCGACAGCTCGTTCGCGACGCTGGGCTCGGTGCTGCCGCAGATCCAGAGCGGCAAGCTGGCCGCGCTGGCCGTGGGCGCGCCGCAGCGTTCGCCACTGCTGCCCGGCGTGCCGACATTCGCCGAAGCCGGCGGCGGCAGCTATGCGGCCGACGCCTGGTATGGCGTGCTCGCCCCCGCGGGCATTCCAGCCCCGGTGGCCCAGGCCCTGGAGCGCACGGCCACCGAATTCGCCAGCAGCGAAGCCACGGTGCAGAAGCTGCGCCAGCTGGGCCTCGACACGTCCGCCACCTGCGGCGCGGCGTTTGCCACCCAGCTCGGGCGCGAAGTCACGACCTACTCGCAGATCGCCAAAGACCTGAACCTGCAAGCCAACTAGACCCAAGAACCGGAGACATCCCATGCGTGCCTTTGCCAACACCCTCATCGCCAGCCTGGCCCTTGCCGCCGCCGCCGCGCAGGCGGCCTATCCCGACCGGCCGATCACCATCGTCGTGCCCTATGCGCCGGGTGGCGCCGCCGATGCGGTCGCGCGCCTGATCGCGACGCACATGGGCCCCAAGCTGGGCACCAGCGTGATCGTCGAGAACCGCGCGGGCGCGAGCGGCACGATTGGCGCGAGCGCGGTGGCCAAGGCGCCGGCCGACGGCTACACCATGCTCTACGACGCGACGCCGTATTCGATCAACCCGCATCTGTTCCCCAAGATGCCGTATGCGGCAAATGCCCTGCAGCCGCTGTCGCTGGTGCTGCTGGCGCCGAACCTGCTGATCGTGCCCGCCAACTCGCCGCTCAAGAACGTCGGCGACCTGATAGCCAAGGCCAAGGCGCAGCCGGGCAAGATCAACTTCGCGTCCGGCGGCAGCGGCACGGTGCAGCGCCTGGCCTCGGAATTGTTTCGCCAGCAACTCAAGCTCGACATGGTGCATGTGCCCTACAAGAGCGGCGGCCCGGCCATTGCCGACGTGATGGGCGGCCAGGTGGACTTCATGTTCAGCACCGTCGCCGCGTCGTATTCGCTGGTGGCCGGCGGCAAGCTGCGCGCGCTGGCGATCTCCGCGCCCGAGCGTTCCAAGCGCCTGCCCGAGGTGCCTACCGTGGCCGAGACGGTGATCCCGGGTTACGAAGTCTATGAATGGAACGGCATGTTCCTGCCCGCGGGCACCCCCGCGCCCATTGCCGGCAAGCTCCAGCAGGCCGTGGTCGAGGTGCTCAAGGAAGACGCCGTGCAGCAGCGCCTGGCCGACATCGGCGCCAGGAGCGTGGGCTCCACGCCCGCCGAGTTCGCCAGCTTCCTGGCCAAGGAAGATGCCAAGTGGGGCGAGGTCGTGCGCAAGGGCGACATCAAGCAGGACTGAACATGCCCGAGCTGCCCCAAGCCGTGCCGCATTCCGTGGGCCTGAACCGTCCCGCACGGCGCTTGCCCGCACTCGCCTGCGACGCCCACATGCATATCTTCGCGCCCGAGTTCGCGCCGTCGCCGCACTGGCCGCGCACGCCGCCGGTGGCGCGCGTGGGCGACTACCGCCAGCTGCAGCAGCGCCTGGGCACGGCGCGCTGCGTGGTGGTCACGCCGTCGACCTACGGCACCGACAACGCCTGCACGCTCGATGCACTGCGCCAGCTCGGCGACGGCGCGCGCGGCGTGGCGGTGGTGGACCAGGAGGTCGGCGACGCGGAACTGGCGCGGCTCGATGCGCAGCGCGTGCGCGGCCTGCGCGTGAATTTCGTCTCGCCGCAATCCTGGGGCGACACCACGCCGCAAATGCTGCAGACCCTGGCGCGCAAGATCGCGGGCTCGGGCTGGCATATCCAGTTGTTTGCCAGCCCTGAGCAGATCGTCGCGCTCGCACCCGTGCTGCAGTCGCTGCCGGTGCCGCTGGTGATCGATCACATGGGCTTGAACGATCCCGCCGTGCCGGACACGCAGGCCCAGGCGCTGGTGCTGCGGCTGCTTGAAACCGGCCACTGCTGGGTCAAGCTTTCGGGCGCCTACATGCGCTCGGCGGTGCATGGTCCCGGCTATGCCGACACCCTGGCCTGGGGCCGCGCGCTGGTGCAAGCGTCGCCCGGGCAGCTGGTGTGGGGCAGCGACTGGCCGCACACTACCGAAACGCCGGGCACGGTCAACGACGCCGACCTGGTCGACCTGCTGCAGGCGTACTGCGATTCGAACGCCACGATGGACCGTATCCTGGTGGACAACCCGGCGCGGCTGTATGGCTTCCCACCTGCCTGAGCCTTGCGCGCCACACCCAGAAAGTGCTTTTGATGTTCCTGCTGCAAGCCCCCCAAGTCCGTGAACTGGAGTTGTTCACCTCGATGCCAGAATCGCTGCGCCGACGCGAGCGCAGCGCCTGGGCCGACGCCAACCGCGGCGGCGCGATCAGCGACTCGTTTCTCGAAGGCCCGGTGTTCGATGCGGCCGGCAATCTCTATGTGAGCGACATTCCCTGGGGCCGCATCTTGCGCATCGACGCGCAGGGCGCGTGGCATCTCGTGGCCGAGTACGACGGCGAGCCCAACGGCATGAAGTTTCTCGATGAACGCACGCTGCTGATCACCGACTACAAGAACGGCCTGATGCGCCTCGATCTCGCCAGCGGTAAGGTCACGCCGTTTCTCGAGCGCCGCAACAGCGAGCGCTTCAAGGGCGTCAACGACCTGGTCTTCGACGCCGAAGGCAACCTGTACTTCACCGACCAGGGCCAGAGCGGCCTGCACGACCCGAGCGGCCGCCTGTACCGGCTGCGCCCGAACGGCCAGCTCGACCTGCTGCTGGCCAATGTGCCCAGCCCCAACGGTGTCGCGCTGTCGCCCGACGGCCGCGTGCTGTACCTGGCCGTGACGCGTGGCAACTGCGTCTGGCGCGTGCCGCTGCTGCCCGACGGCAGCGTGGCCAAGGTCAGCCAGTTCTTCACCTCCTACGGCCCGAGCGGCCCCGATGGCCTGGCCGTGGATGCCGAGGGCCGGCTGCTGGTGGCCAACCCCGGCCTGGGCTATGTCTGGGTGCTCAACGCGCGCGCCGAGCCGGTCGAAGTCCTGCGCGGCGCGGCCGGCAGCTCGACGACCAATCTGGCGTTTGGCGGTGCCGACCGCAAAACGCTGTATGTGACCGATTCGACGCATGGCAGCATCCTGCGCACGCAGATGGATGCGCCGGGCCTGGCGCTGCACGCCCGGCGCAACGCGGCCTGAGGTCCTCTCAGAGCCCGATGCATTTTTCCTCCAGGCCCGCGACCAGTTCCATGAGCGCGCTCCCTATGCCTGTTCTCTGAGCCGCCGACAACGGCTTGGGCGCGTGGATCCCGCAGTTCATCACGAAACGCACTCCGCCGCAGGGCCGGCTGAACGCCACGGCGATGGCCTCGATGTCCGGCCTGAAGTCCCGGGAACTGCAGTAGCCGTGCTTGTCGTACTGCTTCAAGGCCTTCGGCACTTCCGCCCCGAAGCGCGCCGCCATCGCCGGATCGAGCACATCGATCTGGTTCAGCAATGCCTGCCGCTCGGAGGCCGCGGCCTGTGCCAGCCAGGCCCGGCCCATGGCTGTCGCCAGCATGGGCATGACGGCTCCGGTGTCCGGCGGAAGGTAGCGGCCATCGGTGCGCCATGCGGTTTCGACATAGACCATGCCCAGGCGATGCTGGAGCCCGAGCGACACGGCCCCACCCAGTTGCTTCGACAGGGCCATCATTCCCGGCCGCGCCAACGTTCTCATCCTGAGGTTCGCCAGCATGGGATAGGCCAGGGCCACGCAGCCCACCGCCAAGCTGTATCCCGCTGCGTGCCGGCTGCGCTGCAGCAGACCGAGCTGCACCAGCGTGTAGGTCAGCCGGACCATGGTCTGCGGCGAGACGCCGGCCTGCCGGGCGAGCGCGGCGTTGCCCAGCACCGGCTGGTCTGGAGTGAAGCAGGCCAGCACATCCAGCCCCCGGCCCAGCGTCTGGGCCGAGTCAGGGGCACAGCGCACACGGGAGGGCGGCGGCTGCACATGCCGGCTCGGGCCGCGCGCGACCACCCCAGGCTCGGTGGCTTGAGGCGCGCTGCGCCACTCCTGCTCGATCTGCGCCGCCAGTTGCCGCAGCTCGGGGCCGATCTTCCCGAGCAGACGCCCCTCCTGGGCTCGCGCCGCGGGCACGCCGCAGTTCAACACCATGCGGTGGCCGCTGAAATCGATGCCCAACGGTATGGCCACCGCATGGACGTCAGGCAGCCAGTGGCCCGGCGAAACGCAAAAGCCCTGCTTCTGCAGATCGCTGGCGGCCTGCGCCACCTGCGGCCGCCATTTGCGCAGCGCCGTGGGGGACGCAGCCTGCAACTGCGCCAGCACCTCGTCGCGTTCGGCGGCTTCGGCACTTGCCAGCCAGGCACGCCCCGCCGCCGTCTGCAGCATGGGGAGCACCGCCCCCACGTCCGGGCGAAACGACCTGGGCCGATTCGCCCAGCAAGTCTCGACATACACCATCTGCGTGCGATCGCGCATGACCAGCGAAATGGTCCCCCCGAGTGCCGCCGCCAGGCGCGCCATCGGCAGCCGCGCGACCCGGCGCAGGCCCAGGCGCGCCAGGAATGGATAAGCCAGGGTGAGCGCGCCCGGGCCTATCCAATAGCGCCCCGCGGCGGCATCGAAGCGCAGCATGCCGTGATCGACATGGGTCACGCAGAGCCGGGAGATGCTGGCCGTCGACAAGCCTGAGCGCTGCGCCAGCTGCTTGTTCGTCAACCCGTCGGCGGCGTCACGGAACGCGTCCAGGACCGACATGCCGTGGGCGAGGCTGGAGGCAAAGCGCGGGTCATTCATGCGTTCAATATACCGAAACAGGTGTTGCACTGCCACCAGCCCGTCACTAACCTTGGCTGTGCTGCGCTTTGCAGCGTCACCGCGAAGTGGGAGACCAGATGAACGAGACCGATCACCCCACGGGGCGGGGAGAGGGCGCATGACCAGGGCAGGACCACTGACCGGGCTCAGGGTGCTGGACATGGCCACCGTGGTGGCCGCGCCCTTTGGCGCCACGCTCTGTGCCGATGCCGGTGCGCAGGTGGTGAAGCTCGAGCTTCCCGAAGGCAATGACGCGCTGCGCGGCCTCGCTCCCACCGCGCTCTACTGGAAGGTTCTGAACCGCGGCAAAAAAGGCATTTCGCTGGATGTCCGGCAGCCTGCGGGCCGGGAGCTGTTCCTGAAGCTCATCGCCGACTTCGATGTGCTGGTGGAGAACTTCCGGCCGGGCACGTTGGACAAATGGGGGCTCGACTGGGACACCCTGCAGCGCCACAACCCCAGGCTGTCGGTGCTGCGGCTGACCGGCTTTGGCCAGACCGGGCCTTACGCGGGCCGGCCGGGCTTCGCCCGGATCTTCGAAGCCATGAGCGGCCTGGCGAACCTCACCGGCGAGTCCGGCGGCGGCCCGCTGCACATCAACTTCCCGCTGGGAGATTCGATTGCCGGCCTGTTCGCGGCGTTTGCCATCGCCAGCCTGGCGCACGAGCGCGCCCTGTGCCCCGAGGCCCCGGGGCGGGATGTGGACCTCAGCGCCACCGAGGCCCTGCTGCGCGTGCTGGAGCCGCTGGCCGCGGAGCATGAATTCGAGGATGTGGTCCGCAGCCGTGCCGGGGCCCGGGCAACCTATACCGCGCCCTCCAACATCTACCGTACCCGCGACGAACAGTGGTTCACGCTGGTGGGATCCTCGGATGCGATCTTCCGGCGCCTGTGCGCGGCGATGGAGATGCCTGAACTGGCAACCGATGCACGCTTCACGAACAACCCCGGCCGGGTGCGGCATCTCGAGGCGCTGGACGCGATCATCGCGCAATGGAGCGCACAACGGGAATTCACGGACCTCGGCGCCTGCCTCGAGACGAACGCGGTGCCCTTCAGCAAGATTTATTCAATCGCCGACGTCATCGAGGACCCGCACTTCGTCGCCAGGCAGGCCATCGTGCGCCTGCCCGACCCGGAGCTCGGCTCCGTGCCAGCGCCGGCGGCGGTGCCCCGCTTCGGCGCCGTGGCGGCAGCGGCGCCGAGAACCGGCCCTTCCACCGGCGAGCACAACGCTGCCATCTATGGGCCGCTCGGACTCACCGCGGCCGATCTGGCCAAGCTGCGCGCTGCGCGCGTCATCTAACCCATCAAGACCATGATTCGAAACCCGCAAGATTTCGCCGCTTTCCTGGCGAACGTGCGCCGCCAGGTGCACGAACGCATGATTCCGCGCGAGGCCGAGGTCGAACGCCTGGACGAGGTGCCCGCCGACCTGGTGGCGGAACTCGCCTCGGGTGGCTACTTCGGCTGGTCGATTCCGCAGGAGTTCGGCGGCGCCGGCCTCACGACCGAAGAGCTGGTGCTGGCGGCCCTGGAACTGTCGCAGGCCTCGGTCGCCTTTCGGGCCCGCGTCGGCACCAACACCGGAATCGGCTCGGAAGCGCTGGTGGCCGACGGCACGCCCGAGCAAAAACGCCAGTACCTGCCGCGCATGGCCAGCGGGGAGATAACCGGCTGCCTGGCGCTCACCGAGCCGGAAGCCGGATCGGACGCCGTCGCCCTCAAGACCAGCGCGCTGCGGGACGGCGATCACTTCGTGCTCAACGGCAGCAAGTGCTTCATCACCAATGCGCCGATTGCCGGCCTGTTCACCGTGCTGGCCCGCACCGACCCCGAAGACAGCACGGCGCGCGGCATCACGGCGTTCCTGGTCGAACGGGACACACCGGGCCTGAGCACCGGAGCGCCCTACGACAAGATGGGCCAGGCCGGCTCCCCGGTGTCCGAGGTCTACTTCGACAACTGCCGCGTACCGTCCCGGCAGATCATCGGCGGTAGCGGCAACATCGGTCAGGGCTTCAAGACGACGATGAAGGTGCTGAACAAGCAGCGCATCCACCTGGCGGCCTTGTGCATAGGCCCGGCCATCCGCATGCTCGACGAGGCCGTGGCGCATGTCACGCAGCGCCGGCAGTTTGGCCAGCCGGTGGCAGAGTTCCAGCTGGTTCAGGCCCTGATCGCCGACTGCCAGACCGACATCCATGCCGCGCGGGCATTGATCCTGGAGACGGCCCGGGCCCGCGACGACGGCCAGGACGTGACCATGCAGGCCTCGATCTGCAAGTATTTCGCCTCGGAGGCCTGCGGACGGATCGCCGACCGCTGCGTGCAGATGCTGGGGGGCACGGGTTTCATCCGGGGACACGCCATCGAGCGCTTCTATCGTGACGTGCGCCTGTTCCGCCTCTATGAAGGCACCAGCCAGATGCATCAGCTCAATATCGCCAAGCGCACCTTGGCGCGTGCCGGATACCGCGGCTAACGCGGCCTGGTCGTAAAAACTACAGGAGACATGGCCCATGTTTGACACAGATGCATCCAACCCGGCCCCGGCGCTGTCGCGCCGTTGCGTTGTCGGAATGCTGGCTCTCGGCGCGCTGCACCTGCCGGCGCAAGCCGCGGCCTACCCGGCCAAGCCGGTGCGCATCGTCGTGCCGTACGCGCCCGGCGGCGGCTCCGACACGGCGGCGCGGGCCATTGCCCAGCGCCTGGCCGAAAGCCTGGGCCAGAACTTCGTGGTGGAGAACCGCGCGGGCGCCGCCACCCAGGCGGGCACGGTCGCCGTGACGCGCGCCGCGGCCGACGGCCATACGCTGTTGCTGGGCACGGCGAACCTCGCCACCAACGCCGCGCTGTACCAGAAGCTGCCGTACGATGCCGTGCAGGACCTGGCGCCGATTTCCCTGATCACCAAGGCGCCGGTCTATGTCGTCGTCCGTGCCGACTCCCCGATCAAAAACCTGAAGGACCTGATTGCCCACGCCAAGGCCAGCCAGGCCGGGCTGAACTACGGCACGCCCGGCAACGGCAGCATTCCGCATCTGGCATGCGAGCTGTTCTCCTCGCTTGCCGGCGTCCGCCTCCAGCATGTTCCCTACAAGGGCAGTTCCGAGACCGTCGCGGCGCTGGTGGGCGGCCAACTGGACCTGAGCTTCGACAATCTGACGCCGATCAGCGGCATGCTCAAAGCCGGCAAGCTGCGCGCCATCGCATTGACCGCGGCAAAGCGCAGTGCGCTGATGCCGCAAGTGCCGACGATGGGCGAACTTGGCTATGCCATGGAGGCGTTTTCGTGGTGGGGACTGCTGGCGCCCGCAGGCACACCACCGGAGGTGCTGTCCAAGGTGAACCAGGCGATGGTCGAGGCACTTGCAACGCCGCAAATGCGCGAGCAACTGGCCCGCGTCGGCATCGAGCCCGAGAGCTGCTCGCCCGCGGAATTTGCCGCCCTGATCCGGAACGAGACCGGCAAGTGGGCGGCGGTGGTGAAATCCGCGGGCATCAAGGCCGACTGAAGCGCCGGCCTGGCCCGGCGAAGCATGGGCTGGGGCTTCACGCCCGGCCCGCCTCCGGCAGCTTGGCGATCACCTTGATCTCGAACTGGAAGCCGTAAAGCCAGGTCACTCCAACGCCGGTCAGCGCCGGATACGGCGCCTGGCCCCAGAACTCGGGAACGATCTTCCAGATGGTCTCGAAATGGGCCTCGGGGTCGACCACGAACACGGTGACGTCCAGCACATCGGCAAACGTGCAGCCGGCCGCCTGCAGCACCGCATTCAGGTTGCAAAACGCCAGCCGCACCTGGGCTTCGAGTTCGGGTTCGGGCGAGCCGTCCTCGCGGCTGCCGACCTGGCCCGAGACAAACAGCAGGCCATTGGCGCGTACCGCCGGCGAATAGCGGTTGCGTTCATAGAGCGCCTGGCGGCCCGGCGGGAAAACGACATCGCGTTGCGTCATGGGAATCTTTCTGCAGTGGAGATGCAGCCCACTGTAGGCATCCAGGCGCGCTGGATAAACCAGCAAGCCTGTGCATCATTGTTCGTAGAATCCAAACAATCATCACAGCATCTGGAGTGCGAATGGACCGCTTCGACGCCATGCAGGCGTTTGCCCGGGTGGTGGAAACCGGCAGCTTCACCAAGGCCGCCGCAACCCTGCACATGAGCAAGACCAGCGTCACGCAACTGGTGCAGCAGCTCGAGGCACGGCTGCGCGTGCGGCTGCTGCATCGCACCACGCGCAAGGTCAACGTCACCGCCGATGGCGCGGCGTATTACGAGCGCGTGCTGCGCGTGCTGGCCGATGTCGACGATGCCGAGACCAGCCTGTCGGGCGCGGCGCAATCACCGCGTGGCCGGCTGCGCGTCGACATGCCCAGCCCGCTGGCGCGGCTGATCGTGGTGCCGGCCCTGCCGGGCTTCCATGCGCGCTATCCGGAGATCCAGCTCGATCTGGGCGTCAGCGACCGCATGGTGGACATCATTGGCGAGAACGTCGACTGCGTGGTGCGCGGCGGCCGGCTCACAGACGAGTCGCTGATGCACCGCCATATCGCCGACCTGCCGCTGGGGGTCTACGCCGCGCCCGGCTATCTGGCGCTGGCCGGCGTGCCCGCGCACCCGCGCGAGCTGCAGGACACGCACCAGCGCATCGTCGGCTTCCACTGGGCGCGCCACGGCAAGCCCGCCGCCTATGCCATGCGGCGCGGCGAGGAGAGCCTGGAGGTGCGCGGACGCCATGCGCTTTCGGTCGACGACGGCAACGCCTATCTGGCCGCGGGCCTGGCCGGCCTGGGCGTGCTGTGGCTGCCCGAATACATGGCCAGGGCCGCCCGGCAAAGCGGCGAACTGGTGCCGCTGTTCGAAGACTGGCAGCTCGAGCCCATGCCGCTGTATCTGGCGTTCGCGCCCCACCGGCATGTGAGCGCCAAACTGCGCGTGTTCATCGACTGGATGGTGGCGCTGATGGACGTGCATGCGCCCGTGATGCGCCGCAGCGGCGGGTAGCGCCGCGCGCGGCCCGCCCTGCAACCGGCAAGGTCATGCGGGCCCGCATGCACGCGCATGGCAAACTGTTTCGCGCCCGCCTCGGCCCACTTGCCGCTGCGGCGCCATCCCATGAGCCTTGCCCAAGTTCAAAGCCGCGCCCTGCTCGGGCTGCATGCGCCGCAGGTGACGGTGGAGGTGCATCTGGCCAATGGCCTGCCCTGCTTCACGCTGGTCGGGCTCGCCGATATCGAGGTCAAGGAAGCGCGCGAGCGCGTGCGCAGCGCGCTGGTCAATGCGGGGCTGGAGTTTCCCGGCAACAAGCGCATCACGGTCAATCTCGCGCCCGCCGACCTGCCCAAGGATTCGGGGCGCTTCGACCTGCCGATCGCCATCGGCATCCTGGCCGCGAGTGGCCAGCTCGATGCCGCGCGGCTCGCGGGCTGGGAGTTCGCCGGCGAGCTGTCGCTGTCGGGCGAGCTGCGGCCGGTGCGCGGCGCGCTGGCCACCAGCCTGGCATTGCACCAGCAGCGCGAGCCGGTGCTGCAGGTGCTGCCGCCGGGCAGCGCCGAGGAGGCGGCCTGGGTGCCCGAGGCGCGCGTCTTCCGCGCTCGGCATCTGCTCGATGTGGTCCAGGCCTTCATGCCCCGTCCCGAAGACCTTGCCGAACCGGCAAATCGCGCCGGCTGGCGGCGCGTTGAAAGCGCGCCCCTGCCGGCGTGCGACAGCCGCGCCGAGATGGCCGATGTCAAGGGCCAGGCCCAGGCCAAGCGCGCGCTGGAGATCGCGGCGGCGGGTGGCCACAGCCTGCTGCTGGTCGGCCCGCCGGGCGCGGGCAAGTCGATGCTGGCGCAGCGCTTTGCCGATCTGCTGCCGCCGATGTCGGTCGATGAAGCCCTGCAGGCCGCGGCGCTGGCCAGCCTGAGCGGGCGCTTTTGCGCGCAGCGCTGGGCGCAGCGCCCCACGGCCAGCCCGCACCATACGGCCAGCGCCGTGGCGCTGGTCGGCGGGGGCTGTGAGTTTTCTAAATAAGTGAGACGATTCCGAAATAGATGCGACTGGCTAATTTTGCGATCGACTTGACTTGCTGCGGCTGTAGATCCTTTGGCAGTCTGAACCGCACCGGGCCGTTCATTAAGAGCCGCTAACACGACCCAGCAAATCGAAGATTTGCGGTTGTTGCTAGGCGCGCAGCCGCAGGCAGTGCGAGTAGCACGACAAGGCGACGCAACGACGCAGCAAGGGTTGTGTTACCGGCTCTAAAGCTGAGTTGCAGCTTCTTGTCGCACTGCAAACTGTCTCCAGTGTAGGACAGCTCGAGAGGCACCGATCTTTGAAGCTTCTGTCTATCTTGGAAAAGCCTTGTCGATTCAGTTTGGCCGTATAAAAATCTATTTCCCAATTCATACGGCCAATCTCATGACAGCACTCTGCCATCAGCCCATCCCTGACAGTGCAGCCCTCCAGATCATCAACTCAACCACGATCTACGAGGAGTACCTGCGCGCGCAGCAGAAAGCTCAGCACCTCAAAGGCGGCATGTACTGGAAAAAGCAAGGACCATACGAGTATCTTGTCCGAACTTCGGTCGACAATCTTCAGCGAAGACTCGGACCACGCACCTCGGAAACGGAAGCGATCTACAACTCATTCGTCGCTCTAAAGCAGGAAGAAAACTCACGCTTGCTTTCTTTGCGCGAAGCACTTGACGACGCGCAGCGACTCAACCGTGCCGTGCGGGCCGGGCACGTGCCTAACATCCTCATTTCCATTCTGCGCCGACTCCAGGATGAGGGGATGATGGAACACTTTGTTGTTATCGGACCTCAAGCAATCTACGCATACGAGGCGGCAGCAGGCGTGCGCATTACTTCGGCGTCATCCGATCGCTCGCCTGAATGGCTAAGAAATATTGGCACACAGGTCAGCCTGCTAACCGATCTGCCCAAGAAGGATGAGCCGTTGATAGCTCGCATTTTTCAACGTCTCGACCCCACTTTTACTTGGAAGAAGGCAAGCCGATTAACCGCCAGAAATGCGCGAGGTTTTGAGGTGAACCTGTACCGAAGTAGGGCCATGCTGGGCGGCCAATATTCCGCTATGCGTACATGGCGCACGCCACGATTCGTAACGCCAATAATCAGCATAAATGGGATCATGGCCATGATGCAAACGATCTCGCCTTCTGGGTTCGTAAAACTAAAAAGAGAGGAACTTGACGCGCCCGTCTGCCCAAACAATGCTGCACAAGATCAATGTCTTGTGGACGCAGTACAAAGGCTGCTCGATACCGGCACGCTTCTCGAGCAACGGTTTTAGGCAGATCATCAGATTGCATTTTTCGACCTAAGCTAGCAGTCACAAGGCGAACGCTCTGGGGTAGCGGAAGCGTTCAAAACCTTAATTATGCGGCTGAGGTCTGTCCATGCCCTCTCCGATCGCTGTCGAAAAATAGTTTGCACCATCCCTCAGCAAGGACGCTTGTCTGCCCCAATCCGCGCTATTACGCGCAATATGCGTAGGAGCTCGCCCGCGGTGAGATCGCCAGCGACGCCCCCAAGAGCGACGCAAAGTGGTCTTTGCTCTGTACTCGCAAGGCCACGCTGGATGGGAGCAACAACAAGACCTATGCGCCAACCCAGCTGATACTCACAACATCCGCAGGCGCATTGCCGGTCTACCTCCCGCAGAGCAGCTTTGCGGCGGGGGCTTGGACGAGTGAATTAAGCGGGGAGGCTGCCTCGCAGGTCAAGAAGATGGTCGCGTTAGTAAGTCAGTTGGCGGGGCAGAAGATCATTGCCCAGTGCGGAGGTGATGGATTCTTTCTACGCCCTGCAGCACCAGAATGCCTGGCAAACTACAAGGACAGCGGCCAGTTCTCACATTCCGCACCAGGTGGCAAGGGTGGGTTTAGCGGTCATTGCCGCATCTGCCTAGGCAACTGACCCAGATTGGCGGTATGCGGTTGACGACCCCATAGTCGTCGCTCTTCAACCGGTAACGAAGCGTGCAACAACTTGCAGGCTACCTGGCTAGGGGCAGTCGACTTTCACCGATAAGTTTTGTAAAGGCCCCTTACACTGACGAAATAAGACTCCTGAGCGAGTGAGAGGGATGCATGAAACTGTTGATCGATGCAGAGCTGAAAACGCACACTGACAAAAATGAACTAGTGCGCGACGTGCTGCCGGAGAATGTGAAAGGCTGCACAGTCGATTTGACCATTGGCGCAATCTTCATGCCGGGAAGTGAGGCTGGCACGCTGGGATCGGCGACCAAGCCGCGGACTCAGTTGACGCTGATGCAAGGTGCTACGGCGGTGGTCAGCACGAACGAGGCCTTTTGCTTAGACGGCAGCCATTCGGCGGTTGTGTTTCCTGCAAGCAGTGTTTCGCTTAAAGGCCTGCTGATGACAAATCCGGGACATGTGGACCCGAACTACCACGGGAGCCTGCACTTAACCGTGATAAATATGGGCAGTGAGCCTTATCCGTTAAAGACGGGCGACCGCCTGCTGCGCACGATGGTGTTTAAGCTGGACGGCTCTACCGCGAAGAAGGTTAGCAGTGCCAGTCCGTTGACTGAGGAACTACTGGCGAGGCTTTCCCCAGATTTTTTGGATGTGAACAAGCGTGTAGATGCCGCGGCCAAGAAGGCAATTGACGCAGCAGATCGCCGCAACTTGCTGCGACAAGCAATGATGCCGGTGATAGTTGCTATCGTAACTGCTGTGCTCACTGTTGGATCAGGCTACCTTTCGTTGAAGGATAAGTTTGAAGAACGTATCGCGCGGATGGAAATTGCGAACAAGGACTTAAATGCCATTGTGAGGTTCGAGCAACTTGACTCCAAGCTGAGGCAGATTGGCGAGCTGACCCCGCCTGTACCGCTGGCGAAGCATATCGAGGAGTTGCGCGCCGAGATTGATGCTTTAAGGAAAGCGCAAAACGCGTCCCCGAAGAAGTTATGAAAATTTACCTGATAGCTGCCCCATGCCTCACCGGTGGCATGCAAGCCTTTCTTGACAATCGCCTCGAGAGTTGGCAGTACGACGAAAGTGCGTCAGACGCTGAGTTGCTTGTCGAAGCTGCAGGGCGCGTCTGCTACATGTCTTTTGGCGAGCGTCAGTTCCGTAAGCGAACGGGCGACTACCTAGCAAATATCATGGCGCAAGGACACGATAGCGTGCTCGAACATGCGAACTTCACGCTGCTGGCTGACGGGATTTCGCGCGCACTGAGCCACCAGCTTGTAAGGCATCGTGCGGGCTTTGCCTATAGTCAGCTTTCTCAGCAGTATCACGACGAGTCGGGTGCTGCCTTCGTCGAGCCAGCCGGGTTAGGTACGAATTTAGACGCACAGCGCCTGTGGCGCGCGGCTAACGCATCTGCGCTTGAGGCTTACCGCGCGCTGTTGACTGAAGCGAATGATTTGGGGGGGAGCACACTGGATCAGAAAGAGCGAAAGCGCATGTTGCGGTCGGTGGCGCGTAGCGTGCTGCCCAATGCAACAGCAACCTCGCTGGTGGTGACTGGTAATGCGCGGGCTTGGCGCCATGTGCTCGCTGTGCGTGGCTGCATAGCCGGCGATCTGGAAATGCGGGGCTACTGCGTTGAGGTTCTGCGCGTACTCGGTGGTGCAGCACCTGCGCTTTTTGCCGACTTCTACATCGAGCAAGATGCTCATGGAGAACTTGTGCGACAACACGCCGATGCCGAAGTATGAGTTCCTTAATGCTGAGTCCAGATGAACGAGCACAACTCGCAAATGCCGTCGCAGTGGCACGGCCTTGCCCAACTCGCTGGTGCGTAATAACTGGAGCTCCCGGCAGTGGCAAGACCACTTTGGTCCGGTTGTTGAGCGCGCAAGGTTTGCCTGTTGTGGAAGATCCAGGACGAGCTATCCTGCAAGAGCGCCTCGCGCGCGGTATAGATGTCGACCGCACAGGCTCTAGCTACATGCGCTTCCAACAAGAGGTGCTTGAACGCGAAAATGCGATGATCGCTTGCGCTGATCCGGGGCAGCGCGTGTTCTTTGACTATGGCATTGCCGAGTCGCTTGCGTTCATGAAGCTAGCGGGACTTCCCTGGTCCATGCATTTTGTCGATGCCGCGGCCGCGCTGCGGTTTGAGCGAGTGTTCCTGCTATCTCCGTTGTCCATACAAAACTCTTTTGACGGCATTCGTGTTGAGACTGATGCGCAGCGTCAGAAATTGTGGATGCTGATCGGCGAGGTCTATCAAGCTCTCGGCATGCAAATCGTCGATGTGCCGAACGGATCAGTGGCGCAGCGATTGGGCATGGTGCTCGCTGCGCTGACCTAGGAAATTTTTGAGATAGCCCCCTGAATCTCCGGACATGGCCTAACATAGCGACTGGACGGTGTACGGAACTACGGGGGCAAGACCGGTTGTGTACAGAGACTTCAGTGCCGACAGGCGCGCCAGCGTCACTTCAACCTTGGGCCTCATCTCAATCCATTGCTCCCGGCTCTTTTGCGGATCCGCAAGGAAGAGATAGGGGCCATCAATCAGTAGCCGCATGACCGCGGCTAGCGCACGCCTGGGTTCGCCGCGACCGAGAGATGTCCTTAGGTCGTCCGCCGTTTTGCCTATGCGCTTCATATGAGTGAGAGCCTGTGCAAGGGATGCATCCAGTCTTTCGACGTCTGCGCCAGCGTCAAGAGCTGCCTCAGTCGCGTCAAGAAAGGACTTAACCGACGCAGTGAACTCACAAATCTTTGGTTGGACCAATAAAAGAGCACTCTGGCGTGTGCTATGAAGTTCGTCGAGGCACGCAGAGATCCGCGTAAAGCTTTGTTCTGCTCCTTCAATAAATGACGCACCGCTCTCATAGCGACTGCCGATTGTGCCGACAATGAGTGGAAATTCGCCAGCTTGCGCGTGTGGCAACGCGATTGTCTTCAGTTCAAAAACGATGGACAGAAGGTCCAGCGGCGACTCCTGACGCCCCACTCTTTCTGACTCGCCTGAATAGTCCGAGACGTCGAACTCATCGTAGATCCGTCGCTGAAGTAAGTGCAGTGAGCGCCCGAGTTGCGCTAGTTGCTGCTCCTCCATGTCCGGACGCGCGTGTTCGACTAGCTCGTCAAAGCTGGTGAGTGTGATGTTCGACTTCTGCGCGGCCCGAAGTGCGCCTGCCTGGAAGCCAGACTCCGACAGAAGAAAGGCACGGTCGGCGCCTACGTCGGTAGCAATCTGTGCTAATGCAAGCACTTTCTCCTTCGGGATTGCCGTATTCCAGAGCTTGCACTCAACAATCCATAAGATTGCAACGCCGAACATCGTTCGCGTCGCGACCACGTCGACTGCGTGTACAGCTCTTGCGCCCACGACATCGCCTTCGATATGTACCGCAAACCCAAGGGCGCGAAACAGATCTGCCACCTTCTCCTGATACACGCGCCAGGGTACCGACATTCCTTCTCCTTCAAGTATTTAGGTCCGATTTTCCATCGGCGTAGGTGGTCCGAGTATCGGACCCGTCCAGTAATCCCATCTTTATGCTGAACAGATCTTTGAGCAATATCGCGTCCACGAAACAACCGTGCACACGATGCTCAAAGACTCTCAGTCCCCTCGCTATTCGGCGCCGCGAACGCGCCGCACCTACGCGCCACAGTTCAACGCTGAGCTGATCGCTGCGTACCTGCAGACCGGCGCATCAATTGCCGCCACAGCGCGTGAACATGGCATGAATGCCAATCTGCTCCATCGCTGGGTCAAGGAGCATCGTCTGGGCCGGCACCAGATCGCCTGCGATACGGCGCCCGCAGATGTGTGCGGCATCGCTGCGCACGGCGGCGATGCGGCTGCTGTGCCCCGCTGGACATGCGTGCCGGCACCAACACAGCCCTGGCCCACGTGGTCGCCGTGTGCGGCGCCGCCCATCCCCACCATGCCTATCTGTTCGCCAACAAGCGCGCCAATCGCATCAAGGTGCTAGTGCACGACGGCATCGGCATCTGGCTGGCGCCTCGGCGCCTGCATCAGGGCAAGCTCGTCTGGCCCGCACCTGGTAATAAACAGTGGCCGCTGGAGCCTGCACAGCCTGACAACCGAGTGCTGGGCCTGCCCTGGCAACGCATGGGAAACGCCGGCAACATCACCGTGGTCTGACGCTGATGCGCAATCCGTGGATCTGCGCATGACACCGCCAAGGCGCTGGATTACAGCTGCGGCGCTGGACTGCGCTGACACGCTTCGCGGCTGACGGGCAATTGCCCATGGATAACAACTGGATCAAAAACCAGACTCGCCATTGGCCGCAACAACTGGCTATTCGCCGGCAGCCTGCGCACGGGCCAACGTGCGGCTGCGGTGATGAGCCTGGTGCAGTCGGCGCGCATGAACAGGCATGACCCCTATGCCTACCTGAAGGATGTGCTCACGCGCTTCCCTACGCACCGGGCCAGCCGGATCGAAAAACTGCTGCCGCATCGCTGGCAGGCCGCGAACTCCTGATCAGTAACAGGGTGGCCGGCGACGATCAACATGGGATCGCCGCGCGGTTACCGAGTATCGGATCCGGGCATGCAGCCTTAAGCCATGAAGGACACCATCGGAGCCCATGCTGTGGCCCGTTCACCTCAGTCTTGACCGCCCAATTTGAAGTCAGCAGCGGTCATTGCCGCCGCTGAATTTCGCATGACTGCTTTCGGTCGTGGCTGCCATCCGACTGACAGACTTGGCTGGTCGCAACCAGCCTGACGCAGACAAGCCTATCAATCTTCAGGTCTTGCGCGCACGTTGGCTTGATGTGCGTCATGCACTATTCCACACGCTAAAAGTGAAGAAATTAGATTGCCTAAGTGATTGATTTTTCTAATAAAAATCGATTCTAACGGTTAGCAAGGCTCCGGAATCAGTGACTTTCCACACCCGCGAAGAGACCAAGACGCCTTATAGCAACGTGTCTTATCATGCGAAAAAAAGCGCATAGCGGTCTGCGACTCCATCATTGGAAATACAGGACCAAGATACCCATCAGCCTGCCAACGTTCACACTCGTGTTTCCCATTTCTCGCATTCCATCCCGCAAGACAATAGATCTCTCAAACTCCCTACCTCTACCAAGAGACACGGACTATGTAGTGCTTTGGTACGGCGCAAACGCCCGACCACGAAGTGCAGGCGATGTTCCCACCGTCTACGTGTGGTTCCGCCCTCTATATCGAGACGAGCAATTTGGGAAATGGGTGCCCCAAAGAATGGCGGCCACATTCCTAGGCCAGCTGCGAATTGGATCAATCTGGCGCAACGGGATTTCTACGCATGAGCTAGAGTTCGCCGAGTTCTGCTATACCGGCTCGTATACGCGAAGCCAGTGGGAAGACATCGTCTGGGAGCAGAAGCAGCGAGGCCTGATTCCTCCAGATCGCTATCCCCTACCTTACGCACACAATGATCAAAGTCGACTGCTGCGTTTGCATGCCGAGGGAAAAGCATTGCTCGTCCCGTGCATGGAGTTTTTCACACGCTGTTATGCGCGCTCAAGTGAAGTGAACCGGATCTTGTTGACCTATGGAGCAGAGGAACAAGACGAGCGGTTGATGCTTCGAGAGTCTATCGACAGCGTGCCTGGCGCGAGGCCGATCTGGATTCCTCCGTACACAACGGACGCAGACGCGCACTTTCTGGCTCAACTTCGCTACGACGCAGAGATGTCCAAGAAGCTCAAGGATTTTTCTGCACAGCTTGATCAAGAGCTCCTAGCCTCGAAAAATAATGTGGCCTTTTTGGCGTTCGGCCCTTGGTACTACGGGCCAGCAAAACTCAAAGTTCAGGGGGTACCCCTGAACAATGGCGACTTCTTAGCTCTGCGTATCGTGGGTTATTCGCTACCCGAAGACTATCCTGTTCATGCGCTGCGTGTACACAAGGAAACAGACACCGAAGGTGAGCTTTCTCGCTTTCCAAGGCCGCGCCGCGAGGTTCATGAGATTGCCGAAGGCCAAACCATTGCAGCTACTCAGGAGTTGGGAGCGGACCAGGATACCGACATCCATGTGGTCAACGATCCAGGCATAGAAATTCTGAACACGCCTGCGCCAGTGACCACGGAAACCGTCAGACGGGATCGCAATGGCAGAACAATTCGAACACCGTCCGCCCCCAGCAGTTGCAGCGCTCCAGGCGAGGCTGGCGGCACGGGAAAGGGCGTGGCTAGCTTACAGGTGAAATCGGAGGTGAGCTCCCCTTCAGAAGGCGCAGTTCATGCACTTTGGGCCGGTTTGGTTTACTTGCAAGAAGCCAACCTAGGGCTTATTCGCTCAGTAGCCTGGTGCACGCCAAGCTATACATTCCGGAGTCCACCCGACCCTCCAGAAACCGGCTTTAGGCTACCTAATCTCAAGTCACCCAGACGGCTGCAAGAGATTCGCAAGACACGTGCATGGCTCCATCGATCCGGACTCTCTTCCGCCAGGTCAGTTTTTGTCTTTCGCATCCAAACACCGCGTTTCACAGGCTATTTTTTTGAAGTGCAGCGCGCCGTGCGCGAGGGAAAAAAAGACAACGGAGCGACAGAATTCGTAGAAGACAGTTACTGCGGCTTGGTGGCAATCCCAAAGGATAACGGTGATCTCTCGAGATGGTTAGACGCCATTTTCGAAGCTATCAGCTGGCAATGCGGAATAATGAAAAATGTTTTGCCTCACATCAAAAGCATAACTTCCTATCAGGCCTATTACCAGAGAACCAAGCGCGACGGGGACACGCTAGAAGGCCAAGCAACGGCCTTCAATGCGCTGAGCAAGTTGGGAATAATTAATTTGAAATATTCAAAAATAGATGGTATACACGATGTTGGATAAATGTTATCCGCACATCGGATCGTAGAATTTTCGTCAACACAAACCACTCGAAACAAGCTAGTATCAGAACATTACAAAGGAGATAAATATGTCTGGCTCTAGTGGTGGTGGTGGTGGCAGCATAGTGGACGATGATCAAATCGCCTGCCATTTGTTGAAGTTTGAAACGCGCATTACGTCTCCGAATGCGGTAGTACTCGTAATGTTGTCTGTAGGAAAGCAGTTGAACATTCAAATCGCTGCAGGATCCACGGCTCAGGAAATCCAGGTTGTGACCTCCGAGGGGCAGATCGTTGGTGGTTTGCTGCACAACAAGGCGCAGCGTTTGCGTGAATGTCTGCTCGCTCAAACGAGCTACAAAGCGACGGTACGATCGATCAACAATGGTCAAGTAGACGTGTTCGTGGAGCCCGTCTGATGGCCATTCATGTTGTCGGGGGCTTTTACGAAGAGCGATGCACGCGGCCTGCATGGAGTCACACGTTTGGTTCTGGTGGGCGCGCGGCGGCTGCCATTGCAACCTATGGCACCGAGGTGATTTTTCACACCTACACCAGTCCTAAGTCCCAGCGCTATCTCGAGATGGTTGCGGCGGCATACAAGCTGGATATCCAAACCAACAGCATCGAACGGGCGGTCGCGTTCTCCTACCTGCACGATTTAGCGAACCCTCACATCGCCCATGTTCCGCCTGCCCCATCGAGGGCAGCGCCACTGCAGATCCAGCAAGACAACGTGGTGCGCTTCGGCATGCTGGAAGGCAATGCGATCGTGCAGGCACAGTGGGCCGTATATGACCCCCAGAACCAGGAAGCACCTGTGGCGTTTGGCGCCAATGGCTCCCACGCAAAGCACCTAGCCCTCGTGCTCAATAGCTGGGAAGCCCAGCAGATGGCAGGGCTTCCAGAAGGCGATGCTCAGACTTGTGCTTGCAAGATCGCGCAAGAGCAACATGCCGAAGTCGTGATTATCAAACAGGGCGCGCAAGGCGCCCTGGTGTGGGCAAATCAACGCGCTACCCAGGTCCCCGCCTACCGCACCCAGAATGTGTGGAAGATCGGCTCTGGCGACTGCTTTGTGGCCTACTTTGCACAGGCATGGATGGAGCAAAAACTCGCTCCCACGGTTGCCGCCGACTTCGCCTCTCGCGCAACGGCCTACTACGTCGATACCAAGGGGTTCGCCACACCTGAGACCCTGGAGACAGCGCATTACCCGCCGATCTCACCCAAAAATCGCCAACTACCCGTCGTACCTAAGAAGGTGTATCTGGCAGGACCATTTTTTCACCTCGGCCAGATTTGGTTGATCGAACAGGCGCGCACGCTGCTGCAAAGCACTGGCTTGCAGGTGATCTCCCCCTTTCACGACATCGGTCTGGGAACTGCAGAAGATGTGGTCCCTCTGGACATCCAGGCCATCAAAGACTGCGACCTGGTGTTTGCAGCCGTCGATGGATTAGACCCCGGGACAATCTTCGAGCTCGGCTATGCTCGCAGCCTCGACAAGCCCGTCGTGATCTACAGCGAGGTCCAGGTCGGCACCGAAAGCCTCAAGATGATGCAAGGCACCGGATGCGAGATCTACGCGAACTTCACCACCGCAATTTACGCCACCCGCTGGAGGGCCGTGGAATCATGAAAACTGCACTGCTACTGTCTGGCGGCATGGACTCCCTGGCGATTGCATGGTGGAAGCGACCAGACGTCGCGATCACCCTTGACTACGGCCAGAAGGCCGCAGAGGCTGAGAAAAGGGCATCTGCTGCTGTGTGCACTCAACTGGGCATTGAGCACCACATCGTGCGCATCGACTGCAGCTCCCTGGGTTCTGGCGATATGGCGAATGCAGCACCGGATGCCGCAGCGCCGGCCAGCGACTGGTGGCCGTACCGCAACCAGATGCTGCTCACCTTCGTCGCGATGAAGTGCATTGGGCTTGGGGTCAAAAAATTGCTTATAGGCACGGTGCGCTCCGATGGCAGCCACATCGACGGTACACCTGAATTCGTCCACCTGATGGATCAGTTGCTGAGCATGCAAGAAGGTGGACTGCGGGTCGAGGCCCCGGCCATTGACCTGTCGACAGCAGAACTCATCCAGCAATCGGCATTGCCTGCTGACATGCTCGCCTGGGCGCACAGCTGCCATAAGGCCAACACGCCGTGCTGGAACTGCCGGGGGTGCAACAAGTATCGGGAGACCTATGACGAGGTCAGTGCCAGCATGGCTTGATCTAGGCAATCCACAGCCCAAGCAGCAACTGACGGCTTACACACCCATCCAATGGTTCGGCCAGCGCATTGCGCTGCCAGCCACGGGGACTGCCAGGGCCCCCCATCTGGCCGCCGTGCTTGCAGCCCGGCGTTCGCGCAGAGACTTCGCAGCACCTGCCACATTGGACGACCTGGCGGCCATGCTCGAGCTGTGTTGCCGAACGCGCGAACTACAAGCCAGCGATCTAGGCTTTGATCTAGAGTTCCGTCCGCACCCCTCGGCTGGGGCCATCCACAGCGTACACACCCTGGTCCAGCGCGAGATCGACGAAGACTGGATGTACTACGACGCGCAAGCTCATCAGTTAGTGTCGCTGCCCGGTACATCCGCCGTAGCCAACGTTGCCCGCAATGCAGCCGATGAACTCGTGCCTGCCACCAACGCTTCCCTGATCGCCCTGGTGGCAGAACCGGACAAGGCCGCGGCAAAGTACAAGAGCCCAGGCAGCCTGATCTGGCGAGACGCCGGCGTGCTCTTGGGCTACTTCAGCATCTGCGCCGAAGCGCTGGCTCTCTCATTTTGCCCACTGGGAATCACTGGGCAACCTATGCTTGGTCGAGACTTAGATGAGCAGGGACGTTTGTGCGGGGTTGGCATGGCGCTGCTTGGGCGCACGCACCTTGGTTGACCCGCTCGTCGCTGGCAGTTTGTTGCCCAACATCACCTGTATGGACAGCGGCGATCGGGCCATCTCGAACCAGATCACAGCATCCAGCTCGGAGGCACGCACACCCATACGTTTACTGAGCGCGAGGAACAGCTCTTCCAGAGCAAAGTAATGGCGCTCGACGGTCAGGTTCTTGGGGAAAAGGCCAATCGCCACGCCCACTCGCAGGATGTGAATATCCAGGATAGCGACATCGTCGGCGCGCAGCCAGTTGCGCGCCACCCAAGAGGCGGTCTTAGGCCCAATCCCGTTAAGCTCCAGCAACCAATCGCGCAGGGCTCTGCCTGACTGTAAAGGTGCGTCGCCCTTTGCCAACCGCTGGAGCGCTTCGCTGACATAGCGAGCTTTTTGCTTAGCAAAACGATACCGCACCGCACGCCCATGGACGGTTAGCGGCTCTTCGAGCAATGTCAACAGCTCCCCTTCGGTAGGCGTGTCGGCCAGCACATCTCGCTCGCGCATACGCTCAAACGCGGCAATGCCCACAGCAGCCGGAATGCCATGCCCTCCCAGCAAGCAAGCCGCCACCTCCTCGGCCAGCGTATGCCCGAGCTTGTACTCTGGTGGGCCGCCCAACACACGCTTGGACATCACCTGGTACGCCCAATAGGCAGGGGTAGGGAAGCCCTCCACGCGTCCCCAAGGCACGCCTGGCAGCAGCAATTCGCTTGCGGGCGGTAGCTCCAATTGCATGACCCCGACGGGGCCCAATATCGCGGCTGTTTGCATCACGCCACCTCGCCTGTGTTAAACGAATACTCTTCGCGCAGCCACTGCATGAATGCGGCGCGCTCCACCGCATTCATGGAGATCACCTTGGACTGCAAACGTTGCAGCCGCCGCTTGGTGGTCTGGCGCTCCCGGAAGTTGTCCCCCAGATACCTTGCATCATGCAGTTCAGTGGGCGGCTCGTAGTTGAACCATAGGCATTCCTCGCGAATGCCGCGGTGGGTCGCAGCCTCAAATTTCTTGCAGTTCCAGCCCTCAAGCATCTCATCGTACATAGGATGCGCATAGCCGGAAATGAGCACTTTGCAGGACAGATTTTTGAGCACCTTGAGCAGCTGAACGTGGTCATCCTGGGTGTAGTCATGGCGGTACACCCGCGACTGCCGACGCGTAGCGGGGTGGTAGGGAGGATCGCAGTACACGAGCTCTTCCCCAGTGAACGCATAGCTGCGCAGAAAGTCCTCGGCCTTGCCCTGCACCAGCTCGGCCGGCATTTGCGGCGAGTCCTTCCAAGCAGCAATCACGTGCTCATCCAGTTCGATGGCAATGCTGCGTTGCGCCGGCCTTTTGTTGCGTAGCACCGCACCGCCGCCCAGGTGCGTCTCGATATAAACGTTGTGCGGAGGCATGAGATTGAGCACGTGCTGGAATGTGCGGCCTTTGCCACCTGGATACTTCATGCGCCAAATCATCGTCAAATCTGACGATGAAGTCAAATGCTTTCAACGCGCGGCCACCCCAGTTGTTGCTCAGATGCCCGCGTCATTGGGTTACATCGCCAAATCGAACGTGCGTATCCGTACGGTAATCCCATCTTTGTGCGGAACAGATCTTTGAGCACTATCGCGTCCACGAAACAACCGTGCACACGATGCTCAAAGACTCTCAATCAACATGGGATCGCCGCGCGGTTACGAACGTGCAACCGAACGCTGCTGGCCACCACCAACAAACGCTGTCACCAGCGCAGGTGGTCAGCCGGCCGGAAAACGCAAAGGAACCGTGCCACAAACACGATCCCCCTCTTTAGTCGACAGACAGACGCCAGGGCTCTATGCCTTAGGAGCTACCAGTGACCTTATATTGGAACGAATAACGATGCAGCACTGCCAAACAGCCGGTTGTAGAACTCAACCGCATAGCGGTCTGTCATCCCTGCTACGAAGTCGCAAATTACGCGCTTCTGCTCTTTTTCCGTCTTGAGAAGTTCAACCACGGTCTTGACGTCTTGTGGCAGAAGGTTGTGGTTTTTAGCCAGCGTATCAAAGAGCTTCGTGACGATCTCCTCGCCGCGATGCTCAACGACCTTCAAACGCGGCGACATGATCATCGACAGATACGTAAGGTGCTTAAGAGCCTCAATCTTCAGACGAATGTCCCTCCTCACTTCGATTTTCGCCATCGCCATGTTTGCATCAGCCTTCACGCTGATGCCCATCATGAACTCATGCACCAAACGCGAAGACATCTGCGTACGAACATGGGAGTTTTCAGCCACTCGGCAAGAAAGCTGATAAGTGTCGATATCACGATCCTGCGCGCCCTCGGACACAGGTGGGGAGTAGCCCACAGCCTCCATCAAAGCCCTCAAAATTTCCTGCTCGGTTACATCGTTGATGACGTGCTTGATCTTCTCGTGGAGCTTGCGCAGGAAAAGACTCTGGTGAGCTCGACTGATCATGTCCAACGGAGTGGTGAATCCTGCCTTCATCGCATCTTCTAGGTCATAAGTCGAATATGCGATGTCATCCGCGATGTCCATGATCTGGCATTCAAGGGTCTTGAACTCTCCTTCAAAGCCAAGCGCGACATGCTTCTTGATGTTGGCAACGATGTCCGCCTCTGAGTCGTAGTATCCCTTGCACAACTTGTCTTCAACTGCACGCTCTGGTGGGATCTTGCTGTCGTACTTCAAGATCGACGCGAGCGAGCGATACGTCAAATTGAGCCCTAGCCTTCCGTCCGATCCATCTTCGTCTATCCCAAGGACAAAGGCCGGATTGAGGTTTTCTTTGTAGACCTTGCGCTCCACCTTGGTCAGGATCCGAAGGGTTTGTGCATTTCCCTCGAAACCGCCAAACGGCTTCATGCATGCATCGAGCGCACGTTCTCCGTTGTGCCCGAAAGGGGGATGCCCCAGGTCATGAGCCAAGCCGGCAAACTCCACCAGATCCACGTCAATTGCACCGTGCTGCCGAATGACTACGTCATTAGCATTCAGGTACTGCGCAATACCTTTGGCAATCTGAGCAACTTCCAGAGAATGAGTCAGACGGTTTCGGAAAAAATCAGACTCCGAACCAGGAAACAGTTGTGTTTTTCCTTGCAACCGGCGGAACGATGGGGAGTGCAGCAAACGTCCGTAGTCACGCCGATACGGCGTTCTCCCCAACATTTCTTTTTCCTCTTCTGGCCGAAGTCGTGCGGTATCTTTCTCTGTATACATGTAAGGCAGAAACAAAAAAGCCACCCTTCGGATGGCTTGTTGGGACATCAAGCCGTTGCGGGCGCACGCGCGCGGGCTTGGACTGTTGCGCTAGTTCGTCGGTTCTTTGTCTCGGGCTGCGGCAGCTGACCACGAGCGTCTTGGAAAGTACGCTGCAGCTCCACGTTGACTGTGACTTGACCGTTGTACATGTCGCGCTTAACAGCGGCTCGTACTTCAGCAAAGATGACTTGGTCAAACGGCATAACAGGCTCCTGATCCTATGGACATTGAACTTAGATGCTACCTCGGTAGCATCAGCGCGAGATTGTACTTTTCAATGTCACGTTTAGTTGCACTTGTACTTGCAAAATGTCGAACTGCCACTTCCCAGCAGACGGAAGAAGTAGCTGCCAGTGGAATGCGCGCACCAATCCGACACCCTGTATCTGAAGCCAGGCAGTTTGAACGGCAACACTAACCATTGAACGCAGACAAATTTCACACCATGATCAAGAACGCATCAGATCTTCTAACCGCCTTTATCGCCAAGGAGAAAGAAAAGGTCGAGGCCATCTCGATGCAGCATATGCCGACGCTCGGCAGCGCGTACGAAGCGATCACAAGGGAAGGCATCGACCAACAATTTGTTCTGCCCCCCGGCTTGGATCTGCGCGTCGTCTCTGGGTTCATTGATGGTCTCTCCAAACAGATAGATTGCATGCTCGTTCAGGGAGAGGGACAGCGCTACGGCCTAACTGATCAGTACATCTATCCGGCACGTCAGGTTCTGTGCGTGCTCGAAGTAAAGAAGACCCTAAACAGCACAGCTTTAGCCGAAGGCATCACGCATCTGGCAAACATCCTGCGCCATTGCGATACAGATCTCCGCGCCAGACTCCATGCTGATGGGGACTTCGACTTAAGGTCGGCACGAGCGTCGTACGAGAAGCTCACTGGCCGCACCGGACCTCTCAGTAAATGGGCCGCTCTCAACCTCCCAGAGCCGGATCGGATCAATTTTTCCACCCTTCTCCGTCAAACCTACGCTCCGGTAGCTGTGCTTCTGGGATTTGACGGTTACACCACAGAGCATGGCCTTCGCTCGGCAATGCTCAACTTCACCCAGTCCAACATAAGTGCATTGGCAAAAAATTTGCCAGAAGTCTTACCGGCGCTCATCACCGCCGGCACCTTCAGTCTGGTGAAGTGCACTGGGCAACCGTACCTGTGTCGCGCTCCAAATGGGGGTTGGGTCCTTCTGGCATCAGGCCGGGACAATGTCGCGCGCATACTCCTGGAATTTCTTTGGACCAAAATTGAGGTTATCTGTGGCGTCCCGATGCCGTTTGGTTCGGATCTGGATCATGAGAATCTTAGGGAGCTAATAGTCGCGCGAGGCGAATCCGTAAACGGACAGGGTGTCTTCAAGCTTACTACGCATGAGCTCTCAGAGAAGGCCCTGGTGCGCCCTGCGCGTACGGATTGGGAGCCGAGAAGGCTCTCTGCGGCAGCCATCGACGTGACCAAGTACCTTGCGGCGCAAACCGGCCCCCTAAAGCTGGACCCGTCGCTCTCCAAGATTATTCACAAGAAACATGGCGTAATTCTTGACGACGTGGTCGCGGAGCTCGTCAACACTCACGCCTACTGCAGGTCTGACACCGAGCTACGCCCAATCGGAAGCAGCCTCGCCATCGTTGTATGTGAAGACGGCACCGGCTACTCGGCCCTGGACACCGGTCGATTGAATGCCTGGTGCGAAAAGCAGGGGTTTGTAATGACCCCAGTCATGGGCAACTAGATCTGCGGCGGTCACCCGCCACACGGCGGTAGCCACCGCATTCATCGGACACGGGCCCCTAGACGCCCATCTCGGCTGCTGCTGGGCCTGTGGCCCCATCTAGAAAAAAGAAAAGTAGAGCGACGCCGCACGAAAGTGCGGTGGCGTTCGACATTAGCTTTCACGAGGGATATGGCGCATATCTGGTAAAGCACCTGCCAGGGCTACCAGTCGCTTGCCGGCTTCGACTCGAATGAAGGTCTCCGGGGCTAGTCGCACCAGTGCGGAGACCGAAATGCTAGGAACGGTCAAAGCAAGGGAGCACATCAGCACTTTATCATCGATCGCAAAAAATCGTATACATTGAGCCTCCTTTACATCATGGCTGGTGGGATAGCGTGACACTTTTTTGGTGGGTAGGTCTTCTAAGAAGCTACTGTCCACGGTGGGTGAGGTACCCAAAAAACCTGCCCTCCCATGTGTAGCTCATCTCCACTTGGCAACAGGGCCCGCTTCGCAGTTTTAATAATCTCCTGTGCCTGGCGTTTGCTTAGACGATGGAAGTACCGCAATGCGGCTACGTCCCACTGCATCCGGCTCTTGGGGTCACGCCGACTGGAATTTGCGATTTCGGAAAGCTGGGTCCCTAGCTTTTCCCGGGCGTCCGCCACTGCATGCGATGGAATTTGGCGCGCCAGGAGCTCGATGGCATAGCGGGCTTTTAAAAATCCAAGGAACGTTGATGTCGCTGCTCGTTGACCAGGCGCGCGACGGAGCATGTCGTTCAACGCGGCTTGGTTGGGCATCGCCGCTCCCTCGGGCGATGTAGCAAACAACAAGCTGACAGCAGGGCGTAGCGCCATTCGCATGGTCCGAGGCTTGATCTTTCCAGCCTTCATACGTGCATGGAGCTCATCGAAGAAGGCATGGAGCACAGCCTCTGCCACCGAGCCTGCAGGTAGGCTTTGCATAAGCTTCCGCGATGTCTGGATCTCCGCATTGGCTTGCTTTGCCTCCGGTGTCAACGCCAGCGCATGTTGGTCTTGCAACCACCGCATTGGTAACTCGTACTTGCGCAGCCTGGCAGTCCCGAACACCCGCAGCACAAAGGCATCGTCCCAGACGGCATTGGGGTGCTGGTCCAGCGTGGTGAAAAACTCCGCATGCCGGACCAATGCCAAGCACAGTCGCTTGGCATTAGTGTGTACAACTGCCCAACGCACATACGAGGAAAAGGCCTGATGCACGAGCTCACAGCTAAACAACTCCGTCAGCTGCCCCCCATTGAGCTCGCATCGCCCCTTCCAGTAGCAGGCCTCGCAACGGCCATTACGTCCAGGCTCAACCGGTGCTTGGCACACATGGCAGGCGGTATAGGGCTCGCTTTCGCATTTACGGCAAATCCAGGCGCCATCACTGCGCGCCGTACAGGGTCGGTGACGACGACACACACCACAGGTCTTGTTGTTGAAGCCTTTACACTGCAGGCAGACGACCGCTTGGTCTGGTGCCGAGCGCGAATACTTGCGGACGAGGTTGTTGCATATGCTGCAGCGCTGCGACTCTCGGAAGTACACGTAGCAGGAGTTGCAAACGGGTCCCTGAGGCAACATCAACCCCAGCGCACGCCCGCTGCGGTGGCATCGAACACACGGGCGCGCAGCTGCGCATTTGCGGCATTGGGCCGCAGGATCGCTTGCAAGCAAACGGCTTGGGATTCCGCATCCTGGGCATGGTCCTTTTTTGAAGCAGCGTGCATAGCAAGTCGAGCAGTAGTGCCGGCCGTTTTCTATCCGAGAGAATTTGGACACAAGGCGTCCGCACTCATTGCACTCGTACTGTGCACTCTCCAATTCCATCACCACCGGCGATTCCTTCGCAGCCAACGTTCCCAGTCTGCCTGAACAAGCTCTTTAGAAACCGGAATGGGCGATTCTCCTGCCTTTCTCGATGCACGGACCGCGCCTGGTAGCCCAGCTGCACCGGCCGACTTTGAAGCCGCATCTACCCGCAGTATCGTGATGAAGCTGCACAGCCGCGCCTCACGCTCGCGGGGCGATTGCATCTCCAGCAGCAAGTTATTCGGCCGAAGTGCAGGCTCCTGAAAATCTGCGCGTACGACTATGCAGCGCGAAGGCGCCAACATACCGCGCATGCGGCGAAACCAATCCACGCCAGAAACGGCACCGCCGTCCCATAACCCCTCACCGACGGACAACACTTCCATCGCCCTCCGCTGAAATGCCATGGCATCCACCTCCGCCAAGGGAGGCACATACCTGCGCATGTCCCGCCCACAGGCCGAACACCGTGCCAAGTTTGGCAGCTTGCTGATGCAGAGATGAGGTGCAATCAGCGCGTGGCAGTAGGGGCATCGGTCGATCAGACGTGTGCCATGGACCTCGCAGCCCACGACAAAGGCCAAGCGCCAGGCACGCCGAAAAAACGGCTCTGGATCGCTGGCAAGGCACTGGGGACAGCACGGCAAGCCTGCGTAGCGCTGCCGGTTGCGGTTGCCCAAGGCAGTGATCCAAGGCACGACTGGACGGCTCCGCGCGGAAACTCCAGCAAGACGATCTACCAGCCCCCCAAGCGTAGCCGCATGCACGGCATCAGGTTCACATCCAAACCACGCGGCGGCGTGCATTGCCCGCGATGCGGTCAGCCCACGGTCCGCATCGATCGTCCACATCCGCCATTTGGGCCAAATCGCCCCGGTCAATGTCAGGGGGTCACACCCGCTATGCAAAGCAACTCTAGCCAGCCAAGACGAAAGCAGTTCGTCCTTATAGGGCTGTTGCCAGGAAGCATTGCTCATGGCTGGACTTCACGAATGCCTTTGGTCGGTTTGACCCACACCTTAGAGGCCACGATCTCCCGTGTGATGCACTCTTGCCCAGACTGGATGGCGACCTTGCTGCACTCGATAAGCAGTCGGTGCAGATCCCCAAGATTGCCTTCGCTGATGTCATACAAAAGTGTGGCTATCTCTGGGCTCGCGAGACCTGAGGGTTTTTTCAATGGAAGCACGCTTTCAAATCCAGCCAACAACGTCTGGAACTCAGGATCAAGCTTCCACAGCGGGAGCGAATACACATCGAACCGACTGGCATGCTGCGGATCTGAATGCAGCACGCGCACCGCGTCTCTAGTGCCCACACAAACAATCGGAATGCGCAGTTCATTGCATAGCATCTTGATCGTGTTCATCACGGCTCGCAGCTTGGCCGATGGTCCCACCAATAGCGAGTGGATTTCGTCGATGATCAGTATTTCGGCGTGGCATAGGCGCAAGCGCGAGATGGCGTCGTACCGCAGTTCCGTCACGGTGCCATTCTTTTTGTATGGTGACCAGAACTGGCTGAGGATGGACACATACAGCCCTTTTTCATCGGCCGACGGGGGTGACTCGGCAATGATGACTGGGCGAATGCTGTGCGAATCCTCGCTGACGTAGCCCTCACCGTGCAGCTCCATGAAACGCTCGATGATTTTGGTTTTCCCGTTGTTGGAGTCGCCCACAACCAGCATATTGCGCATGCGAGGGACCTTGGGCATACGCATGAGGGCGGCCATATCATCGAGGATCAGCTTGGCACGTGCGTAACCAATCCAGCGGGGTTCGAGCAAGAAACGAATCCGCTCCTCCGGGCCCAAGTCCAGCGCCGTGCGAAAGCTCTCATGGATGTGCGTGGCCTCAGGCGCGGCGCTTGGCTCTAATTCCATCTTGGTCATGCGATATCGCTCCCGCGTACAACGTCTGTGAGCAAACTTGCGGCGGGCAGCAATGCTGTTATGCGCGATGCTGCCGTGGGCCGCGGAGCGATGTCACGGTCTGCGCTTGCCCGTACCTTGGGTGCCTGTACTGGCGCAGGCCCCTCGTCGGCCACTCTTTGGTGATCCGCCTGGCGCTGAGCGGCCTTGCGAGCCTGCTTGGTCTTTGCAGCGCTGTCTTTGGTCAGCTGACGCCGCTCAGTAATGGACCGCAGAACCGCCGTGGAATCCGATGGGTCAAACCCCGCATCTTTAAGCTCTTGCTTAGCCCGCTTCAGCTCCCAAATACTGCAACTTGGGAAGTTGGGGTCTGCCAGAGGAATCTTGAAATATTCCTTGAGCTCGGGATCGAAGAACCAGATCGCGCTGATGTCGCGCGGGTCACGGCGGAAGGGGTGCTTCAACCCCTTGCCAGTCTCAGGATCGATGACACCAATCCAGGGGCGCAAAACGTCGGCGTAGTAGCGCTTATCGATATCCACCCCATCGTTTTGCACCGTGCGCCAAATGATCGGCAGAAAGTCGATGTAGATCGACAGATAGTCAGTCGGTCGGGGTGGCATACCAGTTCCGAGCTGCCCACCGTGGCCAAAGATGCCAAGCTCGAATCGCCGCAACGGCGGCATATCCAAAGATCGATGATTTCTGCGGTGGTACTCGTTGCAAATGATCTTGAGCAACTGCTTTTCCAGCTCAGACTTTGTGAATATGGCCCGGCCTTCCGAGTCGTATTCCTGGCGCTCCTGTACAGATGAAAACGTGGTGCCTGGCAGATCGTGCAGCTCTCGCAGCAAGGTGCCCTGTAACCGTTCGATGTGGCCGCCATAACGAGGCACCTTCACGGGTCGAAACTCTGCATCAATCGCATAGAGGTTGCACACATCGCGGACGCTGTCCGAACGGAAGTCAGGCCCGTTGTCCCAACGCACTTTTTTGGGTCGTCCCCAAATAGGCCATTCTGCATCGACACCATGCTTGAGCAGCCACATGTCCTTTGGGATCAGGGCGTGTGCCAGACACATGCCGACCGAGACAACCGAGGGCGCGTCAAAGCTTATGTAGTAGCCCGCGACCATGCGGGAATACTCATCAATGGCAATTGTCAGCCATGGTCGACCAACAGGCTTACGATGTTCGTCATCCACAACGATCACATCGATGGGCGTGTGATCGATCTGATAAATCGCGAGGGGATAGTCGCCTCCTGGCGTAGTACCGGGAGTAGGCAAAAACTTGTTCTTGGCCCGCTCACGCTGACCACGCCGACGAAGCCGCTCCACCTCCGGAATACGGTCGATACGCTGACGCACTGCCGTAGCGCTCGGGGCCTGCACATTCTGCTCCTCACAAATACGCAGCACCTCACGCACGACCTTCTCCGCAGTGGGCCGCTCCGGAGTCAGGTAGTAATTGTTGATTACGTCCTCGATGAGCAATTGGACGCTCTTGGAAATCCGGCCCTTTCCGTACTGCCAGCCACGCTTCAAAGGAACCAGCCCCGACACTGCATCCAGCGACCGATATCGGCTGATCCAGCGATACAGCGTGGCTATGCCAACCCCCAGCTCTTGCGCACGTGCCTGAACTGCGGCTCGGGTTGGACTTTTGGTCGTCAGCAGCGGTTCGATCGCCGCAAAACGCGTCTGCGCAACGCGCCAGTCATCCTCAACGATCGCGTTGATATCGATGTCAGAAGGAGACCCAGGATCTTGATCAACATTCTCCAAATCACTGACCAGCAACACGCTGGTTCTGCCGGTCTGCATGCTGGTCGCGGTGACGGTGTTGAAGTCCAGCACCTCGGCAATTCGAAAGACTCCGTCGCGATGACGGACCAAGGCGCCGCTGCGAACGTCAATGCGCCTGCGCTTTATGACCACCGAAGGCGTTTCCTCGAAATAGTCTCCGTAGTCCTTGTCAATCATAGGCTGCCCAGATGAGGGTGTCTTCGTTGAGCGGATCGCAGATATCGCAGTCAAGCTGCCGGGTCGCTAGCAGATGCCATAGGTGTGCAATGCCTTGAGCACGGAAGCTTCCGGCGAAATGCTTGGCCAGGATGTAGTCAATGGAAACTGAACCAAGTTCACGCATGTCTTCCACGACGGCTGCACTTTGGTGTGGGCACACATCCAAATCGTCGTAGCGGCGCAGGAACATGATGTTGTCGAAGGCTGGTGTGCGGATGCGGGTCTCGTCCATCACTCGAAAAAGCCACCCTTGCTCACGTGCATAGCGACGGGTGGCGACCCATTTGGGGAGCCACTCCCGCCAGTGCTTCAGCCACTCCTTGCGTTCCTTCACCTCGACCAGCATGGGCTTGAACTCCATGCCAATCGCATCGTCCCGAACCTTGTAATAGACAAGGTAGTCCGGAGTGGCAATTGACTTCGTCCCCGAGCGGGTCATGAAAGGAACCTCACACGGTTGCGAGACCACAGACGCCACCCCCAGGTTGAATGCCTGGCGTAGA